>JAHBNG010000162.1 GCA_019217005.1 Chloroflexi bacterium TSY
ATTGTCCGAAGTTTAAATGATGTGGCTATAAGATTAACAATGAAACTCAATTGGGGCATTATAGGCGCAGGCAAGATCGCCGACAGGCAGATGGCACCAGCAATCGCGCTGGCACAGGACCAACAGTTGATCGCTGTTATGCGCCGCGATCTGGCGCAGGCTCAAACGTTTGCGACCCGACATGGTGCGCAACGCGCCTATGATTCAGTCGAGGCATTGCTGGCTGACGAAGCGATCAATGTTGTCTACGTCGCGACGCCACCTCACCTCCACGCTGAACAGACGATCTTAGCTGCGCAGCATGGCAAGCACGTGCTGTGCGAGAAACCGATGGCATTGAATACAACTCAGGCTCAACAGATGATCGAGGCCTGTGACAAACACAATGTGCGTCTCATGATCTGCTACTATCAGCGCTTTAATTCACGTCATCTGCGCATCAAGCAACTGCTAGCAGAAGGGGCCATTGGTCAGGTGACGGCGGCACGAATTAGCTTCTCTGAATACTTTCCACCTCAACCAGGAGTCTGGCACCACGATCCCGTCATCAGTGGCGGTGGTCCCCTGATGGATTTAGCGACTCATTGCATCGACCTGATCTCGTTCCTCTGCGGTCCTGCTGTGGAGGTTAGTGCATTTGTGGACACCTTAGCTGCCGATTCTCTCGTGGAAGATACGGCTACTCTTCTGTTGAGGCTCCAAGGCGGAGTGCAAGCAGTCGTTACCACTCACTGGAGTACGGCCAATCATGATCCAGAACGTTTCAATCGGCTGGAGATCTACGGCACAGAGGGCACGATTGTGGCTGCACCCATCCAGGCCAAGGATTCATCAGGTACCCTACAAGTCATCACAGCAGATGGAACGCAGGACTTTGGCGTTGAACCTGGTGGACCACGCCCGCACGTTGCGTTGCTAGACTCCTTTGCCGGCTCCATCAATGACGATATCCCTGTATCAATTCCCGGTGAGGACGGATTGGCTGGGTTGGCGGTGGTCGAGGCAGCGGTTGAGTCAGCGCGTTCGGGTCGTAGAATCGTGTTGAGAAATTGACTCTGGGCAGCGTAAACGTTTATTCGCAGATGTGATAACTAGCGCTTTCCGACGGCCCAAACGTTGGCCAGTTCGTCGCCCTCACGGTAGATGACGGGAAAATAGGGGCCGGCGTAGGGATCGCCATCTGCCTGGATCCATTTGTTATAACTATTTTTGTCTGCCGACGTACCGGCGCGATAACAGGCTCCATCTGGAATCATATGGACAATTGCCGAGAGTCGGGGGTGATCGCTTAGATTGGCTCGGCTGCCGTGGATGGTGGCCCCATTGTGAAAACTGACGCACCCAGCCGCCATAGTGCATAACTCGGTCTTAAAGGGACGTCCGCTTTTGGCCTCAATGCGTCTGATCTGCTCATCTAAGTCGAGGTCTCTGAAGTGGTTCTCGTCAAGGATACCCCATTTGTGGCTGCCTGGCACGACCTCCATGGGCCCTTTTTCCTCGGTGACGTCCTCCAGCGCGACCCAGGCCGTCAATGTGCGGTCGTCGTCTATGCAGGTCCAGTATCCCAGGTCTTGGTGCCAGCCGATCTGGCCGACGTCGCCACTGTGGGGTGGTTTGTAGATCAACTGGTCATGGAACAGACGTATCCCGCTTACCCCAGCAAGGCGGGCGGCGATGGCCCCGATGCGCACGTCGAGAACGAGTTGGGCAATCGTCACATCAGACCAATGGGCATTCAGCACCTGCACGACCTCTGACTTCCCAGACTGGGGTATACGGCTGTCGGGCGTGCGCCCGGTCTCGTACTCCCCGTCAATCACCCTGGCGTGGTGCTGGCAGAATTTCTTCAGCTCTTCGTTGCTAAATAATTTGGAACTGATCCAGTAGCCGTTCTCTCGATAGTCTGTGATATCGTTTTCGTTTGGTAAGAAATATTCCATTGCTCCCTCTTCTACCAAGATCCAATGATGCCCATCAACTGATAACAAAAAACTAGAGAGATGTCAAGGTGCTCGCAGAAGTTGGGTACGCCCCGAAATTGAAAAGAAACTTGTGAAATCCGCTATCTCATGAAATAATTGATTGATGATATAGATATAATTCTATCAGGATTATCGAGAAGAATGGCGGCAAGCTTTACGATCAAGGCATGATTGAAGGTCATGATAAAACGATCTCGCGCTACTGGATTGATCTATCCTCTGGCGAATGAAACGAATCTTCGGAAAGGGTTACAGACATGTACATCGGCTCACAGTTCGGCGACCAGACTGACGAAGAGATGCAGGTGCTGGCTCAACTGGGCATCAAAAACGTCGATCAGACGCCTTCCAAGCCCTGGAAGGAATGGTCAAAGGAGATGCTAATCGAAATGAAGGAACGCTGGGCAAAGCATGACATCAACATGGAGATGATTCACATCCCGCTGGGATCACGCAGTGCCTACGTCAACGAAGCCGGTGCCATCTTTCTTAAGCCGAGTGATGAGCGGGATCGGCAGATTGATTGGATGAAAGAGACGGTTCGCATGGCGGGTGAGGCTGGAATCCGCGGGTTGAACTACAATATTACCATCCTGGGGCATCTGCGCACACCATCGAAGACAGGGCGTGGCGGTGCAACGTTGTCGACCTTCGAGTTGGATCAATTGGATCAGTCGCTGGGTGAGTTCGAGGACGGGCCAGCCGATGAAGATGAGATGTGGGAGCGCATCGACCATTGGTTGAAGGAGATCATGCCCGTCGCCGAAGAATACAAAGTTCAGATGGCGTGTCACCCGTCGGATCCGGGCATTGGCGTTGGGAAGACCTATCGGGGTGTGGCACGCCCCCTGGGGATGGTCGAGGGCTTCAAAAAGCTTATTGACCTTTACGACAGTCCAAACAACGGTCTGAATTTCTGCCAAGGTTGTATGTCTGAGGCCCTGGAGAATCCTGCTGAGGAAATCTTCGATGTGATCCGCTACTTTGGCGAGCGCAAGAAGATCTTCAACGTGCATTTCAGAAACATCAAAGGCGGGCTGGGGAACTTCGTCGAGGTTTTTCCCGATGAGGGCGATATCAACATGATCAGAGCATTGAAAGTTTACAAAGATGTCGGCTATGAGTACATGATCATGCCAGACCATGTCCCTAGCATCGATGCTCCTGAACCACGCAAGGTTGGATTTGCCTATGCATTCGGCTATATACACGCGGCTTTGCAGGCTGTGGAGGAACTGTAGAAACGGATGTTTTCATTCCCCTTAACCCCAGCAAGGAAGGAGGGGAAATACGGTCTTTTATAGGTTAGACAATTTCAGAATCGGGGTGGTTCAAAATTAGGTTTACACTTTTGATATATAGACAAAAATCTATATGAGACCGTTTTCTCTCTGAGAACCGGCGAAATCAGAGAATATAAACGTTCTTTCTGTTTCTAAAAGTGTAAACCTATCTATCCAGCTAAAATGAACCACCCCTCAGAATCCTGAATATACTCATCAAAGGATCTTTAAACAAAAAAGGACAATCTTAGTGGCTCTCTACGATTTGAGGAATAGTAAAATCCTTCGCTCAGCATGGACAACAGTACGTGAAACGAAAAGCATAGGCGATGTTCTTGCTGCAAAGAATTCGCTCACATTGCAAGAAAAGCACCAGATAATTGACCAAGCACTACTTCTAATTACACAGCTGTATGCGAACTTACCTGTCAAGAAAGCGCGGCACGCTGTCAACATAGAGCAACAACTATTGCTCCTGCGAAGCCAACAGGTTGCGGATGATGGTGATTATTACTTCCATCGAGAAATGATTGAGATTTTCAAAGGGCTCCGTGATGCGCATACGAACTACGAACTCCCGCCCCCATACCGAGGACAAATTGCGTTTCTTCCCTTCATGATACAAGATTGCTTTGCAGACAATCAGCACAAATTTTTCGTGACACGAATGCTATTCGAATTTCATCATGATCAATTCAAACGTGGTGTTGAGATCACACACTGGAATGGCATTCCTATAGAACGAGCCGTCCAGATCAATGCGGAACGTGAAGAAGGAAGCAACTTGGCCGCCCGTTTCGCCTTTGGATTGAATGCTCTGACAATTCGAGATTTGGGTCGATCATTACCTCCAGATGAAGAATGGGTAGTTGTCACTTTCCAGCGCGACAGCCAGACTCATGAGATAATCTTCCCCTGGCGCGTTTGGGATTCAACGATTGGGTCTCGTCAAGCTCAGGACAGCACAAATGGTGGCACAAATAGGGAGCAGGCAGCCAAATTCAGTCTATCTGCTCGCGTGCAACAGATCCACTTGGCCAAGAAACACCTTTTTGCTCGAGAAGTGCTCGAAGTATCAAGCCGCATTGCCCCTGTTATCCAGGCCGTGGAAAGTGCTGATCGTAAATTGGGAGATGTGGACCTATCAGGTATCGATCTCAGTGCGGTGAATATGAATACAGAATCAATTCTGCCAGAAGTGCTACAGTTTGCCCTTCATAAGTACAATGACACTGATTTTGGCTATATCCGCATTCGCACATTTGAATACAATAACTTGATTCAGTTTGTCAATGAATTCCTGCGAATTCTCGCTCTAATGCCTAGAAACGGATTGGTCCTTGATGTTCGCGGCAACGGAGGTGGTTTGATTCACAATGGTGAGCTTCTGCTCCAGTTGTTCACACCACAAACAATCAAGCCCGAACCTGCTCAGTTCATTTGTAGCCAGTTGACGATGGCACTATGCAGTCGGCCAACCAGCGGTTTCGATCAAGAAGCCGCTGATCTACTTGGGATTCCACTGGAAGAACTTCAAGCAATGGCTGACCTTCGCCGCGAATGGGCCGATAGCTATGGTAAATCGATTGCTAGTTCCTTGCAGAGTGGAAGTGTTTATTCCAAAGGTGTTCCAATTACCGATCCTACAATGGCTAATTCACTCGGGCAGCGCTATCACGGCCCAGTTGTACTGATCACAGATGCAATGAGCTATAGCACGACAGACATATTTGCGGCCGGGTTTGCAGATCATCAGATTGGTCCAACAATTACAGTCTCTGGCAATACTGGAGCTGGCGGAGCAAATGTGCTCGATCACGCAACATTGGTTTCTTTATTGCATAGTGAGGGCTCCTCGATTCGCCCGTTGCCTAACGGGGTTGCGATGCGTGTTGCCCTCCGTCGCACCTTGCGTGTCGGCTCAAATGACGATCAGATTCTGGAAGATATAGGCGTAAATGAACAAGATATCTTTTACCACATGACATTTGATGACCTGATGCATAACAACAAAGACTTAATCTTCTTTGCGAATGAGATCCTCTCGGGACTTCCTTGTTACCAGCTTGATATAGACCCTATAAGGATGGAGAATGATGTGCTTAGCCTCAGCACTACAACCAGCAATATGGATAGGTTGGATTTTTTCTTAGACGGTCGCCCAACTTGGACAACAGACGTGTCTGACGGTGACACTGTCCACAAAATTCCCTGCAAGGTCGTCACATTCCATCTCGAAATCAAAGGCTACTCGGGTCATAAACTTGTGGCGAGCCGTAAACTGCAATCTTGACGCTAAGTGGCCGACTTATCGCTCATAGTTGCCTGATACCAACATACGTTTACGGGGCGTAAGGCATATGATGGAGTGAGCCAAGTCCTAACAGCCAAAATATAGTGAACATCCAGAGCTCGCTTTTTGGTCTAAGAGGGTGTTTTAAAAGGTGCGATCAGTGCCGGTTGAGTAGCCGAAGGTGTATCGAAACCAAACGGGTCGACCCGCAAACGCTGGTTTCGATACACCTTCGTGACTCAACCGACGTTTGCTCACCTTCGCCTACACTTTTAAAACACTCTCTAAGAAACGTCGCATTACGCGTTGTCTTTGATCCCGGTTTCGTGACGCGCTGTTGCTTTGGAAGCGTTGGCCGCATCGTAGATAGCCGAATTTCAAATTTGCGGGTACAATGTCGTAATATTTGAATTTATATTGCAAAACTGGAAAGATTGGTCAGCTATTGGGCCAAAGGTGGAACGAGATTATGCATGGGGTCTTTTTCTGGGAGGCAGCGGGCCTATCACTAGACCGAGCCAACCCATACGGCGGGCTGCTCGCTCGTGCTTTGGCCAGTGTGGGCGTGGAGTTGAGCGCAGGGCATCCTCACGAATTCACCGAGGAGTGGCTGCACCAAAATCAAGGTCAGATCGACATTCTGCATCTCAACTGGCCTCATCACCTGTATGATGCCCCTGATCTGGCTGAACGCGTGATTCGCTGCGCCGAAGTGATCGACAACCTGACGCTCGCACGCACCCTTGGCTACAAGATTGTCTGGACGGTTCACAACCTTTACCCCCATGACAGCGAAAATCGAGAGCTGGACCATCTGGCTCGTTTGGCCATTACCCAGTTGGCGACAGCGGTGATTGTTCACTGTCCACATGCGCGTACTCTTGTCCAGCAGCATTTTTACCGCACAGACAGTGTCTTTGTCATTCCTCACGGACATTTCATTGACCCCTATCCCAACACGATAAGCCGCACCGTGGCGCGTCGGCAGTTGGGCATCCCCGACGATCGATTCGTCTTTTGCTCATTTGGCAATGTACGACCCTATAAAGGGTGGGAAGCGCTCGTTGAGGCTTTTTCAACTCTTTCTGACGAGCACTTATGTTTACTCCTAGCAGCTAAGGTCTATTCAGACTATGGTGAGAAGTTTGTCGAGAAGGCGCGTCAAGCCGACCCGCGTATTGTCGTTTCGCCTTCGAACTTTTTTGCGAACGAGGAATTCCAACGTTACTTCAACGCAGCGGACGTCGCCGTTTTTCCCTTTGTTGATGTGTTGACCTCTGGTTCGGTCATAACGGCCCTCTCTTTTGGCGTCCCCATCATCGTGCCCACGGTCGGCTGTTTATCAGAGCTAGTTGACGAACACGTCGGTATCCTCTATGATCAAGACCACCCCCACGCTTTGATGGATGCGATGATAGAGATTCAACAGCAAGATTTACCTGCTCTTCGTGAAGCAGCATACCGCCGAGCGCAAAGTTTAGACTGGGCGAAGATTGCCCAGAAGACGGTGCGGGCATATCAGCATTGAAGCAAAGCTTTTCCAAAAAATAAAATCCCCGATTCAAAAGGAAAAGCCAAAGCCATTCCAGGGTGATACATTCCATTTTACGGGTACTTTTTCTCTGGAATGGCCTAAAGCAGGTAACTGTTGGCCGACTAACCCAAAAGGGTCATCCCCATGTTCCTATCCGAAAATGATTGGCAGAAGATCCAACAACGAACGAACTCCGATCAACTCCAGACGGCTATGGCGCAACTGCGCACTGAAGTGGCAACCTTTCTGGCACAACCGCTTCAAGTGCAGAGTGCCCCTGGGGGTTACTATCATGACTACTTTTGCCCCGAACATGGTGTGGAGCTACTCTTTGACCCTGCTGCACCAACCGCCCACCGCTGTCCCGTCGATGGCATAACGATTACGGGTGAGCGTTTTGACGCTGCATGGCGCTGGTTTGTCAACAATCGTCTGGCAGAGGGTGCCTATCGTCTGGCCATTCTAGGTCGACTGGAAGATAACAATTTGTATTCCGAGCGGGTGACGCAGATTCTGTTGGCATATGCTGAACAATATGCCAACTACCAGCAAGTGGAGCGGACTGTTGCCAATCCTGGTGTGGCGACCTACACAACCCTTGACGAGTCGGTCTGGATTTTGCCACTTGCTTGGGCTTTCAGCATCGTACGTGATGCGCTTTCTGATGCAGAACAGGCGACGATTGCGAACCGGCTATTTGCGCCAGTCGCCAACCATCTTGTCACCCATCACTTTAACGACATTCACAACTTTGCCTGCTGGCACAATGCCGCCATCTGTACCATCGGTCTGCTGATTGGACGAAACGACCTGGTTGACTTCGCCATCCATAGTCAATATGGCTTTGATGTTCAGCTACGCGATGGGGTGATGGACGACGGGCTCTGGTTTGAGGGCTCGTTTAGCTATCACTTTTATACGGTTGCCGCGCTGCTTGCGCAGATCAAGGCGACTGTTCATCGACCCGAAATGGATCTCCGGAACAGACCGAAGGTACGTGAAATGCTCGTTGCGCCAATCCTCTGTGCCTACCCGGATGGGACTTTGCCAGCCACAAACGACTGCTGGTATTTTACTGGCTTGATTGACGATTGCTGCCACGGCGTTCCGCCAGCACCTGCCTTTTATGAAGTTGCGGCAGCCTGGTATGATGAACCACTTTTCGGTCGAGTGCTTCATCGAGCCTATCAGCATGGCCCACGTGACAGTCTGGATGCGCTGCTTTACGGACCGGATACATTGCCAACAGAAGGCGTGGGGTCGCTCGCCAGTGTTCATCTACCTGACTCTGGCTACGCAATTTTACGCGGTCGCAATCAACCGCTTGATGAACAACAGTATCTCCTGCTTAAATACGGTCCTCACGGCGGAGGTCATGGTCATCCGGACAAGTTGAACATCATCGTCTATGCCCACGGTGAGCGCTTCTCACCGGACCTGGGCACGCCGGGATATGGGCTGGATCTCTTTCAGAGCTGGTATCGCCAGACAATCAGCCATAATACGGTGATCATCGATGGTCTTTCCCAACCGGAGGCGACCGGGCAACTCCATCATTTCCGAGAGGAAGGACCGTTCCAGATTGCCGATGCATCGGTCAGTTGGCAAGAGCCTGGGCCATACCAAAACGTGACGATGCGTCGGGTCGTCTTGGTGCGTCCTAGCTATTTTGTTGACCTCTTTCTGGTTGAATGTCCTGCCCTGCGGCGGATTGACTGGATCTATCGCAATATGGGTAACCTGACTGTTGTTGAAGATAGCGGAGTGCCCGGCGTGGTTGGGTTGAAGTCGGTTTCATTGGCATCGGGTGAACGCGGAGACGGTTACGAACATATTTCCGAATCCAGAGAGATATCTATGAGTGAAGATGTGGGGATGTTCTGGCAGACAGAAAGGGGCAGGCTACAGTTGTGCATGGCAGGTGTACCCCAAACTCGAATCACAATCGGCGGGGTGCCAGGCAATCCCCCAAGCGATCGGCATTTCCTGGTCGTGAGCAGCCGAGTTGCCCAAAGAACCGCGTTCGTTTCACTGTTTCATGTCGTAAAGCAATCGCCACCCACAATCCAGGTTGATTGGCGGAGTAGCGATCTGATGGAAACTGGTCAGCTCGATTTCACAGTATTCGTTGATGGTGAGGAAGAACGTTGGTTGATTGAGCAATCAACCGTTCACGAAAAGGCACGACAGGTCATTGGGACGACGGAACCACTCTTTACCTATTGCCTCGCATCATGACAATTGATGTATCGTTGTTTCGTTTGCAATTATACTGCACTCGTTTATATAGATGTTCAGATAATGTTTTTCCACGCGAAACAGTAGCTTGTCAGCATTTCAGCCAGTCAGCTAGAGAACTGAGTAGCTGACTGGCTGAAATGCCATCGACGACAGGAAAATCTTTTTCTGAAAGGCTATATATCGCATTAGCTCATAACCAAAATAAATTTAGTTCTTCCGGAATAGAGGGGGCGTAACTTCCCGGACACGCTTTGTATGTAATGGCAGTTCCAAAAGGGCGCGTTGAAGAAGAACTGATAGAGAGAACCAGCAGCGTGTTATGTCAACATATAGATGAGGACAAAGGCAAGGAACCCAAAGGCGATACATAGTAAAAAATTAGGGGTGGTTCATTTTAGGCGGACAATTAGGTTTACATTTTTGCAAAGAGAAAAGATGTTTATATTTTCTACTTTGAGCCATGCTCAGGCAGAAAATGACCTCAATATAGATTTTTATCTATGTATCAAAAGTGTAAACCTAATTCTGAACCACCCCAAAAATTAGAAGCAATTAAGCGATAGGTTGGCGACGATGGGCTCGTTGCTGCAAATGGAAAGATTCATCATAAGGTTTCTTGTCTTGCCACAATTTCCAAATGATGCAAATCCAGCGATTAGCGAGAGTGCGATCAGCATGACTCTTTTTGAGACCGCGTTGGCGAGCGGCGGTGTAAAAAGCAGCGGCCCAAGAAGACTCTTTGCGGGAGCAGCGAGCAAATTGCTGAGTAAAATAACGAAAGTCGTGATCGCAAGCTCTGCGGAAATGAACGGTTCTGACTTTGCCACTTTGTTTGGTGACAGGACAGGTTCCCGCCAGAGACTGAAGGCTCATGGGAGAGGGAAAGCGTTTCCTGTCTTCGCCAAACTTGACCAGAAGACTGGGAGCAAAAGCTGGCCAGCACCAGGTAAAGAAGCAAAGATATGCTGATCCGGATGTTGCAGAAAAAGTGGCTGTAACTGGTCAAGGGTCTCTTGTTCATAGCGCAGTGCAAACAAAAGACATTCAGCCAGCTGAAGAGCTTCTCGTTGATACGCTGGCACAAATGCAGGAGCTGATGTGGGATAAGTGGCGGTTAACTTATCATAACAAGTGACCCATTTACGGGGTTGCGTATGTCGGTGCTGCTTGAGAAACTCTTGGAAGCCTTCATAGGTGGAGTTGCGCACATGCTCTGGCGTTGGATAGGTCAGAACCAGGTGGCAGGCAATCCGAGAAGGCCAGTTGCTGAAGACCTCAAGCAGCGCCGGATGGTAACGCAACAGGCAAGCGCGCAGACGGTTGGATAAGGCCACAGTCTCTTTGGTCCAGTATTGTGTGGCACTGCTGACCACTCGCATCTGCTGGAGTAATTCACTGCCAGGTGACCAAGGATAAAATCGATGGACATCGGTCCGCAACAAATCTGCTATCACATAGGCATCACTCTTATCATTATGCGCACCACTTTGACTATAGCGCTCCCGACTCTTGTTCACCACATTCGGCGGCACCACATAGACATTCTTGTACCCGCTCGACCAGAGATAATCAATCAGCAAATTATGCGCTGTTTCCAGTCCCACTGTCACTTCATCATGGCTCGCTCCTGTCTTCTTTCTCATTTCTTCAATTTGGCGAAATCCCTTCTGGCTATGCTCTATCTGCGCATAGCCCAGCGCTCGTCCTGTCTCATCCAACATCATCACATCATGTTTCTTTTCACTCCAGTCGATTCCCATTTTCACTTTCATCTTGGACCTCCTCTCCCGTATCGCCTGAGCTCCTCAACTTTGGACGCTGTTTTCCGTTTTCCTGTTATGGCACTCGAGGTGCTGCACGCTTTCGACGTTGCACGGCGTCGACCTGGCGGACTGTCCGGGAAGGGCGGTCGCACCGCTCGAAGAGGTTGGTCCTTTTTGCCAGGTCGAGAGTCCAATAAGTTTCGGCTTTCCTTGCTTTTGCCTTCCCTTATTTTATCTCCCTTTCCTATATTACCTAACAGGAAGAGGTCAAAAACAGCATGAATCCTGGTTGATACAAATTCTCATCTATGACATTGCTCTATACACCAAGGAGAATGAAATGAACGATTGGACACGCAGTACAACTCGACGGCAGTTTCTCAAGTGGGCTGGCAGTGCAGCAAGTCTTGTGGCGCTGGCAGCCTGTGCTGCACCAGCGGCACCAGGAACAGGTGCATCAGAATCGCAGTCAGACGAAGCGGCACCGACACCGACGCCTGGACGCGTTGCAGAAGACCGGGAGATCAACTTAGAGCTGTTCTCAGTGTGGGGTGGGCTGCTCTTCAACGAATGGATCAACGCTGTTGAGGTCTACGAGGAATCCCACGCCGATGTTGGCATTACCGTAACCTTTGCACCTGGACACGGCGATAATCCAAAGCTGCTCACAGCCGTCGCGGGAGGCGTGCCGCCGGATATGGCCATGATCGTGGACTTCAGCACGGCTCAATGGGCTGAGTTAGGCGTGATGTCCGACCTGACGCCCTACTTTGAAAGCGCTGGTCACAGTGGCGATGATTTCTGGGATGCTGCCTGGTATCTGATGAATTACAAAGGCAAGGTCTGGCAAATGCCCTTTGATGTGGACCCCAACTTTCCCTTGTTCTGGAATAAGGGTCTTTTTGAGGACGCGGGTCTCGATCCAGAAACCGGTCCCGTCACAATTGATGATGTCAACGAATTCTCCCAGGCCATCAATCAGATCGAAGATGGTATGGTAACCCGCATCGGTATGACCCCCTGGCAAACCTATGGATTTGGCAACTCGATTTACACATGGGGCTGGGCCTTTGGTGGTTCGTTCTACGACGAGGCAAATCAAGAGGTGACGCCAGACGATGAACCGGTTGTGGCCGCATTGGAGTGGATGGTCAATTATGCCAAGGACCTAGGCGGGCCTGACCAAGTTGCCGTGACCCCACCCGGCCTACAAGTACATCCATTTGGCGCTGGCAACATCGGGATGGCTCCAATGGTATCAGTCAATTTCCGCGATGTAAAACGCTACAATCCAGATCTGGAGATTGGTCAGGGGCTGCTACCCTATCAGGCTCCAGAGACGGATCCAGGAACGGGAGCTTGGATCTCTGGCTGGCGACTCTTTATTCCGACCGGTGCCGAAAACCCCGGTGCGGCTTGGGACTTCATCGATTGGATCTCCGCCACGCCCGAAGGAACTGAAACCGAATGGAGAACCCTTGGTTTCCCACCGGGTTGGAAGAATGCGCCCATCTACGAGGAAATCAAGAACGATCCAGAAAATGTAGCATATTACAACGTCCTGGAGACAGCAAAGCACGCCAAGGATCCGATTCCTGTGGGTGCATTCTATCAAGCCCAACTTGAGGAAATGACGTCCGAGGCCATGTTCGAGCGCATGACGCCGTTGGAAGCCATGCAGGAAGCTAAACAGCGCACCATGGACGAGTGGCAGCGGTTTATTGATCAGCAGGGGTAGGTTTGTGACAAGATGACAAGATGAAGAGATGACAAGATGAAGGACAGTGTGTCCCAAAGTGTGTAAATGGAGACCGCTTAATCAGAGAGTCTACTCCATTTATACACTTTGTGGTATATACCCAGATGAAGCGAAAAACCTGATCATCCTGTCATCTTGTCATCCTTTCAGGTAAAGGAGGATAGGTACGTTGACCACGAATCCGAGGCATCGGCGACGTTGGAGACGCCAGTCGGTTCATAACTTCTTGTGGGGACTCCTGTTTACCTTTCCAGCGATTGTTGGGTTGGCTTGGTTTATGGTTTACCCGATTGTCATGTCGCTGTACTATAGCTTTACGTCTTATTCAATTTTAGGCAGCGGAAAATGGATTGGTCTGGTCAATTATCAGTCGCTCTGGAACGATCAGAACTTTTGGGTTTCTCTCTACAATACGGCCTATTTTGTGATCTTTTCCGTGCCGTTGGGCATTGTTGTCGCTCTGGGTCTGGCGTTGTTGCTCAATATCAATGTGCGGGGCATGTCCATCTATCGGACAGTCTTCTATTTACCCAGCATTGTGCCGGCCGTGGCTTCGGCTGTCGTGTGGGCTTATGTCTTTAATCCGCAGTATGGTGTCCTGAACAATCTGCTGCGTCTCATTGGTATCGCCGGTCCAGGGTGGCTAGCCAGCCCGGAATGGTCCAAGCCTGCCCTGATTGTTATGAGCACTTGGGGTGTGGGGGGTCTCATGATCATTCTGCTGGCCGGTCTGCAGGATGTGCCCCAGGAACTCTATGATGCAGCTCGTGTCGATGGCGCAACCTGGTGGCCCCGCTTTCGGCAGGTGACGGTTCCCTTTATCAGCCCCCATCTATTTTTCGCCCTGGTTACTGGCCTCATCGGTGGGTTTCAATACTTCACGCAGGTCCACGTGCTCACCAACGGTGCTGGTGGTCCCGCACGCTCAACGCTTGTCTATGCCCTCTATCTCTATCAAAATGCTTTTCAGTTTTTCAAAATGGGCTATGCCAGCGCCATGGCCTGGATCCTTTTAGTAATTGTGGTGCTCTGTACCACTCTGGTCTTCCGCAATTTGGCGGGACGCGTCTACTATGGGGGAGCATAAAGGCACATGAACAGTGAAACAGTGCGCATCCCTGGTAGTCAGGGGGAGATGGTAGCAAGAGCCACGCAAGGACTATTGAGTGGGAGTGTGCAGAGGATGACGGCTCATGGAGCCCTCATCTCGCTTAGCTTACTCTTTTCTATTCCATTTTTTTGGTTGGTAACCAGTTCATTAAAGGTGGATGAACAGTTGGTCGCTTTCCCAATTGTCTGGATACCCGATCCAATAACCTTTGAACATTACATTATGGGGCTTCAGTTTGTGCCCTTTCCACGCTACATTGTCAATACCCTCTTTATCTGTTTGGTCACAATCATTGGCACAGTGCTTTCGAGCGCATGGATCGCATATGGTCTGGCGCGCATACGTTGGCCGCTGCGCATCCCGCTTTTTGTCATCATCCTGGGCACCATGATGATCCCGTTCCAAGTAACAATGATCCCGCTGTTTGTTCTGTTCCGCAACATGGGTTGGTTCGATAGCTATTTGCCGCTCATTGTCCCTTCCTTTTTTGGCAATGCCTTTTTCATCTTCCTACTACGCCAGTTTTTTATGACGATTCCTTTGGAGCTGTCAGAAGCGGCCAAAGTCGATGGGGCCAATGAACTCGTCATCTTCTGGCGCATTATTCTGCCGCTGACCAAGCCCGCCCTGGCGACCGTGGGCCTTTTTCAATTCATGGCGGCCTGGGGCGACTACCTCGGACCGCTCATCTACCTAAGTGACAAAGACAAATATACAGTGTCATTGGGACTAGCCCTCTTTCGGGGTGAATACAATGCTGAGTTTGGCGGATTGATGGCCGCCAGTACAGTGATGATGTTGCCCGTCGTCATTCTCTTTTTTCTCACCCAGCGCACCTTTATTCAGGGGATTACCCTGACTGGCATCAAGGGATAATTATGCTGCGATTGTGATGAAAATATGGTTTTTCGTACAGTTCTGCCAGATAAAGCAAAATCATGTTTTCATACAGAGCTCAGTATACCAGTCCACAATATTGGAGTGTGTACCACAAAGTGTGTAAAGTCATTTCTCTGACTGAGTAGTCGCCATTTACACACTTTGGGACACGCTCCTAAATATTGTTGTGCTGCAAGATTCTATTTCTCTCGCTGAGTACTTATTTGATTGGAATGGCTTTAAGTGTTGACGGATTGTACAATCTAGGGTAAAGTGCCCATAGATAGTACGCTTAACTGCTACTAACAGAGATGCCCAGTAGATCCAATTTTTCGTGGAGGAGGCGTTCTCTCCGCGGATATAAGCCACATTTTGGATCTACTGATGCCATTTAAAATTCGGACAATAGGACAGTTTTTGTTGAGGGACATTGTCTGAAGTTTAAATGACAGAGTTATTCCGAAATAAGTAGGCAGAGCATTCCCGGAATGCGGTCATCAATGTTCACATCGTTATTTGGGAACAACTCTGATGTGTCTACAAGAGAAAGGATATTTATATGATAGCGACAGATCAGGTTGTACCCGTATCAGACTTTAGGAAACATCAGGCGTCAGTTATGGCGCGACTTTCTAAAGGTCCACTTTACCTTGCTCAAAGGGGAACTGTTTCGGCGGTTATGCTCTCGAATCGTTTGTTTGATCACCTCCTCAAACAGCTTGAGGATAAAGACGATCTGATTGACGCACTTAAGGTTGAGTTGGCCATTGCGAGGGGTGAAGATGTGCCAGAACCTGTTGATATTGTAGAATTGGAGAGCATGATCGGTGCCTCATGATGTAGAATTGTCGGCTCGCGCAAAGCGAAGTTTCGCCAAACTAGGTGATACACTCAAGCGGGATATCATAGCCGAAATTAAGGCGATGCGTTCAGAAGGCATCCCCGATTATGCTGAACGCCTAGAACGTGAATTGGATACTAGATGGAAGATCAGGTTAAATGGTTGGCGTATCATCCTCACACCAAATAACGGTAAGATTTTAATTCTGGATATCAGAAGAAGAGATAGCCGAACGTATTTGAACGTTCCATAAAATGGGCAGGTTTTGGGACATACTACCGCACAATCATCGGCAAATAGAACTGCGTACCGGTCTCCACCTCCAATACCATGAGCCGCGATTTGAGTCCATCATCATCTTCGGCAAAGAGGGCAATCCGATAGGTGCCATTTTCGACAAACTGTTCATATGTTGCGCTGTAGATATCGTTGCCAAGTAGCTGAAATTCTGCTATCGGAACATCTTCTGGCACAAGCTCCTCGGCGCTCTCTGGTGATTCGTGAGAGGGGGCGTAAATGGTGGCCCAAACCCGTTTTACTTCTTTGTTGTCACGTACCTCAGCTCGCACGGTGCCGACTCCGTCAATAATCTGGACCGGTCCTTCGGCTTGCACAATGTAGGGTGCCCATGTATCGGCGGGGAGGTTGCTGGTGCCGGGATCGTGTTCGTTTGTGGCTTTGGCGCCGTCTGCTGGTTCATTGGGAATGCCGTTGCCATTGGCGTCGATCCAAGGTACCTGTATTGAGTAGAGGCGATTGACCGAATATTGGGCATCCCAGAAGCTGTTCGAAAGTCCATATCCCTCACGCAGGGAGATCAAAAAGCGATCAGAGAAGTGGGCCCCTTTGGTGGATGCATAGGCAACATTCTGGGTATTGGTGGAGGTGATGATCAGGCGTCCCTCGTCGCTAATGCTTTGGTTTCCCTCGATAAAACTGCCCGAATTACATGCTTCGATGATTACGTTGATCTTCACATCAGGCTGCTTTTCTTGCAGTTCGCTCAACCAGCGGTCAAAATCGTCTGGATTGAGCCGTTCACCGGCAGGTTCGTCTATATATAAATTGTCGATGCCACCGTGATCCATCAGATAGATTGTCAATGGCGCGTTGGCTCCAACACGTTCCACGGCCCAATTTGTAATCGCATCTTGCAGATTGCCAGTGGAAGCGACTTTGTCATATCCAGGCAGCGTCTCGTTGTGTCCCATGTAGTAGATATCGTCATCGCTATACCCGCTCTCCTTGAAGAGTTGATAAAAGCGTTGCACCACATTGTAGATATTGGGTTGGAGACGGTCCGATGTACGAAGTCGCCCCTCCATCAGAATCACAGCCCCTTGCACTGTTTTGAGCTGTCGCACCGACGCAGCGTAGACTGCCTCGTCGCCAAAGATATCGGGATCAAAGTTGGCAATTTTTAAATAAAGCGGACCATTCTGGATGGCTTCCATATCCAGCCGCACACCGGGCGTAAAGGTTTCTTCAAACTTTTTCTCTAGGCTGCCATCACATTCGGCGTAGACTTCCAGGATCACGTCGGCCACTGAGTTGGCTCGCGTCTGTACCTCAATACGATATTGCTGACCTGCTTCGGCATCAAAGCGCAACCAATCCGTATCCCCCTGTGTGTGGAAATTGTGTTCCTGCGTCGTCCCATCCGTTTTGATACCACTCGCCCGGTCGCAGATATCGTTGTCCTCATAAGCATCTGCCGTTGCCAGCGAACTAGGCGGTCGTTCGATCGGTGGCGGAGTTGGGGGCGGAGGCCCAGGAATGAAGTCTGGGGCTTGCATCAACCAAGAGGTATAGTCCACGTCCCCGTTAACGGCATTGCCTGTGCCGGTTGGGTTGCCCTCTTTGTCCAATGGACCCGTTGCATTGCCCCACCAATTGGTTGTTGCGTCAAGCTGTTCGCCCGTGCTGTCGGTATAATTTAAGCCCTGGTTGGTATTTCCATAAATGGCGTTATTGGCGAGTTCGAACCGATCTGGAAGCTGATCGATCCAGATGCCCGTTGAGTTGCTCACGATGATGGAGTTTTGGATACGGACTCCTGTGGTTTCGTTGGCAACGGGAGTCAAATAGATACCGTAAAATGAGTTCGATCCCACCGTGCTGTCGGTGAGGGTCAGATTGCCGCTCGCCGAGATGGCTGTCCTCGCATAGCGCACAATGGCGTGCACAAGCTGAAGCGTGGATGCGTTGATGGATCCAGTGCCCGTTGCGCTGCCGATTAGTCCGCCCCAATCCCCTGCTGCTGGTGCCGATGCGGAACCATCTTCATTGCTGTCGCCGCCATGTTCATCATCCAGCGCGCTCGTAAAGACTATCGGTTCTTCTTTTGTGCCAACCGCGATTAAATCCGCTCTCGCCCCAAAACTAAGAGTCGCACCCATGGATTTGATCACGGTCCCAGCAGGGATGGTGAGAGTCGCCCCATCTTCGACGGTCACTGTGCTGAAAATATTGGATAGAAAATGGAGATGCCCACCAGCTTCCGTCCAGGTTCCATTCGTTAGCGTGCCAGCGACCAAAATACCATTGAGGACATTGCCCCGAAAGATGTTGCCGCTGTACGTTGGCACATTGGCTGGATAGCCGCGGGTGATGGCCACGGGAGCGTGGAATCCACGAATCGTGTTCTGAGTCAGTTGCGGTGTTGCATTCTCCAGGCGGATACCAACCCTATCTTGATTGCCGGTTTTGGTGATCTCATTGTTCGACACAATCACATTATTGTTCGCATCGGCCATGTAAATGCCATTGTTCAACTCTGTTGCGATGACGTTGCCATCGATAAGTGCACGACTGCCCTCGGGTATGCTCTCAATATAAATGGCATGTCCATTGTTGTTGCGAATGTTCGAATTGATGATGCTGGCTGTGGTCGACTCATTCGCTGCGGGGTTTAGATAAAGACCGTTCGAAAAGTTGGATTCAATCGTGCTGTGGGTGAAAGAGAGGTTGCCGCTGGTGGAAATGCCTGTATGGGCATAGCGCATGATAACATGCTCAAGCTGAAGCGTTGATGCATTGACGGCACCAGTGCCGCTGGCCGCGCCAAAGATCCCATTCCAATCCCCCAATGCTGGTGCCGAAGCAGGGCCGTCTCCGTTGCTGTCACCACCATGTTCATCGTCCTTCATACTTGTGAAGATGATCGGTTCTGATTCGCTTCCCACAGCCACCAAGCGAGCCCTGGCGCCAATGGTTAGGCCGGAGATATTGGACTTGATGACGGTTCCCGGTGGTATCACCAGCGTGGCGCCCTCTTCTAGGGTCGGTACATTGAGAAGGTTTGAAAAAAAGTGAGGATAGCCACCCGCTTCTATCCAAGTTCCTCCCGTTAGGATACCTCCAACCGCAACACCACTGAAGGCGTTGCCGCTGAAGGTGTTGCCGTTATAAGTCGGCACTTTGGTTGGGTAGCCTTTGGCGATAGCCACGGCCGTTTGGAAACCACTGATTGTGTTTCCACTCAGTTGGGGGGTGGCATCCAGCAGCCAAATACCGGCATTGGTCATGGGTCCAGTTTTTGTAATATTGTTGTTGGACAGTCGTACGTTGCTGCTGACATCCCTCACATAAACGCTGTTTCCCGAGTCGGTAGAGATGATACTTCCGTCAATCAGTGCGCCATTCCCGTCATCAGGAATTGCATCTAAGTAGAGGGCATAGCCGTTGTTTTTGCGAAGCATAGAATTGGTGATGTGGGTGGTCGGGGATTCGCCAGAAGCTGGTTCAACATAGACTCCATAGGCCGAGTTTGACTCGATCGTGCTGTTGGTCAACGTTAAATTGCCGCTGGCTGAGATGCCTGTGTGGGCATAGCGTACAATAACATGCTCAAACTGGAGTGTCGACGAATTAACCGATCCAATCCCAGTTCCGGAGCCGAAAATGCCACCCCAATTGCCTGGTGCTGGTGCCGTAGCCGTCCCATCGCCATTGCTATCTCCCCCATATTCGTCATCTAGTACGCTGGTGAAGATAATAGGATTCGACTCCGTCCCAATTGCCACCAAGCGTGATCTGGCATTGAAACTGATCGAGGGGGCCAAGGATTTGATGATGGTCCCGGCAGGGATAGTGAGGGTGGCCCCTTCTTCTACCGTGATTGTACTCGCAAAGCTTGACAGAAAGTGGGGGTATCCGCCTGCTTCGATCCATGTTCCCCCGGTCAGCCTTCCCCCGACTACAATCCCGCTGACGGCGTTGCCGCTAAAGGTGTTGCCACTGTAGGTTGGCACCTTGGCAGGATAGCCGCCAGCTAGACCGACGGCTGCTTGGAAACCACTGATCGTATTACTCGTCAGTTGTGGTGTTACGTCGACAAGATAAACACCGACGCCGGTCATGGTCCCATTTTTGCTGATATCGTTGTTTGACAAAACAACGGGGCCGACTGAATTTCCAATATAGACGCTATTCCCTGAATCTGTGTTGATGGTGTTGCCATCAATCAAGACATCGGCTTCATTGTCTGGAATGTTGAGCAGGCGGAGAGCATAGTGTCCATTTTTGCGAATGGTTGAGTTTGTGATGCGAATCGTTGGCAGTTCGCCTACCGCTGGATCGATATTGACACCCTGGGAGGAACTCGATTCAACCGTGCTATTCGTAAGCGTCAAGTTGCCAGCAGCGGTGATGCCAACACCGGCATACCGGATGATGACATGCTCAAACTGAAGCGTGGATAACCGATTGGGTAGACTTCCGCCAACGCTGCCAACGAGACCGGCCCAGCTACCGGGAGTCGGTGCCGAGGCTGCCCCATCACCGTTGCTGTCACCTCCATATTCATCATCTCGGATGCTGGTAAAGATGATTGGCTCTGATTGTGTGCCCAGAGCGACCAATTGTCCTCGTCCATTGACAACCAGTCCATTTCCAGCAGACTTGACGACCGTGCCAGCTTCAACGGTCAGCACCACATCCTCCGCGATGGTTATATGGCCCGTGATATGATAGGGGCTATTGGCTTTTCTCCACGTACTATTTTGTGTGATCGTACCACTCACTTCGGTGGGAGGATTTTGCGCATTGGTCTGTTCTGGAATGACTAACAACCAAATCGAAGAAATCAATAGAGGGATAAGAACAAAAAGGGGGGAACGCGCGATCTGAAACAACATGTTTAGAATTCTCCTAACCTGGACAAGGCCGCTTCGCTTACAAGTCAGAACCAAAAGGACAAGATGATTAAGATGAATGAGATGACAGGATGAATGGTTGTTCATCTCATTCATCCTGTCACGTTCAGCGACTTCTTGCTCGATATGTAAGAAATTGGTTGATCAGTTACCAAGAGATATCTGGGCGGTTCTTAAAATAGATTCTCCGGCGTAGTGGTCGAACACCAGCGACTCGCCATTAAGTAATCGAGCAAGACGTTGGTGGCCCCTTTGGTGCCGATTTGGCGGAGTGCATCAACTGCATTGGCACGGACGTACCGATTCTCATCATCCAAAGCTTGTTTCAAGGCCGGAACTGCTGTTTCTGCCTGTTCCCCTAGACGTGTTAACGAGAGACCAGCAGTGAAGCGAACCTGATCGTCTGGGTCCTGAAGAGCGCTCGCCAGCGTTGCGACGGCCTGTCCTGATTCGCCTCCAATTGTCCCCAATGCCTCTACCACATGGCGCCGCACCCAATCGGACTGGCTCGGCGCGACTTGGGCCAGCGTTGGCACGGCTTCTAGCGCCGCCGAGCCAGCTTCGCCCAGTGCAAATGCGGCATACCCTTTTGTTAAATCATTCTCTACGGAAAGTGCATCAATCAAGCCTGGAACTGTAGACGCACCCATCGCACTGAGCGCATACCCCGCGTTACGCGTCGCCGACTTGTTGGTGGTTTTGAGCGTATTGAGCAGAGATGGCAGGGCTGCATCACCCATCGCGGCGAGCGCGTAGGAAGCCGCCACGGCCACGGGTTCTGCCCGATCTCGCAACGCGTCGATCAGCATCGGGATGGCCTCTCCCGCGGCTTCTCCCGCTTGCCCAAGTGCGTCAACCGCAGCCAGACGTTCGGCTATCTGGTCGCTCTGTAGTGCTTGGACCAAATCTGAGATATTTCCATGAGAGATGCTGCTGCGAGCCCCGTGCCCGCTGCCTGATGCCTCACCATTCTCTCCCAAATGCCATTTCCACTGATGCTGCCAAAGGGTCTCCTGCGTGGTGGGCGGTGCGCTGCCGTTGAGTGGCCGCCACGTTGACTCTTGGTGATTCCAAGTTGGAGTAGACGGAGCATCCAGCCGCACAAATTGGAATTTCATCATCGAGCGGTTGCGGTCGGAGACATTCTCTGTTCCCTTGTGCCAGAGATCATAGTGAATCAGGGCAAAGGTGCCTGCAGTGCCGGTCAAATGGAGCTCCTCTTCCATTGTCTGGACTCGTTTGGCATAGTATTGGGTTCCAGGCAAAATGGCAGAAGGGCCCATCTCCTCAACCGTGTTCTGGGGATAATAGAAGATCATGGCCCACCAGTTGTGGTGATTGCGCACTTTTTGGAATCCCCAATAGGAGTCTTTGTGCCACTGTTGCGTGGTGCGCCCTGGACGACTAAAGTGACAGTGACGATGGGGATGCATGATGTAATTGGGGCCGAGGACGCTCGTTAGCGCGCCACGGATCGTCGGGTGTTCAAAGACGGTGCGCACTTCAGGAACGCGGGGCAAGATATTGTTGCCTGGGTTGCCCTCTTTGTCAACTATGGTCTCGATCTGAGTCCGTAATGTCTCGTGAAAATAGTCGGGGAAATCGGCTTTGAGGATGAGATAGCCATGCGCAATGAAACGCTGCATCTGTTCATCGGTGAGTAAATATTCTTGTGGTACCATCGTTTCTGTCCCTTCTATATACGCTGGATGGTGGATAATCTATTGCTCAAATCAGAAAGCGATATTATAATCGAAACATGACGATGTGACACTTTTAAAACGCGCTCTACGTGGCGTCTCTATAAGGAGAATCATTCTTGGATGCAGCACACATGTTGGCGAAAATGAGCCATGAGACTTTAACCAGTGCCGACCTGAAGGCAATTGGAAAGGCGCGGGGGTTGGCTGGTACACAAGCAATCTCTCGTGAACGACTTGAACATCAATTTTTGTCTGAAGTGGGTGTTGCGGATGCAGTGGCGCAACTGGAGCAGAAAGAGGTCGTCTCGTTGCATTTGCTCAGCTATGTCGATGATGCAGTGGATATCAGCTTCTTTGAGCGTCTCTATGGCAGTTCCAACAAGAACCGCTGGTATCGTACTTTCACGCAGCGTTATCAAGATGTGCTGAAACAGGTACGAACGCAATTGGTGCGCAAAGGACTCCTACTGATGACCGAAGATCCCAAAGCACGAAACGCCGACTCCAAGATGGAGCGTTGGCGTTTTCGCTTTCCAGTTGAGTTTGTGCCATTCCTGCCGCCGCTCATCGAACACACAGAGAGATTGGATGTTGCGGGTGAGGTGAATCATCAGATTGTCCGGCAGCTTGTGACAAACTTAACTCGACCTGACACATCAATCGCCCAGAGAACGATGCCCAAAGCCCTTAAGTTTCTACACAGAGATGTGCAGAAAAAATATACCTTGGCATTGAAGAATGGGGCACTCTTCATGGGTGACCGTCGTTTCCGAGCGGAATCTTTACGCGAGTGGCAATTGACCTGTTGGTCCGCCGCAATTGCCCGTGCGCCAAGAGCGGAACAAGAAGCAGAGTCCCGTTTTTATAGACGACAGCCCGAAAGCCCACACTATTTGGAACCCGATGAGGCAACGAGATATGCACTCTCTCGGTTTAAGTCTGACACTTGGATTCCACCAACATCGCTGACACCTGTATTGGAAACTTTCTGCAAAGAACCTTATCCCGATGCGTCAGACATCTGTCATCTGGGCTGGGAATGGGGATTGTTGGAACGCTATCAAGACCCGCAGCTGCCAAATTCACCAATTCTGTATCGGCTACATCCCGGATCATCGCAGATGGATCTCGCACAGCATAACGGGAAAGAACTCATTGCGAATCTCAGAAAATCCATAGAAAATCCAGATGAGTATCTCAATCCGATCAGCCAAAAGGATGACGATCATCTGGTTGTCGATCTAAACTTGGTTCCATATCATGCCTTGGAACAAATTTCCTTCATCTCGAAACTATCGATTGAAGGCGAAAAATTACTTGCAAGGCCGGATTTGATCAAGATCGGCAATAGCCTGGATGTTGTTCAGGATCTTCCTCTCTTTCAGTGGCTGCAGGTCAATTCATCAGCCTATGCAGCAACCTTTGAGACCGTGCGGAAACGCTGGGGCAAACAGGTCATTCACGAAAACCTACTGTTGGCAAAGATCAACGACGTAGGGCTAAAAGTCGCCATCGAGCGAGCCTTCAAAGAGTCCAACGATGTTCAGATTTTGCCCAATGACTTTATCGCCTTTGCCAAAGAGTTGCTGCCCCAAATCGAAAGAGTCGTCACAAAGACGGGCTATGTGGTCAAGACCCGCAAAGCGGAAGGATAAACATGGCAAAACCAACACTTACCCCGATCGATGTTACCCAGCTTGAAGTCTACGAGGCCCCGTTTGACTTACGCCGCGATCTGCACGCTTTGATTGCTTACATCCAAAATCGCACCATCAAGCGGGCGACACGTACCAATCAATGGCCCAAGGCAGAGGCCAAACGAGCGGCCAAACTGCTCTCCGATCCAGATGCAGCCGACGATATTGACCAGGATGGTTATTCCGCCTGGCTCGATTTTGTAGATGACGTTGCCTACAAGATGAACTTTATTCAGTATGACAGAGAGGGCATCTACGCAGGCTATTCAAGCGCTGAACCATCCTATCCCGATAACTATATTGAATTCAACGCGGAGGAGTATGGCGGTTTCCTCAAGAGTTCTTTACAGCGGCAAGAAAAGCGCCTCTTTACCGCCATATCGGGTGGAGCAACTTATCAGCAAAACGAGTTTTTTCGGATCTGGAACAGCCCGTTTAGCCGGCTCAACAGCTTTTCACAATGGGGGATCGCAACCGGCGTTTTCCCGACCCTGGACTTTAGCAAATCCAGACAGTTTCTGATTGAGCTATTGGCACAGTGCGACCCAAACGTCTGGTATAGCGTCGAATCCTTGATTGCCTACCTCAAAAAAGAACACTCCTACTTCTTGATCCCCAAGAAGCCAGTTGCACCAAAAGGCCGTCACCCCATCACCAGCCGTTACGGCAACTTCAAAGAAGGCCCCAATGTGTGGCGGGGCACCGATGAAATTGCAGATGATGCGCCCGATGCATTTGAGCGGGTTGAGGGTCGCTACGTCGAACGCTTTCTCGAGGGTGTTCCCCTCACCATGGGCTATGTGAGCGTTGCCTACAGCGCAAAACCATACGAGGGACTCTATCCAGAAATTGGTCACCTCAAAGCATTTCGTATCAACGAACGCTTCTTGCGTCTGATGAATGAGCAGATCGCCGAACCGCAGATCACCGTTCAGCCAAATTTCGAAATCTACGTGGAGTCCGATCTCTATCCAGCCGGATTGCTCAATCAGTTGTCGTCATTGGCAGAACTAGTTTCAGAGGACACAATCACCATCATGCGGCTGCAGAGAAAGAAAGTTGCCGCTCACTTGGCCGAAGATGACAACCTCGATGCGGTACAGTTTTTAACCGATCTCAGCCAGCGAGAGCTGCCGCGTAATGTGCAAGTCGATCTGGAAGAATGGGCTGGACATTCAGACAAATTCGTTCTCTATGATGGGTATGGATTGCTGGAGGGCAATAAGCGTCTCCCCGCCGCGGTCCCTTTCACAGCAGAAGAGATCGATGGCAATCTGCGCATTGTCCATTCGCCCGCCAAACTCTTTACGGCGCTGGAAGAAGCCGAATTGGTCCCTCTTTCCGTGCGTCATCTCGATGCCCGACTGCGCTCTATTCCCAAGGGAGCGAGAACCATCTTTCGTCAAAAGCATAAGCCAGCCGCCAAGCCCAAGAAGAAACAATCTGTTGCGCTCAAGCGTCAGACTCAGGTGACGCTCTTTTTCCCTGATGGCAAGACGCTTGATGCGTTTAACGTTGCACTCACCAGTGCAGGTTGCGTGACTGAAAGGAATACCAAAGAGCTTATGCTTAAGTATGATGTCCAGATTGAGGAGCAAGTGGCGAAAGTGCTTAAAGAGTTGGAGAAAGAGTATAAGATTCAGATTGAGGATATAGGCGGATAATCCTCAATCGATTACTGGTTCAGAGCACATTGCACTTTAGGGGCGAGTTGTCAAGGCAGGGTCTGCGTCAAGTGTGTCATTCTGAGCCGTAGCAAAGGGAAGAATTGCTTCGATGCGGAAATTGACACAAACCGACCATGGGGTGTCGAGGAAGGCGAAGAATCCCACGTTCCAAGACGACTGCACTCGGCTTCCCCTACTGAGTCGCCTAAGCTCGAGGTGCTGCTTGGAAGGTGGGATTCTTCGCTTTAGTCTATGGAACAGTATGGTCACACCATCCGTCTGTGCATCACAAACTTGATTCGTCAACTCTGGCTCAGAATGACACTTTCGATGATTTTCGGTTGCGACAAACGATTCTCAGTAGACCGCAACGCGGAGTGAGCATTCTCTAATGCAGCTCGGTTACGGTGCGTAGCACAACGGGATCGGCGTTAGAGATTACACGCAGTAGGATTTCTCAGAGGTAGAGCGTTCAAATGGCGAAAAAAGACGCAGTAGAGAATCTCGGACCATTTGGCACGCTCGAGTCTGTTTTGACTGAGAAATGCAGGATTATGTCTACTGCGTGTAAGAGAGAACGCTTCCTCCCCGTGGCAAAGTGTCAACCTAATTCAATAGTTGGTATGAACCATCCCGCCATGTCTTGTCAAACGGCACTTGAACAAACATATCACCCGATTTCCAAACCCTCACCCCAGATGATCATTTTTGAGCTCTAGTCTACCAAAAATTATGCGCCCATCTCGCTCCTCTGTCAAGTAGTTCATGTTTGCGGTCCCCTGTGTTCGTGTCGACTGGGATCAGCCGTAACCATTTTACGTCCAGGTCATACACATTAAGTGCTGCGAGGGCTAATGTACGTAGACGTAACACCTTGCCACGTTTTGTCAGATTCGGAAAAGGGTTTCATTTGTTCCTCGTTATAGAATTCGTAGATTCTTAGAATAAATTTACATTTTCTACTTGGCAAAAGAATATTGTCGGAGTTACCGGTTTTGTGCTGAGCCTAAAATGATGGGCAGATAGAGTTCTTGTTTACTTGCAACGGTGTTCTGCGCGCTAAAATAAAACCCCTTATTGTCGTGAATAGCAACATTGCCACCGTTATCTACCGCTTGAACAAAAAATTCCAAGTTTGGGTGGTTGGGGAGCTTTCCTTCCCATAGGTCTAAATCCACTTGATTCTGGGTGAATTCTGTCCTTTGCCAGCTACCGTCACCCAGGGTGTAGGCTGCTACAACACGGGCTACCTGAGAAACATCATTTACGGTGAACTCCAAAGCATCAGCTACGCATTGGATCCACCGGGCAACCGTACTGCCGAAAACTCGACCAACTTTGCAGCCACCAACCGCTACGACGCGTTGAACCAGTTGACCAACCCAACGATTGAACTTGAGACAAGTATGACACTGACGCCATCAGCAACGCCAACATCAGCATTGGCACCGACGCCAACTTCCTCGTCAACGTCATCATTAACGCCGACTGCGTCATCCACTGCACTATCAACACCATCACCCGCACCTACACCAACGCCTACAGCCACCGCAACTTCTGTATCATCAGCAACTGGGCCACATAGCGCTATCTTTACGGCAACGAACAAGTGCTGCAAATAACATCTGACGGTATACACCGCTACATCCACGTCGATGGACTGGGCAACATACGCCTACGTACCACAGCCAACAGCACAGTGCTGATTGCTAGTGCTTACGCACCCACAGGGGAACGACTGGCAGGCCAAGGCAGCTTTGGCTTTACTGGTAAGCCATGGCATTACTAGCGCCTTTACAACTTTCCGACTTTGGCTAGACTCGTTGAACACCTGGGACAATTTTTATGAATGGGTTTCGCAATGATCGAGCGCATTGACTTTTTCACAAACTTAACCCGCTTAACTACTCGAAACGGGTACGTTTATATTGTATTGGATACATCCTTATTCTACGCGCGACGTTATCACAACTCATATAGTATTGGAACGAGTAGCGAGTGCATTGACTGAAGTGAGCTTATGAAGAACAGATTGCTTCCAACCTTGATGACTACAATTCTCGTTGCCTTCAGAAAGCGTTTTTCTCTATCATTTACGGTATCGGTAAGCGAATATTTGGCAATGACCACATGCCATTCAGAGACAGTTAGGCGGAATGATGCAGTGGGGGTTGTTGTTGGATGACGAGGTTGCAGACTTTTCAATTCATTTCAGTTGGATAGGAGCAAGTAGATCAAATAGACAATATAGGGATTGAAAAATAGGACACGGATTTTCAGGATGAACACGGATTATCCGAGAGTCAATCCGTGAAATCTGTGTTCATCCGTGTCCCATCTTCTGAATCCTTATCATCTCTAATGAATAAAATTTTTCGAGTAGTATAGCCTTACTTGCATCTAGGGTGTATAATTGAGTGACACGCATCGGTTCATCCTGACGGGCTGAAAAGGTCACCATGGCTAGACCCATCCTTCGCACCAAGCTTTATATCCCCTACTTCGAATCCCGCGAGCTTATTACGCGCTCCCGCTTAACGGAGCTTGTTCATGTTGGCCTGACGCGCAAGCTCATTTTGCTCTCTGCACCTGCAGGCTCTGGCAAAACAGCTTTGGTCTGCCAGTG
>JAHBNG010000165.1 GCA_019217005.1 Chloroflexi bacterium TSY
AACCTGTATCATAACTTATCTGACAAAACACTATTCAACCCTAGCAAAAAAGACGCCTGTTCAGTTCAGATCGTGGTTCTTCCCTGGTACAACAAGGGGTGTACAATCCCAATCGCGTCGATCTTGGACTGCAGATCTGCGGGAAGTGGACCACGTTCAATGGCGTCAATATTCGACTCGATCTCGCGCCATTCACGAAAGCCCACCACGATGCAGTGAATGCGCTGCTCGGTTAGCAACCGGCGCAATGTGAGTTCCGGCAGTGCTATGCCAGACGACGCCTGGATGTCCAGATAACGGAATGAGGCTTCTTCCTTCGCCTCAGCCTTTAAACTTGACTCAAATACAATAACTTTCACATCTCAAGCCTTCTAGCGATACTTGTGTGGCCCAAAATCCGCCTCATAGAGTGGCGATATGACTCGACCGGGCGGAACAATTTTGTCAACGTGCGCGCGATCTTCTTCCGTGATCGTAATCGCCAAAGCGTCCAGATTGTCTATCAAGTGATCCATCGTACGCGGACCGATAATTGGGCTGGTCACGCCGGGCTGTTGCCCACACCAGGCCAACGCAAATTGGGACATGGTACATCCTTTGGCAGCAGCCAGCGGCTGGAGGGCCTCGATGACATCAAAGGTTGGCTCGTTCAAGCGTGATGCGCGATTGGGCATTGCGAGACGGCTATCGGCTGGCGGCGGCGCATTGCGACTATATTTGTTCGTCAAAAGCCCGCCAGCGATGGGACTCCAGGGAATCACGGCCAAGCCAAAAGTCACCGCCATGGGCAACAGCTCGCGTTCGATACGGCGATCTAAGATATTGTACGGCGGCTGTTCGCTAATGAAGCGATTCAAGCCCAACTCTTTGGACATCCATAAGGACTCAACTACCTGCCACGCGGCAAAGGTCGTCGTGCCGATATAGCGAACCTTACCTGAGCGAACGAGATCATCTAACGCACGTAGCGTTTCATCAATGGGGATGGTTGACATCGGGCGATGGATTTGATAGAGATCGAGATGATCCGTTTGCAGCCGTTGTAGGCTAGCCTCGCACTGCTCGATGATGTGACGGCGACTATTGCCAAATGCATTCGGGTTTTCATCCTCCATCCGGAAATGCACCTTCGTCGCTAATACAATCTGTTGCCGTTTGCCCACACACTTGAGCGCTTCGCCAACAACCTCCTCGCTACGTCCCCGGTGATAGGAATTTGCCGTGTCAACAAAGTTGATGCCCGCGTCAATTGCATGCTCGATTATTTTATAGGCGTCTTCCGGGCTTGTACGATCCCCGAAATTCCAACATCCTAAACAAAGTGGACTGACCTGTACGCCTGTCCGTCCTAAGGATCGATAGTCCATCGTTTCTTCTCCCGATACTTAACCAAATATTCGGTTTTGTCTACAACGCTTTAGGGAAGCCAATCCTGCCAGATCGTCTCATTCTCATCAATCCAGGCTTGAGCAGCCTCTTCGACACTCTTGCCGTCCGCTTCGACTGCTGCAATCAGGGCACTTTGATCCTCTGCGGAGTAATGAAAGTTCTTCAAGAACTCATATGCTTCCGGGGCATCGTCCTTAAGACTGGAAGCAACGACCTTGAATAGTTCATCTTCACCTGCCGGACCAAGCAATCCGGCATTCTCTACCACTTGCTGATCATCAATATATTGGGCGACATTATCGGCATGACGTGAAGGCCACACTTCAAGGCTGGCGTGCAGATCACCAGTGGCTAAGGCTGACCACTGAGCATTCTCATCAATCGCGATAATTTCTACCGGAAAGTCCATTTTCTCCTCCAGCAGAATTTTGGCAACAGCCACATTTACCTGCGATCCTGGCCAGGGATTCTCCGCCAAAATAATGGAGATCTTTTCCCCCTCTTCTTCTGCCGGTGCCGTCGCGGCGATATCAACCAGATCAAACTGGCCCACTTTTTTTTCCGCTAGATTCGAAACAGTTGTCTCTTTCGTGGCCTCTTCTGGTATGGGAGTCGGCTCATCAGAACCACCACACGCGGTGACAAGCATGATCGTCACGATTGTGCTTATGACCAGTTGCAAGCATCTTGGATGAGATAATTTGTTCATTCTTTTAAAATACTCTCTTAGTAACTTGCCAATCCATTTTTTGTCAATTGGCCAAGAAGTTGGTAAGTGTGACAAGATGACCGGATGAAGCTTCATCCCTTCATTCGGTCATCTTGTCATTGGACCTGTATTCCTCTCAAGCGAGGGTTGGCGATTTCATCGAGACCAATCGTCATCAAGAACAGGGCTAAAAAAATGATGATCAGCATCAAAATGGGAAAACCCCACCACCACCACATTCCCCGGATCAGTGCTGCGCCTCGAATCGCATAGAAGATCGTCATCCCTAGAGTTGGGACGCGAGTCGGTCCCAATCCCAACGCTTCCAAGCCAGTAGCGGCCAAAATGTTCCCGGAGACATTGCCGGTAAAGCTCGCGGCCAGATAGGGCAGCAGGTTGGGCATCATCTCAGTGAACATAATGGCAGGGATTGAAGCACCAGAGAGACGTGCCATTTGAACATAGTTTTGCTCCCGCATACTGAGCACCTGGGCCCGAATCAGCCGGGTAGGGCCGGGCCAGGCAAAGAGAGCCAGGAGCAAGGCCATATTTTCAACGGTAATCTGGCGAACGTAAGCCGAAATCACGATGAGTACAGCCAAAGCAGGGATTGTAATAAATGCATCGGCAATCGTACGAATCACATTGTCTACCCAACCACCCACGAAACCGGCCGTGAAACCCAGGATAATACCGACGAGCATCCCGATGCCAGCTGCAATCAGGCCGACGCGGAGAGAACGACCCGTGGCTACAATCAGCAAAGCCAACATGTCTCGGCCATTGCTTTCTGTACCCAAGGGATGAGCCAGATCCGGAGGCCGGACGGCAGGCGGAAGGTCACCTGTTACCCAAAAGGGTGCTATATTCAATGGTGCCGAAGCAGCTGTGGCCATGCTTGTGTCCCAAAGCGAGGGTCCTGCGGCTTCCACCAGAATCACGAACAAGAGAATAATAGCGCCAGTGATAAATTTACCGTTTAACCAGGGAGAGTCCCAGCGGTTCAGCCAGCCAACTTTTTTGGCAGGGACAACTTGATCGGCAGTTATTGTCGTCATAGGCTAGCCCCTCTGATAGGTTATCCGCGGATCAATCAAGGGATACAGTAGATCGATGATTAAAACGGCCAGGGCCACACCCACAATCAGGAAAAACACAATTCCCTGGATCAGGGTATAATCGGTGTTGACAATTCCCAAGTAAAGCATATAGCCCATGCCCGGATAGGTAAAGATATATTCAACAATCACTGACCCGCCAGCAATCGCACCCAGAGACAGGGCCAGAGCGGTCACCTGAGGCAGGATGGAGTTGCGCACCCCGTAGAGCAAAAAAATTCGCCAGGGACGCAATCCCTTGGCTTGGGCCAAAACCATATAATCTTCCCCATCGGTGGTAACCATCATGCCCCGCATGCCCAAAGCCCAAAAGCCCATGGTCGTTATCACAATCGCCAATGCGGGGAGCGTTCCATGCTTCAGAACACTCAGCATAAAGGCTACATTCACGCCTGGTTCCAGGCCACGCCCATAACCACCGGCAAATGGCAACCACTCCAGGCCAAAGGCGAAGACAGAGAGGAGCAGAATGCCCAACATAAAGGGAGGGATCGAGGTAAAGATTAAAGAGAGCGGCAGCAAGGTTCTCGCCAGACCAGGGGTCCGACGCCAGGCCAGCAGAGCGCCAATGGCATTGCCTAAGATAAAGGCGAAGATCGTAGCCAGGCTCAGCAGGCCCAATGTCCAGGGCAAGCCGCGCCGGACGATATCCTCGACCTCGGTTGGGAAGTAGGAGAGGGAATACCCCAGCTGGAAGGTAAATGCGTTACGCAGGTAGCGCAAATACTGAATGTGCCAGGGTGCGTCTAGTCCAAAGCGAGCCCGCCAGGCTTCGATGATGGCCGCGCTGTCGTCAACCTGAGGAGCTGAAGCCTCCAAGCGACTGAGCATTGCCGCCACGGGATCGCCCGGTGCCAACCGGGGAATGACAAAGATCAGAGTCGTGCCCAGCCAAATCGTTAACAATAACATCCCGATCCGCTTGATCAAATATTCTTTCGTCAATCCACCCATAATATTTCTTTCGCTACGAACTCTTATTGAGCCATGCCAACCAGACAGATGCCAGCCTTCAGAATCAGGTATTTTTCAACAGTTCCTGACCTTCTTCTCGCTCCCGAAAGCCGTAGACAATGAGTCCCGGACGACCCAAACTTTGCCCGTACTGTTGTTTGTTGTGCGGATTACGATAGCCAATGCGCACGAGCCGACGTGGTTGTCTGGTCTGGTTGATGTACGAGCCGTGGATTGTGTGATAGCAGAAACAGACCACGTCGCCCCGCTTGGCTGGGACCGGTACTGTATCTTCAAGCCGCCATTGGTCAGTGGGCAAGTGAGGGGAGCAGCGGCCCTCTTCGGTTTCGGTGATGTGCTTGAGCGGCCCATTTTTGTGCGAACCGGCGAGGAAGCGGATTTCGCCATTTTCGTGGGACGTTTCGTCGAGGTGGACGAGAACATCGACAAAGCGTTCATCTTCGTGGGCGTAAAAAGGATGGTCTTGGTGCATGGGAAAAGGCTGGCCGCTCTGAGGTGGCTTGATATGCATGGTGGAATGATGAAGTTCAACGTCTGGTCCAATCAACTGGCTCATGGACTGGGCCAGCTTGGGATTTGTCACTGCTCGCATCCAGACCATCGAATAGAGGTGTAAATCGTGCATAGCGGTTAACTTTGCGTTTTTCTCAGTTTCTGGATCCATATAGACTTGCCGCCAGGGACCGCTCCAGCCCGGAGTGGTTAAGGCCCACTCCTCGACTAGCCGATCCATCTCATCTGAAAGTGCGTTGGTCTCCTCGCTGGTAAAAAGCTGAGGGATATGTAGATAGCCATTTTTTTGATAAAACTCGGGGTGGTTCATTTTAGCTGGATAGATAGGTTTACACTTTTAGAAACAGAAAGAACGTTTATATTCTCTGATTTCGCCGGTTCTCAGAGAGAAAACGGTCTCATATAGATTTTTGTCTATATATCAAAAGTGTAAACCTAATTTTGAACCACCCCTAAAACTCAACCTGTTCTGGTGACAACATCTGTAAAAATCCCCTTAATTTGATGGGTCCTCGCGCGTTGGGAATGAACCATAGATAAGTTGTGTACTTGGAGATTGAGAGATTAGAGACTGCACGAGCCGAATCTCCCAATCTCTAATCTCAAACGAAATGCATAGCATTAGGTGTTTATTGCGCTGGCTTTAGGTTATGGATGATTAGATGCGTGCTGTCCCACCAGGTAGGAGGCTGGACAACAGGGTTGCTGGCGGAAGGCCAATTGGTCCAGTAGGTCGTGCTGAAGGGGATGATCTTCCTGGCCTGACTGATCGGAATAATCGGTAGCTCTGCCATCCAGATCTCCATGGCCTCAAGAAACAGGTCATCGATCTTGGGATCGCCGGGTGGAAGGAGCGCCATCTCATCTATGATCGCACTGTACGCATCGGCAGCGTCACCGGACCAGCGCCAGCGATTCTGAGTCGCTCGCTCGCCCACGGGGACAAGCCAACTCGTATTAAAATTATTCATGGATGCCCACGGATCGGTGATAGAGCCACAAGAGTGCCAACCCATGCGTTGTTCGAAAGTACCCATACCGAAATTCTCGCCCCACGTGCCGCCGGCCTCATTGCGGGTGGTGGCGTTGATGCCGATTCGCTGAAACTGCTCCACTAGAACCTGGGCAATGCGCTGCTTCTCGATAAACGCTTCGTGGGTGGTAATGTCCATGGACAATTCTTGACCATCCTTTTCATAGTAGCCGCTATCGTTCAGCGTGTAGCCTTTGGACTCAAAGATCTCTCTGGTCTTGTCGGGATCGTATGTATCCATGGGGAATGTGCTATAGAGTCCCACATCTTTCGCCAAATCCACAAAGCGAATCAGTGGCCCATAGTCAGGGAAAAAATGATCCGCTCTGAAGGTCGAGCCTTCGTAAGCGATCTCCACGATCTCATCTCGGTCAATGGCGTGCTGCACGGCCCAACGCATATCCTTGTCGTTCCAGGGTTCGACGGTGTGGTTGAACTCGAAAGTACGGGCGCAGGGATCGGGTACCCAGGCGAAAGGCATCTCGTCGTAATAGGCAATAATGTTGGGGTTGCGCTCTTGGGCGGACAATAAAGCGCCAAGGGTAATATCCATCAGGCTATCCAACTCGTCGTTGACCATGGCCGTCACGCGCGTCTCTTCCGGACCGTACCAGACCCAAGTCAGCTTTTCGGGTGCAGGAAGTTCCCTAAAACCAGACTCGGCACCCCACCAGTTTTCGTTGCGAACATAATGAAATTCGGTTTCGCTCACGCTGTCGAGAAGATAAGCTCCGGTAAAGACCGGCCAGCCTTTTTCTGGATCGTAAAACTTGAAAGTTAGCGGATCCTTGTCATTCCAAATGTGCTCAGGTACGGTCTTGATCCGGTGAAACAGGAGGTAGTTCACCAACGCGAAGCGCGGGTTGGAGGTTTTTAGGTTGTATTGGACGGTCAGATCATCTACTTTTTCTACGCTCTCTACCCATTGATCGAGTCGACTGGAACCCGATAATTCAGGAACGTTATCCAGCAGCATGTTGCTGGTGAAGACGACATCGTCGGCGTTGAAGTCCTCGCCATCGCTCCACTTGACCCCGTCGCGCAGCTTGAGCGTCCAGACAGTAAAATCCTCGTTGGGGGTCATTTCTTCGGCCGTCCAGGCCTCAACTTTGCCTGTTTCAAAGTTAAGCACAAAGAGCGGCTCGATCATGGCCTGCTGGTAGCCTTGATCACGACGACTGCCGGGCGTATAGGGGTTCCAATTTTCGGGGTCAACGACGCGTCCGCCGTCGATATCGAAGATGACGGTTTTGAGACGTTCAGCGTCAGCCATGGCTGCATTCGAATCAGTTTCACCAACGGCCCCCGGTGCAGGTTGTGCAACACACGCACTGCTCATGACCAGAGCCACGATTGAGATTAAAAAACACAACGTCTTATTCATTTCTCTCCTCCTTCAATAATCTAAAGTTACAAAAGAAACGCCAAGACATCTGAGGATTTGTTTGATGAAATCGCATCACCTCCTTTTCAAATACGCATAATTTTCTGCTGTAAAACGAGAGAATTCTTAGAGCGTGTTTTAAAAGTCATTCTGAGGAGGCTTTGGGGCCCTGAGTCTTCCGAAGGGAGAATCCTACGTTCCAAGCCCAAAAAGAAGATTCTCCGCTCCGTTTCTACGCTCAGAATGACACGCTACGGCACTTTTAAGACACCTTCTTACGAAATCGAACTGTAGAGAACAGGGGATAAGATGGGATTTCTGGGTTAACGCCCATCGAGTAACAAATTATACTACAACTTGCTGGAGAGTACCAATGCCAATTTTTTTGCTGGGTCAGGTCAAATTCCAATGGGCGTCAATTGGGTCTTGAAATAGGCTGCGGTTTCCCGAGGCAACATCGTCCACCTGAATCACCTCACCCGTCAGGGCCGACTCGTAAATAGCATCACAAATCGCCATCAATCTCAATCCCTCCCAGCCGTCGATCTCGGGTTTCTCTAGATTGCCACGCAAAATCTCCAGGAACTCCCAAATCTCAATCGAGAATCCGTCAGTCATTCCGCCGGGATAGAGCAGCTCTTGTTCATCTGGAGTGAGGTTCTCTTGATGCATTTGGTGCAGTTGAGGCATCGAATACTCCACGCCATCAGCCCGCGTGAGACGGGCTGTCTCAATCTGGTCAAGGCGACGCTCAAACAAATGAAAAATCGAGAAGCGTTCTCCCGTTGTATCGCGCAACGAGCCTTCAGAGCCGCAAAAGGTCACGTTATAAGCCTCTTCGCCGGGAGCGGCCAGACCCCAGGACCGGGTGCCGACCACCCCATTTTTAAAGGTGAAGGTCACAATGGCCGTATCTTCGAGGGCTTCCGTAAAGGGTAGCGCGACCCCCGTTTTCAGCGACCGCAATTCGGCGTAGACCTTTTCCACGTCGCCAAAGCAATAGCGCATACTGTTAAAAAACAACCCCAATCTGTTTGCGCCAGGTATCCAACAGTTGCATATTCCCCAGCGAATCATCCCAGGACATGGCTGGTGCTTGTCGAGCCTCAATGTGACTGGCCACCATCTCCGCTTCTAAGGTAAAAAGATCTTTCTCCGTAGGGACCATCATCTCTGATGGTTCCTCCCGACCGAGTTGCAGTAGAAGCTTAGATGGGGGGAAGATTGTATCGAGCGGCAGTGGCTCTATTGCGTGGCGACAGGGCGATGACGGCAGCCAGGGATCTGTGATCGTGATTGTCCCTTTCGAGCCATAGATTGATACAGTAGCCCCAACGTTGCACTCAATCGTTGCAATGATCTCCGCGACGATATTATTGTCAAATTGAAGGGTGGCAACGCCCATGTGATCGACCCCGGTGGGACCAACGGTTCCGCTCGCTTTGACCGTAGTCGGATTCAAAAACGGTTTGTTCTCCGCGGCCCCAGCCATACGGCGAGCCATCGAGGCGGTATAACAGCCAAGATCAAGAATCCCGCCTCCGCCCATTTCATAGTTGAACATCCGGCTATTGGGGTTGAAGTCGAGGTGGAAGCCCATCGTCGCCCGAATGAGGTGTACTTTGCCAATTGTCCCATCTTGGATGAGTTCAATCACTCGCCCGATTTGTGGATGGCACCGATACATAAAGGCTTCCATCAGAAACACATCATTGTCGCGGGCCGCTTGGATCATCGCTTCGGCTTCTGCCACATTCATAGCGATTGGTTTCTCGACCAGAATGTGCTTTTTGGCTTCAGCAGCCTTGATCACCCACTCGGCATGAGATGGATTCAGCGTTGCAATATAGACGGCATCTATTTCTTCATCTGCCAACAGAGCCTCATAGCTCGTATATTTGCGGGCGATGGCGAAATCGTCGACCAGTTTGTCTACTCGTGATTGGGTGAGGCTAGCAACAGCAAGAATCTGCCCAGTATCTGTAAAACGCATCCCATTACAAAAGACGTAGGCGATGCTGCCCGTACCGATAATTCCCCAGTTTAGCATGGGTTTCGTTCCTCCGTGTAATCGCTCATCCGTGTTTCTCCCTATTGGTATACAGAAATCTATTGCTTATTCTCTTTTGTCTGCCATATGAGTTAGAATTGCGACCACTTTTCCGATTTCGTTTATATAGTAGGAACGCCGATCAATGTATGCCACGAGATCGATTAGCTTCATAAATCTCCACTCGTCTCCTGTTGTAACAGCACCATAGATGGCAGGGAGCGTACGACCTTCTTTTTTATTGAATAATTGAGCTGCATACATCTCAGCAATACATTGCCCTATCCCTGAAACAATATTTTCGTTCTTTTGTATCAAGAGTGTCCGTAAGATAGCGGCTCACATTTGTTTCTGGAATTTTATCAAAGAGCATCTGCTCCATTTACACACTTTGTGGGACACACCCTCTATATATTGTCATTATAACATATCTATCATGGCTTAAATGGCTATAAATCCATTGAGCCATTCGAGCATGAGAAGACCACCACACAGATTTTTGGATCAATGTTTGACCTCCATCATTGTGTAGTATTGGAAATCCGTATAAATGATCCTTCCGACTTATGCTTAGCATTACCCACAAGTCGCTTGAGCCAGCAAACCCGTACGACAGGTGACAGTCATTCACGCAATCAGCGACTGGCTGACTGAATTTTGTCCTCGCTTGGGTGGTCAAATGACAGTCACCTTTCGCCCTGGCAGGATGAGTGAAAGGTGACTGTCACGTGAGAAGGTGCGGGGATACAATTTGCGCACTCCACCATCCATTTGCGTCCGTGACTGTCACCTGGAACGGCTCAAACCACAAGCATTACCTTTGTGGCTAATGCTAAGCCGACTTATGGAAGGGCGAATTGCTATTATGCCCCAACTGACTTGTAAAATCCGTTCGAAGCCTCTTCTCGCTTACTCTTCGTCGGATGCATCACGCCAGCACCGGGCGGCCAAACACCAGGGTTGGCTCTGACAAATTCACAGATATGCTGGCCGTGAGGCGTTAGCGTTTCCCAAATTTCGTGGGGCATGGTCTTTTTGTAGCTCTCAGCGGGGCGCCAGGAGGCAGAATACTCGACGTTTGGTAGGGCCCGGACTTGCTTGGAAAGATTGGGAGTTGCACCATGCCACGCTCTGTGATCGCGGAAGACTCCTGCACCGGCAGGGGCACCAACGAGGGTGGAGAATCTCATCCAATCGGGTTCGTCGGCAGGCAGCGGTGGAGGCTGTTGCATCGTATGCGTCCCTGGAATCTGACGAATGGGGCCGTTCTCCCAGGTTAGATCGGACATTAAGAAGTTGATGATCACCGCGGGGACGGTTATCTCCATGATCCATTTTTGGGTCGGAACATCCAAGTTGCCATCGCTGTCTCGATTGAGTTCAACGCCCAGTGCCTCAGCTTGCCGGATACGGCCTGCCAACAAGAGTTGCGGATCTTTACCATCGGAGTGCAAGTGTTGACACTCGATTGCACCTGGCAGGCACAGATCACCACCAGCACCACCAACCCGATAGTCGGACGAGCCAAAGATAGCTTTGAGAATCGGGGTGGTTGTGGGAAGATCTACCATGCTGGCCCAAACTGAATCGTGGAGCAGTTGCCTTGACGCGGAACATGTGCCATAGCTGTAGCGGTGGGGTAGACGTCCGGTTTCGGTTATGTATTTTCTCCTCCCTGGACCCGGCATCGACAGGATCTCCTTGAGCACCCGAGCACAGCCTTCTCGCCAGCGTTCTAGCTGCTCCGCATTGAGCAGATCTCGCACCACCACGAAACCATCGCGCCGGAAAATTCTCACCGCTCTGTCGACTTCGTCTGGCGAGCAGATTTCGAGACCGCGAATCCCGTTGCGTTCTTGCAGTTCTGCCCGTAGCGCTTCGACCTCGGGGTCATCATAGACCCGACGGCTGGGCGAGCGCGGGTCCGACACAGGAACGATCCCCCGATTTGTTCCAACGAGCTCATCATACTGATCCAAGCTCTCATTGGGGGGAGTATGTTCGTCCCAGCCTACCGTCGTTTCGCGATAGACAGTCAGTCCTTCTAGTTCTGATTGCAGTGTTTGATTATTCGTTGCAGCCATGAATCATATCTCCTGTTGGATGTTCTGTGCTATCCTTTATCAATCGCGTAACCAAACTCTTCAAAAAAGTCGTCATGCAGCATCTGTTCGTAAGTAGTGAGTTCCCGTATCGGAAGCTCAACTGGCGTCATCCCCAAAATGGATGATTCATAGACAGCCATGCACATCTCCACATCCTTGCGGCCTCCGATCCCATATTCCGGCTCCTGGTCATAAAGGGCCGCGTTGGCCAGGCTCATGATCTCCTCCGCGTGCCCAACGCACCAATCGTTGATGGCATACTCCCTGAATGGATTCTCATAGACAATCGCTGGTTCAGTATGGACGACTATCCGGGATAGCACATCGACCCCATCGACGGTGTGACGTTCGTATTCGACGGGGATATCTTTCATCTTACCGTTGTCTATGACCCGCAGCGGAATATGTGAACCTCGGTAATCGGCATCCATAATCCGTCCTTTGGTCCCCGAAATCTGACTATACTTGACCGTCTCTTCGCCGACCATGGATGTTTCATAGATACCGACGGCTCCGCTCTCAAAGTCAATCATGGCATGGACCCAATCTTCATAGATTTTATCGGGACCAGGCACAAACTGTTTGGTGATGGCAGCGATCTTTCGCGGCTCACTGTTGGCATACAAGCGAATCTGCGACAGGCGATGCGCACCCATGTCCATGCAGACGCCTGAGTAGGAACCAAACTTGGAGACGGGGCGAGCGATCCCACGCGGTTTTCCAGCGTCTGGATCAAAGGACGTTTGTCGGTATGGTTCAATAAAGTGAACGCGCATGATATCCCCAAGCACGCCTTCGGCAATGAGCTTGAGAATCATCTGCTCTTTGGGCATGCGAAAGTAATTTTCAGCGACTTCAAAGTGGACACCGTTTTTCCGACAGGCGTCTACAATCACATCACAACAGGGGAGGGTCAGCGCCATCGGTTTCTCGACCATGGGGTGCATCTTGTGCTCGGCCACCAATTTGGCCAACGAATGGTGCGTCGGATCGCCGGTGACAATATCAACGACCAAGATGTCCTTGTGTTTGTCGAGCATCTGCTCTGCATCTGTATAATAGGGGACACCATACTGCGCACCGGCTTGAGCCGCTAGATTTTCATCCAGATCGCACAGAGCGACGAACTCCAAAGCCCCTTTTTTGGTCAATTCGGCGATTGTGGGCAGATGCCCGCGCCTTGACGGTGGTCCACAACCGATCACCGCGATCTTGGCTGTTTGCATGTCAGTAGTCCTTTGTTATTGGGTTCGTTTTGTCAGCTCTATCTATACGTATCGCTCGTGGCTCTCTATGAAACAAAACATTGCCTCCGCCGCGCTGACAAACGCAATCTCTTAACGGAAGAACAAGTCAATTCTCTAATACCACTCCTCGATGAACTCCCTCCGACGCGAAATGCTTACCTCAATTCGATTGGGGACTAGTCACTGGTTCCTAGTCATTGGTCATTTGCTGTGTGGTTGCGACGGTTACGAATGACAAAGGACTACGGACAAATCACCAACAACAATTTTCAGGCTTGCGCCACCTCCGCACGCTTACCCCGAAGTGGATGCATGATACCCGCACCCGCTGGCCAAACACCAGGCTCTGCCTTGATGGTTCGGCAGATATGTTGTCCGTGTGGTGTTAGGGTCTCCCAAATTTCATGGGGCATGCTTTGGGTAAAGTGTTCCAACGTGCGCCAAGGAGGAGCGTACTCGACATTTGGCAATGCCCTGATCTCTTTGGAAAGATTGGGCGTCCCGCCATGCCAGCACCTGTTGTCTCGGAATACGCCGGCACCGGCGGGAGCACCAACGAGCGTGGACAGTCTCATCCAATCGGGTTCATCAGCGGGCACTGGTGGCGGCTGTTGCAACGTATGCGTCCCCGGAATCTGGCGAATGGGACCGTTTTCCCAGGTTAGATCGCACATGATGAAGTTGATGATAAGCGTTGGGGGGGTCATTTCCATAATCAGTTTTTGCGTCAGTATATCCAGATTGCCGTCGCTGTCTCGATTGAGTTCAATACCGAGCGCCTCAGCATACTGTATGCGGCTTTTCGAAAGCTGTTTTGTATCTCCACCATCTGCATGCGCATGTTGATATTCGATTGCGCCCGGTAGGGAAAGGTCACCGCCAGAACCCCAAACCCGGTAATCGGACGAGCCAAAGATCTCCTTGAGAATGGGGGTGGTTGTGGGCAGGTCAACCATACTGGCCCAGACCGGATCGTGGAGCATTTGCCTTGAAGCGGACGATGTGCCAAAGCTGTAGCGGTGTGGTAAACGGTAGGTTTCAGTGATGTATTTTCTGTTTCCTTAGCCGGGTAGCGCAAGGATCTCCCTCAGCACCCGGGCGCAACCCTCTCGCCAACGGGCCAGTTGCTCCGCGTTAAGCAGATCTCGCACCACAACGAAACCGTCGCGATGGAATATTCTGGCCGCTTTTTTGACTTCGTTTGGCGAACAGATTTCAATCCCCCGAATCCCATTGTGTTGACGTAGGTGCTCGCGTAATGCTACGACCTCGGGGTCATTATACACTCGATGGCTGGGTGCCCGCGGATCGGGTACGCCAAATCCTCGATCTGCCGGGAAGGGGTTGCCATCCTCGTCTAAGGTTTCATTGGGCGGGATATTCTTATCCCATCCAACGAGCGTTTCGCCATAGACTTGAAGTCCGTCCAGCTCTATTTGTTTATCGGCTGCGGTCATGACTATTGTCTCCTTGTTCGCTCCTGATTTCGCCTATACTGTTGATCTGCCGACAAGTAATCACGGTTGCAAGGTTGCAGAGTTGCAAGGAAGCGGAGTCGTGGCGGTGCGTCTATTGCCCTGAGATTTTGCGACCCTACAAAGACTGGACTCATTAGAGATTACAAGGATTAAGAATATGGGACATGGATTTTTAGGATGAACACGGAGCATCTCAGAATAAATCCGTGAAATCTGTGTTCATCCGTGTCCTAATTTCAATTCCTATAATGTCTATTTCCAACAACGCCTGGTCTTCAATCCTCTGAGCCAAGACCGCTCGCCTGCCACAATTGATCCATATAGCTGGCCGTCAATTGGGCCGCCTCCAGCGGATCTTCAATGGCATTTACTCGCTTGCTAAAGGGTTCGCACGTAATGGGTCCTTCATACCCGATCTTGACTAATTTCTGCATAAATTCGCGCAATGGCAATCCACCTTTCTCCATCGGCAACCCACGGTCCAGGTCCTGATATTCTGCCAAACTCAGACCCCGCGCAACGTCATTCACATGAACGGTCACAATATCATCGGCGGATAAGTCATCTAGATCATCAACGCTGCCGCCCGATGCACAAAGGTGAAAGATATCAAGCATCAAGCCGAGATTGTCTGTACCAATCGACTCAAGCAATGCCAGCATCCCTTCCAGGGTATAGATAAAGGTGTGCCTTTCGGGGGGACGCATGTGTTGCGGGCCAAGAAACTCGAGACCGAAACGGATACCGTGGTCCCTTAATACTTCGGCAATGGGACGCAAGCGTTCAATATGCCAGGCATAGTTCTCATCAAAGGGGCGTTGGTCAGAACTGGGGGAGCAGGCGGTCGTGGTCCGCAAAGAACCCAACTCACGCCCCAATGCAGCAAACCGGGGCAACTCCTTCAAATCGTCTTGCCATTGATCCCGACTCCAGGCAACGGGTAGGCTCCATAACGCGGGTTCAATCTCTGCTTCTTTGAACAGGTCACTCACATACGCCACGCTATGTTCATCGGCTAAGGCCGCAGCTTCACGGATGTTGAAGTCAATGCCGGCAAAGCCGGTCTGCTTGGCCAGTTGGATGGACTCGGGGAGGGAGATCTCGCGAATCCCGATTGCGCCGGGCCATAGATTTTTGAACATGATGGGTCTCCTTTGGGATGGGTTAACAGATGGCTTAGTGTTTATCCGAAAAGTTCTGTGACAATCTATTCTCACTCGAGAGGCTGGTCGGACTCACAACCACTTTTCGGATAGGTTCTTACCCGATTGTATTGTGTTTATGGATTGCTCGCAAAGTCTTCTCTATGACCGAACCTGCTACCTATGTCATTGTTTGGGGTTGACCATATTCAAGGCGAGCGTACTCGCCGCGCGGAACGCGGAAATAGATCCAGAAAAGTGCCGCGCCAAATGCAACGAATCCGGCGGTCGCCAAGAAGAGACCAGCATAGCCCAAGACAGGGATAACATACCCTCCCCCTAACGCAACCAGACCGAACCCCATGCCCATCGCCATTGAGATGACACCGGAAGTCGTTCCTCGCCACCTTGGTGGCACAATCTCCATTTGAACGACACTTACGATAGGTTGTGTGATGGCCTGCATGCCAACAACGCCCATAAAGCCCAAACCTACAACGGCCCAATGGGGAATGAGTCCCATCAGAACCAGACCAATCGCCGCCGCCAGAGTCGATAAAGCAATCGCTGCTATTTTGCCAACACGCTTGACCAAAAATGGTGCCGCCAAAGCAGCGGGGGCGGCCAAAAGCTGACCAATCGCTGTCAAAAGACCGATTCTTCTCGTTGACTCGCTCAGGCCAACATCAAGATAGACATTAAAAAAGGTTCGCGCCGCCCCCTCGCCCGCCACACGCAGTAGTCCTGTCAAGGCCAAAAAGCCAATCAATATATATGGGAAGGTATCGGCCTTGGCGTTATGGCTAACCTGTGGATTTGGTCTGTCATTAGGGTAAGGCTCGCCCTCTGTTGAACGATTGGCGACAACAATACCTTGTGTCGCAAGAATACCAAAAATTGCTGGAACGAGCAGCAGTCCAGCCAGAATTAAGGAGTAACGAAAAGGCGCGGGATGATCCAGCGTCCGATCCAAACTATTGGCAAAAACGTCTGGCAATATCCCGGCAATTAAGCTACCAATGAATCCGGCCAGGGGACCCACCGCTATCAGCATAGAAAAAACATAATCTCGCTCTTGCGGCTCGGTAGCGGCCACCAAATAGGGAGTGGAATTAACAAAGTATAGTGCAAAGCCCAAACCGCTTAGCGAGCGGCTCACCAATATACCAACATCCTGCCCGCTGCCGGGGAAAAACTCGGCCAGCGGTAGAACGATTGTGCCAGTGCTGATGAACGTCACGCCCGTAACAACCGTGCGGCGATATCCCCAACGGTCGCCAATCGCCCCAGCGGGTAGCGCAGACAGGGCAAATACCAACGCTGCCCCCCCATTGACCAGACCAATAAATTCCGACCCGTAATCCAGCCGCAACAAATAGAGGTTTAGCAAAACGCCAACAAACCCAGAGAAGCTTAATCCAATCAGCGCGTCAGCAAGCAAATACATTCTTACATCGTTACTGAACAACCGTAGGGCACGAAGATAATCTGCAATAAAACGTATCATGTTTTTTGGATTCGAAGGGACGCTCGTCGATAAATTAACAGTTTGATCAGCCAAACATGCGAAACTCGACACAGTAGCCTATTAGGCGAAAATAATTCGTCGATTATACGATAAAGCAATTGGATTAGTTAAGAAAAATGAGCGAAACAAGAGGATGGGCACGAGTTTACTAAATTATGCCCGCTCTGTCTAGTTCATTCATTGAGGCATCGAGCATGTTGACATCTAGGAGCATTCTGATCACAGCCAGATGGTTATCAAAATGAATATTATGAGTCAGAGTATACCGCAATAGCTCATAGATGAGAATAATTTTGCCTAAATGCTCTCTGGTACGCATTCTCATCTATGACATTGCTCAGTATAAATCTTCTTTGCACACATTTGTGGTAAATGAAGCCAAATCGTATATGGAAGTCAAAACCTCTCTTTGACGTAAGGATAAATGAGTGTTATGCTTTTTCTAGAGACGCCCCTTAAACTTCGGATAGAGCTCTTCCAAGAAATTGAGTATCCAAATGCGGTAATAGAATCACGCAACACAACGATATTCTCGACCGGTATCACGTAATACACCACACGCGATATGTATGGGTCCACAATCTTCAGTCATTAAGCATATGCTTGTTTACAGGGCTCTTAACCAAATTTACAATTACTCATAACGGGAGAAACAGATGACTTCTAAAATAGTAGATAACCAGGAAAGGCATGATTGGATAGAATATCCGATCCAGGATAATGTCAGATTGGAAGTGTATTGGCGGGAGGACAGAGGGGGGCGGGGACCGGCGGCCTCGCTGTATGCTTTCGACGATGAAATCTTGCGTCTCGACTGCTTTGGCGGTGATCAGGGGCATTGTCATGTAAATATGAAACAGAACAGAGGACAGCGATGGTATTACCCAGAAGGGACTGCGCAAGAACACATTCGGCAAGCAGCTTTTGATTTGAGGATGAATACTGTCTTTTGCCTACGTTCAAACAACGATGAAAAGGTTCAAAAATTAAAAATCGAACCAGAAAAACTTGACGTGGTTTCAAGCGAAATGGAGCGCAAGATGCTTGAGTTTGCGAACGAACTCGGCATGGTTGCTCATGAGTAATGTTCTAAAAGCTGGGTTGGTTGGCTGCGGCAGCCTCTCGCAGCGAGGCGTTTTACCCCATTTGAGCGTAGCCGATGCGCAAGAGAAGGCACAACTGGTGGCTGTCGTTGATGTGGACGCAGAACGTGCCCGTCAGAGTGCGGAGAAGTTTAACATATCCGCCTACTTTACCAGCATTGAAGCCATGCTCGAAAAGGCTGACGTTGACCTGGTACTTATCATCACCCCCATCCCCTACCACTTCCCCAATGCTATGCTTGCCATCGAGGCCGGCAAACACGTCTACGTTCAAAAGGCGATGACGACGACACTCGCTGAAGCCAATCAACTGTTGGCTGCACGTGACCAGGCAGGGGTCAAGCTCGCCGCCGCTCCAGGATTCAATCTGTTTCCCACGACGGGCCAGATGCGACAGATTGTTGCTGATGGAATGCTGGGGCGGGTGAACATTGTCTACACCTACACCCTGGGCTTTGGACACGAGTACGAATCGATTCGCAGCGGCAATGGGGCATTGGCAGAGATTGATCGAAGCTGGTACTATCGGCCGGGTGGCGGTCCGCTGCCAGATGTAACGATTTATGCACTCCAATTGGCCACGAGTATTCTTGGGCCCGTTCGGCGGGTGACAGCTTTAGCCAACAAAACGGCTCCTGAGAGAACCTGGCAAGGCAAGTCGATCCCGGTTGAAGTCGATGACAACACCCTGGTATTGCTGGAATTCGCTTCTGGCACCTTGGCCGTAGCCGTAGGTTCAAATTGTCGGGGGAGCGTCCGTATTCCCTGGGGCGGTCTGGGATTGTACGGAACAGAAGGTGTACTAGAGGTGACAGAGGTCGATCAGTCCAGCGGATATCCGCTCCGCTTCGAATTTCAGGGCCAAGAATCTCAGGAATACGTGGCTGAACTCACTGAACAACCCTATTTACAAGGCGAGCATCTGACAATCGAAGAACCCCACGTCTATGCAGATATTATGGACTTGGTTGATGCAATTCAGGAAGATCGTGCACCTCGAGCGACGGGCGAGCAGGCGCGACATGTCGTGGAGATCATCGAGAAGAGCCTGATTGCCGTACAGAGTGGCCAAACCCAGGAATTGGAAAGCACTTTTTGAAAAAAGGATTTTCAGCCCAGCCTCTATTCAAACAACGCCATAAATCGCCCGTAAGCCTCATCCCAAGCCGCGCGATCCTCCGACTAATATATCTCAACCGGAAATGAACGGCACACAATGTTAAAGGCATAGAATCAAATACGCCCTGCGCACCACTGAATCCCGCGCAGGAGCACTTTGCGGAAACTTGGGTTCACATATGTTTGGTTATCATGCCCCGATTGGAAACAGAAAACCCGGGACTGCCTAAATTTCCGTGTCCAGCCAAGCGTATGCATACTGGTGGGGTGATCTGTGGTCAATAAGATATGGCTATCATTTCCAGCGCTCTCCATTTTGTAGGTTTCATCCACCATCTGCCAGGATGCTAAATCTTGCGTAATTGGGTGAACCACATCAGTGATTTCGATCGGCAGGTTCTGGTTCATGTCATAGCCAAATTGCCGATCCTGAATGCCAACCAGATCTGCCCAAAAAGGCCAGGCATCATAGGCCAAAATCGCGTGATGAAGCAGGAAAATGCCTTGTCCGTTGGTGCCAAGTTGCTCCAAAGCAGCCTTAGTTTTGCTTTCCTCGGCTGGCGCACCACGCGGCATGTTGTAAAAGAGCAGCACATCATATGAGTCCCGCACTTGAGCCACGTCGGCAACCCAATTATCCAGATGTTGAATATAGCTATCCACTTCCGGCATCTCCCTAAAAATGGTGTGAAAGCCGGGTACATCAAATGCATGACCGCCCGTGATGACGGCAGCGGTAATTTTGTCACTGGCTAAAGACCCTCGCATGATCATTCTCCCTTTTGTTTCCAACTAAATACTGTCCCCAATAGGGCGTTTGGCTGATCGCGTAAAATATCATAGATACGTTTTGCGTCCTCAGCTGGCACGACGTCCTGGATCAGTGGTTTCAACTGAACCGACCCTCTGCTGACCAGACGACAGAAATTTGCCAGATCATCGCGATCAAAATGGCTATTCTGTTTGATCGTAATGATCCGACCTTGCCCTAGATTGAAGCTATAATTCACCCGATCACGTCCAGCAATGAACAAAACTCGACCTTTCCGGCGCGTGGCTCGAATAAGTTGATCTTCCATCCCAGGAACGCCCGCTAAATCAACGACAGCATCAAAACTCTCATCCGCAATGCTCTCTGTCCAGCCCTCGCCTGCTACGTTCAGCGCCGCGTCAACTGCCCCGATTTGACGGGCCACAGCCAACCGATGGTCGTCAATATCGACCAATGTTACCTGCGCGCCCAGCAAAGCCGCAATCTGCGCTGTAATTTGTCCCACGCAACCGCCTCCCACAACGAGCACCTTTTCTCCTATCGTCAATTCGGCATTCCGGCACGTATTGAGGGCCACGCTCCCCATCCCAAATAGGGCAGCCTCTTGTGGTTCAACTGTATGGGGTAGTTTCACGAGAAGATCGTCCTCCGGCAACACGACGTACTCAAGATGACCACCTGTGTGCGCTCCCACGAAAATCAGATCGCCAACATGTAATGTTCTGACCTCTGACCCAGTTTCGACGATACGGCCAACCGTTTGGTAGCCGGAAGCCAGTGGCAATCGTTCATCGGGTGGTGCATAATTGCCGCGCAGCAATTGATTGCGCTCCGTGCCATTCGTGATGCCAGAGTAAAGGGTTCGAATCTTCACCTGATTTCCTGTTGGTGCCTCCGGCTCGGGCCAATCGCTGACAAAGACCTTTTCGCGCGTTTGGGGGGATGTGTTTCTGATGATGAGTGCTTTCATAAAAAATTCTCTGAGAAATCGAAGTGCTTTGGCCCTGAGAAGATGAATACTCTATAAGTACTTCTGCCGGAATGTACTAACCGAGCTAAATTTTATGGTTCTTTGAGGTTTTGTGGGGTAAACGTTGGATAGTTTGCTAGTTTGTCAACCAACCATCTAACCAACAAACCAACTGAAAACCACACAATTCCTCAGACAACCATTCTTATTTATCAGTAAGTGTGGAATGTGTTTGGAATTGCTGGTAATTGGACCTCGCATTCGACAGTTCAGCACCTGTGATAGTATATTGCAAAGCCAGCCGCCTGGAGGCGGAGGGGAGCGCTTAAAGCCGTTGTGGCGTGCGTCGCGGATGAGAAGCTGCCCCTGACAGCGGCACCCAAGTCCCTTCTATATCCTTTCAGCATATCAAATTACACTGCTTAGTTACATAGTTCAGAGACCAGTCCGCCAGAGAATCAGTTCTTGGCTGACGGTGGAAGTCGTACCTTTTAGGTCTAGATGACTGGATACACAATATCCGTAAGCATACTTCAAAGTTGGGATAGGCACAAAAAGCTTGTCCCAAAGAGAACACCCACGAATCGACATGTCTATACTGAGCATTACCATAAATTCAAATAAATTTGACCGCTTTTAGGCTTTTTCAACAATTAAAATCCCTAATTTGATCTGGAAAAGCTCAAACCATTCCAGAGAAATCGACTTGGCACATTCGGGATTTATTTCTCTGGAATGGCCTTAGTCGAGTATAAAAAGCAAATTTGTCTACATTACCCATACCCGTTTGAGACTTCTGTTGACTATGCGGTTTCCGGCATGCTCAAATCGTTGTCGATCTGACAGTGCAGATCGAGCTAAGCGAACCTTTCCGCATCCTGAATAAACACAGTCCCACCGTGATCATCCATAAGGAGGAAACGGAGCCTGCAAGCCGCTACAAGATGGCGGCTTGGGACTGGTCAGAAGGAAAGCAGGGGTACTGGGTCGCCCATTCCGCCGACGGTCTTATCTGGAGCGAGCATCCCGGCAACCCAATTATGGTGACTGCGGACGAGGTCTTGGAGACGATCACCGTCGCACGCGAGCCGCGCACGGGCGAGTACTTTGCCTTCCACTGACGATGGGGCACGGACAGCTTCAGGCGGCGACTGATCGCGGTCGCCACGAGCCAGGACTTCCAAACATGGTCCGACCCGCAGTTGATATTCGTCCCGGATGAGCAAGATGATTCCTGGGTCCAGGATTCTGAGCCGCGAACCGAGTTTTATGGCATGGCGGGATTCTGTTATGGCAGTCAGTTCCTCGGTTTCCTGCCCGTGTTCCGGGTCGTTCGCCACGTGGGGTATGACCAAATCGGCGGCGCAGCGAATGTGGGTGAGCGTGCCCCCTGGGACGGGCCCATTGAGGCCCAATTGGTCCACAGCCGGGATGGTCGCACCTGGCACCGCTTTGAAGATCGGTCACCGATTATCCCCCGTGGTGAGCCGGCCAGCTTTGATGCAGGGTGCATTCTCTGTTCGGCCGACCGGCCCGTGGTCACCAACGATGAGGTCTGGCACTACTATACGGGGGTCAACATCACTCACGGGGGATTGATGCCGCCAAAGCGGATTAGCATTGGTCGCGCGGCGTGGAGGCTGGACGGCTTTGTCTCTCTAGATGGAGGCTGTTTCGGTGGCATGGTGGAGCCTGTACCACTTGAGAGTTCGGGTAACCAAGTGGAAGTCAATGTGAACGCCGCGCAGGGCAGCTTGGAAGTGGAGGTTCTGTCCGCAGCGGGTGATCTGCTCTCCGGTTACGAATGCGAGAACTGCATAGCCCTTCACGCCGATCAGGATGCGAGAGGCAGAATTATTCGCTATCCGGATGGCGTGCGAGGCTTACTACGCCTGCGAACCATTGCGGACGCTCTATAGACAAATCTAAGCCTGCGGAGGATATTGGTTGAACAGCCAGGATCGATGTGATATAGTTTTATCGTCGTTAAATTTCAGACGAATTCATTTAGAGAACACCTATCAATTATGGCTAAAGAGGTATTCCATGAACAGGTTAAAAACGCCCTAAAAAATGATGGATGGAACATCACCCATGATCCTTTTACGATTCGTATCAGTGAAGCGGTTAAGTTGCAGATTGACTTGGCGGCAAGCAGCACCATTGCAGCAGAACGCGACTCAGAAAAAATCGCGGTAGAAATTAAGAGCTTCATCGGGGACTCGGACATTAGCGCGTTTCATACGGCACTGGGGCAATATCTCAATTATTGCCAAGCTCTTGAAGAACAAGAACCAGAACGCGTGGTTTATCTCGCTATGCCGATTGAGACCTATGATGATTTTGGCCAACTCCCTTTTATTCAGCGGGCATTGAGTCGTTATCAAGTCAAGCTCATCATTTACGATCCGCAGAGAGAGGAGATTATACAATGGATAAGCTAACTCAATATCGGCAGATCCTTAAACAAATTTTAACAGAACACGCCCAAATTTCGTCCACAACTGATACGGTAAACGCGCAACTCATTTTTGATGAAGAACGGGACCATTATCAGTTGAATTATGTTGGCTGGCAGGGACATAAACGGGTATTTGGCCCTGTCATGCATTTTGATATACAAGATGGCAAAATTTGGATTCAATATAACGGGACTGAGGATGCCATTGCAGAACGGCTGGTTGATATGGGCATACCGAAGCAAGATATTGTCATAGGATTTCACTCTGCATTTAAGCGTCAGTATACTCAGTATGCTGTAGGATAGAAGCTTGATACGTATCTAGATCTTGTATACTCACCCCCACGATACGTTAATGGATTATCCTGCCTGCTTAGGTTTGACCTAAGGTCAACCAGAGGGGAGACTTCATTCCCATAGATAAATCCATTCAAAAGGGGTGCTAACATGAGTCAAACAGATCAAATACATGACATCGGCGGTCATAAGGAACTATTCATTTGTGGTATCTGGCCTATGAATGGGATCCGCCCTCTGGTGTCGAACTACCGGTGACAGGCAGCGCCGAGGATGCGAGCCAGTTTTGGAAGCACACCCGTGCTCGACTTTGTTACGCTGAATCAGAGGATGGTGTCCATTGGGTTCGGCCGAACCTTGGATTGGTGGCGTTTAGAGGCAGCAAGAACAACAATATCCTGGGACCCAGTGAACACGACAATGCAGCAATGCCTGGTTGGATTGGTGGCACTGTCTTGAAGGATCCGACTGCTTCCCCAGAACAGCGGTACAAGCTCTGGAGCCAAGTAAACATTGAGGACAAAGAGAGATCTGGACTGTGGAGCTTCTATTCGCCCGACGGATTGCAATGGACGCCCTATGAGAACAACCCCATTCCGGGCCATTGCGATTGCCTGAACGTGGTCTTGTGGGACGAAAGAACAGAGCAATATGTGGGCTACTCGCGCTTGTGGACTGCGGACAGTCATGGGGATCGGTACCGGGCGGTGCGACGATTGGTGTCGCCAGACTTTCGCCATTGGCAGGATACGGGAGTCGTACTGGAGGCTGATGAAGTCGATCTATCGCTTCCGATCAATCGGCAGCGCGCAAGCCGTCAGATTATGGACTTTCACGGTAACTGTGTCTTCAAATATCCGGAGACTTTAGATGCGTATCTTGCGCTGCCCGAGGTATGGTGGCATTGGGCCGCAAACCCATTTCCCGCTGCCGGCAGAGATCAAGAACGAATGGGCGGGTTTCCAGACAAAGTTGACGTACAACTAGCCACCAGTCGAGATAGGATCAACTGGCATCGAGCGGGGGAACAGCTGTCATTTCTACGCTTAGGACCGCCAGATTGCGGCGATTCCAAGATGATCTACGCCTTAAGGCTAAACCAAAAAAATAATTATACGCGAACGAGAGAATGGAGAGGGGGAATAAGGACAAACCATTTTTCTAAACCAGGTAAACGTTGGAAGCGTTGTTCCAAACGGTCCATCTCTTTCTGAGTGAGTTTGATGCCGGTCTCATAAAGAGTGGAATTCAGGTGAACGAAGGGTTGTAGTTGGTTAAAGCGAAAAGAACGGGCAAAATTGAGAACGGTCTCAAGAGAATCGAGAAGAGAACCGTTCCAGTGTTTTTCAAGATGGCCCCAAACCCGTTCGATGGGGTTGTATTTACTGTGATAAGGAGGGTAGCAGGCGAGCTGAATAGAGAGACGATACATAAACTGAGTCCGACGGGTATGATTTTCGGGACCATTGTCCTGATTGATCACGAGGGTCTTGACGTGAGGAAAGTGTTCACGTACGCTTTCCCAAAATCAATCAGGTAGTCGACAATACAGTCACTCGTCACTTTCGACTGAGTCAAGTAAAGAGTTCCTTGGTTGAAGGGAGGTAAATGCCAAAAGGAGTGACTTTCTCGGTCTTCTTATCTTGAAAGTCATGATCGAGCGCTTTGACAACCACTCGACTTATCCCTTCTCTCGAGAAACGGTCAAGTAAAATCGTCGCTTTGGCATCCCAAGAGAGGCGCAGAACCGTCTCGTCTCATCCTGCTTTTGATTGATCTGATGAATTCTATCAAAGATCGCATCGGTCTCTGGGATCTTTTCACTGGTTGACTTTTTTGACCCGGTTTGAGCCATAGCCTAACTCATTGAGCTTCAAGCGGATGGCTCTTCGCCAGGCAATTCTCATCTGTGTATCCTTTCTGCTCGATGAGCTGGGTACGCATTTCGGCGGCGGTTAGTCGAGTGTACAATTGGGGGTCGAAAGGTGGGATCGGTCTGGCTGAATTGATCGGCGATTTCAACCATATCGGCCAGTAAAGGGGGATATGGTCTTCGGTTTTGCGACCACGTCGGTGGCTTTGGTCGACATAACAGAAGCCGCCTTCTAGTTCTTCCAGGGCTTTGGCTATCGTCGCCCGATTCCAGCCCAACTCTCGTTCTGCTTTCGTCGGACTCCCTTCGCATATCGTTTTGACCGTTTGGGCCATGAAGTGCCTTCTTTCGTATCCACTTAACATGGCCTTCGTCTCTTTCAAGACTTCAACCATTTCTGGCGAGATTGTCATTTTTGCTCCTTTTGGAGAGCTAGTTTAACACCTTCTCGCGTATATTTTATTTTTTGGATTGGCCTTGAAACTGATATCCGCGATGTTCCCGCTCGTCATCGCAGCATTCGCGCGGTCTTTGATACCTCGTGGCAACGGATGAGCGCCGCAGAGCGCAAGATATTTGCCCAGCTGTCGATCTTTCGGGGCGGCTTCACTCGAGAAGCCGCACAGGCCGTAACTGGGGCTTCACTCCGACTCCTTCGGACTTTATCGAGTAAATCGCTCTTGCAATACAACCAGGCCCAGGATCGCTATCAAGTCCACGAGTTGTTGCGCCAGCATGGGGCCGAACAGTTGGTCGAAAACTCAGAAAACGAAGCTGCTGTCCGTGACCGTCACAGTGCCTACTACACTGCAACGCTCTATGAACAGGAAGCGAAACTCAAAAGTGTAGAACAGCTCAACACTTTGGCGGAGATAGCAACTGATATCGAGAACATACGTCTTGCTTGGGATAGGGCTGTTGAGCAGGAACAAGTTGAATGGATTCGTCAAGCCCTGGAAAGCTTAGGCCAATTTTACGACTGGTATGGCCGCTATCGGGAGGGACTAGCAGGGTTTGAGGCCGCGGCAATCGTGTTAGGCACGACCAATACGCCCCGAGTATTAGCGAGGGTCTTGATTTGGCAAGCGAGATTCAACCGAATGCTGGGTCAAACAGCTGACGCAAAGCAGCTTTTACAGCGCTGTCTGAACCAGTTGGCGAGCCTTGAACTTGCTGAGCAAGATATTTGGTCAGAACAGGCTGCTGCGTTGTTGGGGTTCGGTCAATTAGCGCGTGATGTAGGAGATTTTCCAGAAGCGAAACAACTACTCGATCAAAGTTTGGTTCTGTTCCGAAGCATAGATGATCGCTGGGGAATCGCAAAAGTATTGGTCGCAATGTGCGAAGTTGTCCGAAATTCAGGGGGCTTGGATACGGTCGACCAACGACGGCAACAGTATGAACAGGTCGAACAATTGGCCCAACAGAGCGTCACGATCTGCCGTGAAATTGGCAATCAACCGGAGCTGGCTGAAGCCCTTGCGGAGTTAGCCGGCCAGTTATACTTTCTCGGGCGTTTTGATGAGGCCTACTTGAGAATTGAAGCGTGCACTGAACATTGCCTTTCCTTGGATCTGAAGGCTGCTCTCGTGAGCGCCTACGTTTGGCAAGGGAATATCCTTTTGGCACCAGGCCATTACGATCGAGCGCAAGCTGCGTATCAGCTCACCTACGAGCTTGCCCATGAGCTAGGCAATTCCCGCAGAGTTGCAGCTAGTTTGCGCGGACTCGGTTGGGTCGCTTTAGTCAAGGAACGTTATCCTGAAGCTCAACATAACTTGCAGCAAAGTGTCAGTATCCTTCGAGAGGTAGGGGACTTGCATAATCTCAGCATTGCGGTCTCGTACTTGGGAGTGGCAGAATATCAGCTGGGGGAGATAGATATCGCCGCACAGCATCTCTCCGAAGCCTTTGCTTTGGCATTAAAACTTCGGGCCTTTATTGCCCTCTGGACCGCTTTGGGGACAGCTTCGCTGCTTCTCATTGGACAGGGAGCCATCAACCGTGCCATTGAAATTTATAGTTTGGTTTTACATTTTTATTTTGGCGATCGAGTTCGCTGTGACCTCGAAGATATGATTGGGAAGCACATTGAGGCGGTGGCAGCAACACTGCCTCCAGAGGCGGTTGCTGCGGCCCAAGAGCGGGGAAGAAACCTCGATTTGAGGGCCACATCGGAGGCGTTGCTGGCGGAGTTTGAGCAAGAGATTTAGCCTGAGCGAACTAGGTATCTTCCTATAGAAAAATCCGTATAAGTGAATAAAATTCTGTGGATGGTGGATTCATAACACACTCCCTTGGGAATCGATTTGGTTAATATGATATATCTGGATAAACGCGCTTAGAACCTATCCGAAAAGTGG
>JAHBNG010000164.1 GCA_019217005.1 Chloroflexi bacterium TSY
GCACAGGCAACGACGCCACCCACTCTGGGTCAACTTGGACCCGCTTCTTATTAAACGCGGCCTTTAACCCTCTCTCTCTTGCTGCCCTTTTTTCAGGGCAGACTGCAGCGGAGTAGGTACGCCTGTGCCTGTCTGCTCCGCACGAAGGCGTGCTCGCTGAACGATTGCGGTCTACTGATTATGTATGGTGAGACACTAGCGTAGGGTTTGTGATGTTGAAACCGTTGGGGTCACACAGAATCCTGTAAAGCTACGCGTGGCAACCCTTTCATATAGTCAGGAGCAGGTTGCCCGAGAAGTGCTAAAAATGTAGGAGCAAAGTCTAATAGTGCCACATCATGAACTTGGCCCAATCCCCGAATGGACGGCCCTGCCGCAGCAAAGAATCCGTCCAGCGTGTGATAACTATCACGAAAATAACCAGGCTTATGTTGGGTCAATTCGGCTTTGGGATGCGCCAAGCGCGACATAAAGTGCAAACCCGGTTGCCACTCGACAAAGAGATCGGGCAGATGGATCGGTGGCGTAGTATTGAAGGCATCGACCGTGCGTGTGATCTCCAAGACCGCAGGGCAGCCAGTTTTAGGATCAATCAATTGCTTCAGATCGTCCTCCAGGCGATCAAGAACCTCTTGATATTCTGCACCCGACTCAACGATGCCTTGTGGTTGGCGTCCCTTTAAGTTCACATGAATAAAACTGGTGTACATAGACGGGATGGCAAAGGCTGTCGTCTGCTGCCAGTCGGTGGCGGTCTGGAATTGGTCGGCCAGCAGTCGCTCCTGGACAGTGGTCGGCAGATGATGACTGATAGCTACGCGCAGCGACTCGGGGATTAACCTGCGTGCCAACGCCAATGGATTCAATCGAGAATTGAGTGATGGCGGGGATGACCGGAGCCGACGCAGCTTGATAGCCAAGCTCGCGACAGAAGCTCTCAATCAATCCAGTGGTGGGATATTGACTTTCCATACCAAAAGCCGCGAGCATGACAATATTAGCATCGCTCGGTAAATCGTCCAGCAACAGACCCATCTCACGGTCAATCGCCTGATAGATATTGCGTAGTGCATTGTTCAATTTAGCATAGCTATCCTTGGCCCGTTTTGTGCCAACGTGATAATTCCAATAGCGGTGTGCCGCAGTGTGTGCCTCGGAAAACTGGACAAAAATTACATCAAATTTATCGCGGCTCAAAAGAAGGGGGCAGAGCGCCCCCTTCTTCTCGACACGCTTTAAAAAGCCATGATATTCATCCATATCTTGTTTGAAGCTGCTCTTTGGCTCAAACTCAGATAGAAAAATCTGTGGCCCAAAGAAATCTTCTACCTGCAGCAATTCAGGGGTTCAGTCGACGGATGTAGATGGGGAAACGCAGGCTGGTTACATGCCCAGTTAGCGAGGTGAATACCTCGCATCCCCTTGATCGGCGCAACTTCCGCCGTATCCAGAATTGCGATCTTCAGATCCTGATCTTGCAAGTAAGACCAGAAGGGCCGTATGTCTGTTTCATGAGGCAAAATCAAACCCAGGTCATAAGTATTTGGCTGTAGTTGCCGAAAATAGTAGTAGCCATGCTCGCTCTGTGGAATACCACTAAATAGCGAAAGTTCTGCACCATGTTCGGCCACCTGTTGTGGGCTGGAGATGGTGCCCCAGCAGCCCCGTTCCATAATCGATGCCAGCGTTGGCAGATGCCCCTCCTGCGCCCAGCGACCAATAGAGCTTGCGTGGCCAATGTCAAAACCAAGAATGATCAGAGGGGAAGTTTTGGTATTAATTGTCATTTACCTATTCCTTTATCTGTCGCACCTCGAACGGCTCAAGGGGTGGTCCTTGCAGCTTGCGAGTCGCAGAGTGTTTCGTACTTTACTTTCTGGTAAAAAAACAGCTACGGCAAAAGTCGGGTACAAAAAATGACCATAAGGGGTGAAATCCTAGAGCAGCCCTCTGTTTGCATGAAAAATTTGTACCCGACTTTTGCTGCTACTGAAAAAAAAGAGATGAGGTGAGAAATGTGACAAAAAGCGGTTAGCAGTTCATCCAAAAGGTAGAGAACCCAAAAAGGAGGAAGGAATGCTAACCGCGCCAGAAATAACTATAGCAGTACTGATGAATGTATTGCAAGTAACGCCGATGGGAACAAACGTAAATGTAATGCGTCTGATGTGGGCAATGCTGAATGGGTCGTTTCTGAAAAGTCGAGGAGCAATCCATAGCGCATTGAAAGAAAGCGGGTTTGAAGATGAGGAGCTCCGGCGAAGCTGGTGGAGCTGATATGGATCATGGGATATCACAAGTCTGCTGGGGTCGTGGCAAGAAGAAGTGGAAAGGGGAATGGGAGGCAAAAAAGTTAGAAGGGTACCGAGTGAAAAGCATAGATATCACAGGGTTCTGGCGACCGAAGCTGCAAGGGAAAGTGAACCGACTCTATAACTCAACGGCTCGTCGGGCATTGCCCGCTCATCTTTGAGTGATGATAAGCTCGGGGGAGATAGGCGGGAAGCGAGTGCCACTGCTCAAGGCAATCATGAGATGCACGGTTGGAACAAAGGAAAGTGAGTTTCGGAAAAAGCTGCTGAAAGAGACGAAGAAATCACTGGAGTCAGACGAAGTGGCGGTGGTCGATGCCGGGTTTACAATCAGAGAAATGCTAGAAAGCGGCATAGACCGATTTGTCCTGCGGGAAGCGATTAACTGCACAGTGCGCCGCAATGAGTTCCCCAAACGCAAAGAAAAAAGGCAGACCACCTGAATATGGTGATATTGTGCGTCCGCTCTCTCGCAGCTATAAGGGAAAGCGACTCGAGGCTACAACTCCGGACTCGTCTGGTCGCTTTCTCTATAGTGGTCGCCTGATTTGCTATCAAGCATGGCACAATCTCGTCCCCAGAACAACCAAGGTGGATACAGCCAACCGTACCTACTCGATTTACGTCATTCAGGATCCGGCCTACAACACACCTTTGGTTTTGGCGACCGTTATGACTTTGCAGCCTGAAACCATTTATCTTGTCTACCTGGAACGCTGGCCTGTTGAACATCCCCCCCCCCTTGGCTTCCAAGCAGATGATTGGCTTACATCGTCAATTTGTTCATGCCGATGAGGCTTGTTTCCGCTTACCTGAACTGGGGCTGCTGGCTGGCAATCTTCTTTCCCATTTAGCCGCTTCTCTTCCTCCCATACCGACTGGCTACTGGGATCGAGAGCCTCAATCCACTCCCGGCAGGCTGCGCCGTGTTCTCTCGAGTGCTCTTTTTCCAACTCCTGACCAACTCGACCCTGACTTTCGGAAAAAGGCCTCGGTTTCACACCATTTACCTAAAGGCGTTCTCGCTCATCGCCGCCTCAATGCCGCTGCTTAAACTAGCCGAGCACTATTTTTACATTTTATCTCGTTTTTTCAGGGTGGATTCTTTTTTCCGCCCCTTTCGGTTTGCCCTTTGTCACTCAAGCCTTTACCAGAAAGTAAAGTCGTACAAAGATACAAATTTATCGATGCACGTTGACACGCTGAATTCTGTTTGTGCCATCTTGTATCCTGCTCCGCCGAATTGTTCTGCCAGGGCACGATTTTGCAAGAGCTGCAAGAGCGCCGCGACCAGCGCATCCAAATCATCGGGTGGCACGAGCAGACCTGTCTGCTCATGCTGAACGATTTCAGCCAAGCCACCGATATTGCTAGCAACAACCGCTGTTCCGCGCATCATTGCCTCTGCCGCAACCAGGCCAAACGGTTCGGCCCAGCGTGACGGAACTGCCTGAACCCAAGCATGGCAAAAACGCTTTTCCATCTCGGCACGGGACAAGTGCCCAAGCAGAAAACAGTGGTCGAAAGATTTAGTTCGTGAATCAGTGCATTCAAGCGGATTCGCTCTGGCCCTTCACCTGCGATTAGAAGCTGGACGTTCGGAATCTGTTCCCGAACCCGAGCAAATGCCCGAAGCAGTAGATCCCCCCCTTTTTCGCGGACAAGCCGCCCCGCAAAAGCCACCATCGGCGGCGATGAGAGCGGTGATCGCATGGGCTGACTCGGTACGCCAGCCCAGACCACTTCAACTGGCTGAATGCCTGCAGCGACCAAAGAGCTCTTTAACACCTGATTCTCCACCACAGTTAAGTCGAACACATCTCGCCACTGTTGCCAGAGCCGCATTTGCAGCATCAAGGGCAGCCAATCTCGGATCGGCAGGCAGCGATTGCGATAACAGGCCATTCCATAAGGTTCTCCACATGGCGCACCATTGGGCAGCACCTTGGTCCCTATTGGACAGATGGGGCGATACCAGGCAACATGGTAGAGCGTTGGTATATCCTTTAGAAGGGGCAGGATGGTAGGAGAGAGTTGGGTCAAGAAGATGCGAACGTGAACCACATCAGGTTGAAACTCTGCCAACACTTGGTGCAACCGCCAGTAGGCTGAGGGGTTCGCTGTTTGGAGCAATGTGCGGAAGGGTGACGTTGTACCGAAGCAATGATAATCCGCATGACTTTCTGCCATATAAGGCCGCGCCGAACTGGCGAAGAACCGCGCGTCATGACCGCGCTTCTGCAGCCCCTCTCGCAGAGCGAGGGTCATCAACTCTGCGCCACCAGTGGGTGTCGCTTGATCATTCAACAATAAAATTCTCACCCTACTTGCCAACCTGTAAGAGCTGTTTGACTCTGCCCGATGTCCAGCTATAGATACGATAGGCTTTGGCCTTGACCGGTCTTTGACTGACAACAAAGTCATACACACGCAATACCTCGTCATGTAGAGTTCTCTGGGCTTGGGCAATTGCCTGGTCAAGCTGATGCTGGCTCAAATCTGCGGGTAGGACTGGTAACGTAGAGCTCATCATGGTCGCGGTATCAGATTCTAATGCCTTGACTCGGCTTGTTGGATAGCCCAATAGCGCAATCATCTGCCCTGCAATCTGATCGGCCTGTTTCTTTTGAGTCCCAGTGAACACCCCCTGCCACTGTCCAAACGTTCCCTTTCGTACATGATTTGGATGTTCTTGCTGCATCGACTTAAAGGTAACCTCTTGCTTGATCTGGGCAACGGCTGCTTGGTCCAACTCAATCTCTAAATAGTTCAGTAGGTTAGACAAAGTTTCGTCAAAATTGTGCAATAGCTGTTCGTAAAAGACCACGTGGATGCCCAATGCCTCTCGCTGTTTTAGATAACCACCTACATGGTCAACCCACTCTCGTAACATACCATCTAATACATTGGTCAAAAACAGATCCGCACTACCTTCATAATTGGGGTGATATTTTATGATGTGAGGCGTGAACATGAATTTGGACAAGGATATCGCCACGTCTCGCGCATCGCGCATGATGTAGATAATTTTGTCGAATTTCGGTAATATAGCGAAACTGCGGTCGCAAAGGGTTGAATGGGTCCAGACATGACGACAAGCAGCAATGTATGCATCAATATCCTCAATTGGTTCGCGGAACTGATTCCCTAGCCGCGCATAGCACCCATCCGGCACGATATCGATAAAGTCCATATCCGCATGACGATTGAAGGTCAGCTCCCACGTTTGGGCCTGCTTGTGGATTGGATGATTCTGAATGAATGAGCGGTGCTTTAGTCTAGCGTGATTAAGAATCTTTTGAAGAATTGTATAGAGCCAAAAATTGCCGCTTTTTGCAATACCGCTCTGCAAGATAACCATATTTTCTCTTTCGTTGTCACTTCTATGCTGCCAGTGGGTGTTCCATAATCACTGGCGAGCTAAACCTTCATATTGTGATGCCGCGCGCGTTGTCGCAAACCCGCTCTCTGCAGATTTCATGGTGGCCTCCAGGATCGATTGTACACGATAACCATCTTGAATGGAGGGCGTCACAGAACACCCTTTACCAGCGGCCGTTACAAATGCTTTCAATGCAGCCTGAAAAGATGGTTCACCAGGCGTTTTGGTCACACGACGAATTCCCCCAATGATCGTTCTGATTTCCCGCATCAGTTGGGCTGGGCGACCATATTGGAAGGTCGGTGACGTCAATTCAAAAAGACCAGTAAAACGCTCAAAGGTCAGTTTGCCTGTTGTTCCGTAAATCTCCCAACGCTCTTCATCGATGCTCCGGCAGGAGAAAAAGGATTGAATAGATAGACCGCTCTCGAGTTGCCAAGTGACAAGAGCCGTATCATCCTCACTTTCTTGCGAACGCATCTGGCATGAAGCCTCAACGATCTGTTCCTGAAATAGATAATTGGACATATCTATATGGTGTGGGGCCAAATCGAGTAGTATCCCGCCACCACTTTGGCGACTTTGCTTCCAAGAGGGGAGTTCTTTGGATGCAGAGCAAAAGGAGGTACGGACAGCCGTTATCTCGCCCAGCTTATGGGTCCGAAGTATCTGTTTGATCTTGCCATAAAGTGGATGGAAACGGTAGCTGAATCCCATCATGCCAACCGTGTCAGCCCTTTCCCAAGCGCGTACAATCGTCTGTGCGTCGGTCAGATTGGTGGCCATCGGCTTTTCCAAGTAGACATGTTTCTCGGCTTCAAAAGCAGCTAGCGCCACTTCTGTGTGAAGAGCAGGTGGGACGCAGATGACAACTGCATCAAGATCTGATATGGAGAGCAGATCGTGGTAATCTGTAAAGAGTTGTGCCTTGTGTGTTTTCTTTTTGGCCTGCGCCCCTCGTTCTGGATCAGGTTCTGCCAATCCAATGACTTTGACTCCAGACAGCTTGGTCAAGATATTGAGATGGACCATTTGAGCAATATGGCCACAGCCGATCAGGCCGACTTTGAGTTCATTCATGTAAAATATAGCCTTTCAGAAAAAGATTTTCTTGTCGTTGATGGTATTTCAGCTGGTCAGCCAGAGAGCTGACTGGCTGAAATACCGACAAGCTACTGTTTCGTGTGGAAAAGCATTATCTAAACATCTATAGATATACTTTCTAGGGGTCGCTTAAGTAAAACCTAGAAAATCTTTGGACACGGATTGACTGGATTTTCAGGATTTTTATCCGTGCTCATCCGTGAAAATCCGTGTCCTATCTCTAATTTCTTTCTGTGTTTCGCTTAATATGCCGCAGAATTGATGGGAAACTTTTCACTAATCAGCATCGTCGGTTTGCCATTGGCGATGATGCGATAGGTACGGCTGATAAATGCGTTTCCGATACAAGCTTGCACGTCTGGTGGCAGTTCATCGATCACCTCGTGGCCATACCAAAGGATTTCACGACGATTTTCGATTTGGCTATTGAGCAAAACACGTCCAATACCGCTCGGTTCTATACGCAACTGCTGAAGCATATCTTGCGACAAGCGCTCGGGCATGAGTAGCGATACGGCATAAGCATAAGTCGTGCCGCTGTAGCGACCGCGCAGCAGCACCTCACGGGCGACGACCTCAACTTGCGCCGATGCCGCTAGCCAAGGATGATCCTGAGACAAAGGTTGTGTTTCCTGCTTTAAAAGTGTGACCTCGACCGGTTCCAGCATGTACGCTTCAATAAACTTGGTCACTGTTCCATCAATTGCCAGCAGCGCCCGCTGATAGGGAGAGAGCGTTCGCAGATCGATCTGCGTCAGCTGCAATGGCCGCTCGTCTTGTACCAACATCAAGTCGGCAAATGGATCATATGAGTCGTTTTGCGTCCGTGCATCTCCTGTATTTTTAGCTGTTCCCGAGAGATTAGACTCAGTAGGACTGACCACTATGGAGGCCGTATCGAGCTGACACACCTGAGATGACTTTTCAATCGATTCAGTTTGAACCGGGTGCAATATTTGCATGTTTATTTCCTACTCGTACATCTTTCAGTAAATAGCACAGCGCTTTATTTTGTTGACACTGTCTGAGAAACAGCCTAGAAAACCGATTACGGTTTTCCGCTGGCATTTACTAGTTATACCTTTATGCTTTTCTCGTTCTGAAAATGGGTATTTGCCATTCCTGTTTCAACTTGCACCTGCTCTGTTAGAATTGTGTTTGGTATCGATTCTGGCAGTTCAAGATATTTTTCTATCCATTGCCACGATATTAGCCACGGTTCCTCTCGCCAATGTTTTTCTAGTAGCGTTGCATATTGTCGAATGAGCAGTTCGACGCGTTCCCCCTGTTCCATGGTGGTTGGACCCACATCTAATGGTTTTGAGAATTGGATCTCTATGTGACCATTCAGATCCAAACTGACGAAGGCAGGAATAACAGCCGCCCCAGTCGTCAGTGCCAAATCGGCAAACCCAGTTCGGAATTCATGGTGACGTTGACAGAAAGGTAAGGGCAGACCGCCACTCCCCCGATAACCATCGGGCAAAATATGCGCAACACCCCCATGGGCAAGTGCTTTTTTTGCCTGCATGACCTGTCGGGCAATTTCAAATGACACTGCAAACTTCGTCGTCTCGATGTTGCGTTTCTGAAATATCTTGTTGATCTGTCCAATATTTGTCTGTTTAGAGAAACCATTTTGGTTGAGCCAATGTCCAATCAACGAACTGAGCACCATATGTGCACGAGCCAGAATGATTCCCTTCCTTTCCTCCTGTGCTTTTTGTAGGTTCTCTTGACCACAAATGGTGACAAGCTGCTCGAATTCTGCCGGTGTACACCGTATCAAAATATCCATCCCCCAATGACGCCAGATCCGTCCCATTAAGCTATACTCAGTAGATCCAAATTTCAGGTTTAGAGAGAGAATTTGGGCTAATTAGTTGACATAAATACGTATTTGCCAGTCAATACCTAGCATTTACGTAAAATTTAAGCGATTTCTAGATATGAAATTGGCTGTTTTTGGCAACTGAGATCTGAAAAAATGGCCCCAAAATCCCTTCTCTCCCGACTGAAAATAGTCAAAAACGCCAAATTTGGATCTACTGATACTGAATAAACATCTTTAGAGCGACATCATCCAGTCCCACATCATAGTAGAATTTGCGCAGCATAGCGACCTCGTTGGCCCAAAAGAGTCTTTGTATCCAGCTTTGCCCACAGAACCAAATGACGAGTCTATGCACGAGATGATAGAGCAAAACCACCCCGCCACAGAACGCAAAAAGTTGATAAATTTGCTGCCAAATTGTCTTAAAAAATGGTATAATTAAAGATGTCATAAGCCTATTCATCAAGCAAAAGCCATTGCGTCTGCACCCGAGAATGAGTCGAGGACGGTCTACTGATATTCGGTCACTTTGTATATCGATACGAGTTCCGAAGTAGCTCTTTCTATCTCTTCTCTCAATCCAACATCTCTGATTTGTGGAAACTCCGGTAAAATGGTTTTTCTGTGCAGAGCCATGATAAGATTGCTCATGTAACGCTCCACGGCAACTTGCCTCATGCGTAAGGGAAGATAGCGTTCGGGCACAATGCCCATCAGGGAGTCTAAATTCCCGGCGTAGTAGAATCTGTTCCAGAGTCGATTTAGATTTCCCTTAATCGAATATTGAGATGAATAGAGACGTCTTCCTGCTTTTGGAGCTTGATGTTGCCGATACCGGCTAAATCCGCCCAAATGAAGTAGGTCAGGCGAGTTCCAGAAAATCATATTTTCCCCTTGCGCCAAGAGAAGGAGGTTGAGCACTTTGCAGGTATCGTAACGCACTCTTTGTTGTCCTAACCCTGCTAATGTTTTTTGACACCGTTTCGGAACTCTGGGCCAGTCATATAAATCAAAGCCGATCGGTGAGGTGTGCAAAAAATCTGCGAGCACTTGATTGTCATAGATGGCGAAGTAACTACTCCCCAAGCAGAGACCCGTACGGGTGCTATGATATCGACCATGAATGACTGGTGAATCATCAGGCAGGATTTGCTCCGCGGGTTTGCACCAGATTGGATTGCAGGAAAAGAATGCAGACCTGTCTCGCAGCCGAAGCTTGAGTGCCTCCACAAAATCGCCTGTCGCTAATATATCCGAATCCATAAAGCAGAAGTAGTCAGATGTTGTCTGTTCGTGCAAAAAGGCCAAAGCTTTCCCATGAGGGACCATCTTGCTCGTTGGCAGAGCCAGAAACTCAAGTCGGGAGCTGTTCGCGCAAAAGTTACGCAAGTAGCCGTGTTCACTCGTTGGACAGCCATTTGCCACCAATCGAAATGTGCAGTCTGACCAAGTTAATAGGCTATGCACCAAGGGGGCTAGATAGATAGCAGTACCTGGCGTATAGATAATGTTGAATGCAAACGACATGTTATCTCTTCGTGTTGCGTGTTACGTGTTGTGTGTTACCGGTAAAGAACATGATTGTGCTGCAAGATTCTATTGCCTTGTCAACGACAAAATGATGGATATTGTCATTCTGTTTGGCTACAGTCGCTTGCGACCGCCAGCGTGTGTTCCGATTTATTCTTCGATCCCAAAGACTCAGTCGATCCAAATTTAAGCGGAGGAGGCGTTCTCTATTACACGCAGTAGGCCAAAAAAGGGGTAAAATAGCCCTAGGAGGCCAAAATGAACCAAGAATTTAGCGCCGCAGTAACAGGATTCTGTGCCCATGTGAGAATGCTTTCTCCGCAAAGCGAAACTGTAAAACATTACGAAAGTGACCTAAATCAATTTGGCCAGGTGATAGAAAAAAGGCCAAGAGAGATAGGTCGCCAAGAGATAACGACGTTTGTAACGGCGCAACTCGAAGCGGGGATGAGCAGTGCGACGGTCAATCGCAGAGTGGCAACGTTGAGCCGATTTTTCGACTACTTGGCGGATGAGGCAGAAGACGAAAGCTGGTCAAACCCGGTGGTGTGGCGTCTACACCGACTGGATACAGGTTGCCATCTTCCCAGAGATATAGCGGAACGCATCGTCCGCCAGTTATGGGGGAGCGTGAGTCAAGGTCAGATAAGAGACCAAGTGATGTTGGCCTTGATGCTCGACGTTGGCCTGCGGGTGGGCGAAGTGTCGAAACTAGAGATGGGCGATATTGAAGCTGCCATAAATCCGGACGAACTGTGGTCACTGCGCGTACGCGGCAAAGGGAACAAAGAGCGTCGAGTCTGGTTGACGCCAGAAACCACAGCGCTGTTGGTGAGCTATATGGATGAGCGTCCTGATGCAGTCGATAGCCATCTGTTTCTGACTCGTCGTCACAAAGGCATCAGTGTCCGCGGAATCCAGGAGCGCCTCGATTATTACCGTCAGCAAGCCGGACTCTCCGAGAACGAGGTCTCCTGTCATCGCCTGCGCCATACCTTCGCCAGACGAATGGCAGAGTCGCGTATGCCACTGCCTAGTCTCTCTCATTGGTTGGGCCACAGTCAATTGAAAACGACCCAGATTTACATCGATGGTGCCAATCCTGATATGCGAGCCGACTATGAAGCTGCTATGGAGCAGTTGTCTCGCCAAGCCGCATGCTCGGATATTGAAGGAACGACATCTGCAATAGAGACAGAGAATACTGTGCCTTCTGAACATCGCACAGTGGAGCCAGCTGTTGGCATCTGTTTGTCCGCTGATGAGATCCGTCAACGTCTCACCTCATTGCCGCTCTGGCTTCATCAACCCATCATCTCATTACTTCTCCACCAGCAATTACGCTGGAAAGCCCTCTATCGGCGGGAACGAGCCCTTCAGTGGCTTGGCGAACTCCAACGCGGTTGGCAATGGATGCTCGACCAGCGCATGCTCTCCAGCTTATCCGAACTAAGACGGCGCGATCTCCAAGACTACATCACCCACCTATGTGACTTAGAGTATTCCGTCCATACCATCAATCATTTTATTTGTACCCTCAAGTGTTTTCTGCATTTTGCTGAAGAATGTGGCCAGTCGATCGCTCCGGCTTTATATCGCATTCAACGTCTCAAACGACCCACTACCTTACCTCGTCCGTTGCGCCAGCATGAATTTGCTCAACTTGAACAGTTCGTCTTAAACTCAACGGCTCAGAGCCTTTCTCCTTCCGACCTCCTTGACCGTGCTTGGTTTCTTATTCTGGTTGATGCTGGGCTACGTATGGGCGAAGTGCAAGCTCTGCTCGTTCGAGATGCCAAATCCCATCGTGACCGTCGGTTGCCTGTTACCCAACGCACTGCTCTTGCCATCGATGCCCATCTGCAACATCGCACCGATGACCTGGCTACTCATTCCCCGCTTTTACTACGCGATGGCTTACCTCTTCGAGCCAATTATGTGCGCAACCATCTTCATGCCTTTGCCACCCGTTTGCTCAACAGTGGCCTTATGCCCATCACTACCTTGCAGAAACTCATGGGGCACACTCATATCGATACCACCATGCTTTATGCACAGCTCTACGATGAAACCATTCAGCAGCATTATTTAGCCGCTATGGCTTCACATTCTGTTTACGCTATCCCTGAACCTGACCCCGCTATTTGGGGTCCCACTTTGGAGAATGCCTTTGAATCAACTTTTCAACAGCAACCACTTTAACTTTTATGTCTACTGCGTGTAATAGAGAACGCCGGTCACAGTCGAGTAACGCCGCATTAGAGAATGCTGCGCCATGCATGGCGACTCCGCGAATAAAAGACACATTTTGGATCGACTGAGTCTACAAGAAAGATCACGAGTGTGCTTTCACTCGATCAGCGAAGAATCCAACGTTCCAAAATATCTATCACTTTACACTTGACGGGACACTATTTTCCTATTTGCGAACTCATTTTTTCGACTAGCCCAATTCACGGAGCTTGAAGCGCTGAATCTTACCGGTTGCCGTTTTGGGCAACTCATCTACATACTCGATCCAGCGTGGACATTTGTAGGCCGCTAAGCGTTGACCACAATGGGTGAGCAATTCTCTCGTCATCCCGACTGAGGGTGTCTGTTTGTCATGTAGACAGACAAAGGCTTTGGGTTTGAGTAACCCATTTTTCTCTTCTGCACCAATCACCGCGCATTCTCGTACGGCAGAATGCGCGGTCAACACGCCCTCGACTTCAACGGGAGAGACCCAAAGTCCCCCTACCTTCAGCATATCGTCGCCTCGCCCTGCGTGCCAGTGGTAACCGTCTGCATCCACATAATACTTGTCCCCGGTCACGAGCCACTCACCACGGAAAGTTTGGCGACTCTTCTCATATTGATGCAGATAGAAGAGGGCGATCGATTCTCCCTTGACCATCAAATTGCCGATTTGACCTGAGGGAACCTCTTCGCCTTCGTCGTCCACAATTTTTACTTCGTAGCCAGGAAAGGGTTTGCCGCTGCTGCCGGGTCGCACCTCGCCAGGTCGATTGGCCAGAAAGGTATGATAGCTCTCGGTGCAGCCGATCGTGTCCAAAATTTCCAATCCCGTTTTGTCATACCATTCCTGCCAGACCGAGGGGGGCAACGCTTCGCCAGCCGAAAGACAGAGCCGCAGCGAAGAAAGGTTGTACCGCTCCGCAAAATTGCGCATGGTCATCTTGACAATATAGGCTGTTGGCACGCTAATTAGAACCGTCGGCTGAAAGCGGTCAATCGTCTCCCAAACACCGCTTGCCATGCGTGGCGAACCGGAATAAAGTACACTGCTCGCTCCAACATACCAAGGAAAGACGAGGTTGCCGCCTAATCCATAGACAAAGAAGAGCTTGGCCACAGAAAATGTGCGGTCTGCCTCAGTGATCCCAAAGAGATTGCCCCCTGATAACTGGGCAATCAGCGGGTAGTCCTTATGCGCATGGAGCACTCCCTTGGGTTCACCCGTCGTGCCGCTGGTATAGTGAAGCGAGCAAAAGTCATCCCGATGAGTTGGCTCGGCATCGATGATATAACGCGTATCTGTCTGTTGCATGATCTCTAGTGTACCAAGCAAAATAACCCGTTGGACCCTTTCTTCCGATGCAGCCAGGAGTAGATTGTAGGTGCAACGAGTGAACATATCGAGTTGCTGAGTTGCATTTGCGTCCGCAGGAGGCCGCACAATGTGAATAATTGTGTCCATTCCTTGAACGAGTTGGTTTGTGGCTGTGGTATGATCAAGAGCACATTGCGTAAACGGAAAGTCTGTCTGGGCAGGACTCCGCTCTGTCATCAGTAGTTGATGATGCTCGGAAAGCCCCTTTGCTAAAAGACCGGCTAGACGTGAGGTGGCAGAAGTAATCAAGAGCTTCATCCCGATGCCCCCATTATATCTTGCACATATCCAAATAAGGCTGGGGCACCACCGGTATGCAAAAAGATGACAGGTGTTTCAACGGGTAGCAATCCCATCTGAATATGTGCGATTAACCCTGACATCGCTTTGCTTGTATAGACAGGATCAAGCAGAATGCCCTCCGTCTGCGCAGCCAGATAAATCGTCTCAACCCCTGCCTCGGTGGGCACACCATATCGTTCACCTAAAAATCGATCGTCGCTATCAAAGTCATCAATTGTCAATGTGGCTGGAAATCCCAACCTGGCAGCAGCCTGAGCGGCCATATCCACCATACTCTGAGTATTCTCCAGAGACCCGGGAAGCGGATTGAAGCCGCGGACCCGAATGGAGCTTTCCAGATATTTCAATCCAAGAACAAGTCCTGCTTGCGTTGTATCCGCTGCAGCCGTGTAGAGGTAGTCAGGCACAATCTGATATTCACGACACTGTTGTACAATTTCTATCGCTGCTTCAGCGTAGGCAATCACATCCAAATCTATCGTCTCAGCCTGACGGGGATGATAAACCGTCTTACCTTTGCTACGCAGTTGCCCTATCTTCGCTTGGATGGCAGATTGCTGTTTGTCACGATTGTTGTTCTCCAGGATCGTCACCTGGGCCCCAAACAGCCGCTGAAGTAGATGGTTCCCCTGAATCTCCTTTTGATCAATCTCTCGTTCGGGCCGCAAGACGAGATGTAACTCCAGTCCGAGCTTGGCACAGGCTGCGGCCATTTGTCGACAATAGTTTGACTGGACAGCCGCTCCTGTTACCACAGTGTCGGCTCCTTTGGTCAGAGCATCCGCCAAGCTAAATTCCAACATGCGCGTCTTGTTCCCCCCAAAGGCCAGACCCGTCAGATCATCACGCTTCATGTAAATCTCTGGCCCAGATAGATGCTTGCTCAACCGAGCCAGATTCTCAAACGGTGTCGGCAAAACGCCTAACGAGACACGAGGGAGTTGGGCAATGGCTTGTCTCAGTTTTTCTATTTTGTCCATGATAGGATTCCCAGCGATTTGGCTCATCTATGGAAAAGGCCTTTCTTCCAGAAAGTGTTCCAATAGGCGATCAAACTGTCGAATGATCGGTGAATTGCACACTTTTGTCTGATGAGCGAGCGATTTACCACATCGCTCAGTACGCAAGACCACTCTCTGTTAGAAATCGGAAACTTTGTTCGACGGCTTCCAACATATCAGTCGCACACTCATCCATCTCCACAACCCACCACTTGGCATGATCGTTGGAGGCCTGGGCGATGGCGTGAAAGTTAAGTTGTCCTGCTCCAACAGCCGTCATCGGCTCATCGTGAATAGCTGGACCATCTTTGATGTGAAGAAATTGGGTACGCGCCCCTAATTCTCTGATCATTTGAAGCGGGTTCCGACCAGCCGTTGTCGCCCAGTAGGTATCTACTTCAAAAAAGATAGATGGGTCGAGCAGATCGAGTAAAATTTGATACGGTGCTTTATCTACCAATGGCGCGCATTCCCACCAATGGTTGTGCAATCCAAATTGGAGCCCATTGGCCTGGGCAACTGCATTGGCTTGGTTGTAAAGCTCTGCCAAACGTTTTACCCCTTCAATTGAGCCATAATCAGGAGCCTGTGGCCAGCCATGCCAAATAATCGTGGTGCAATCATACGCTTCCGCGACAGCGAGCACGCCAGCCTGTTTGTCGCCCAACGGGATTTCCACATGTGCACTGCAAACGGTTAGCCCAGCATCTCGCACCATCTGCGCGGCTTGATGAACCGTCATATGTTCAGGCAGAAACGCTGTCTCGACATGGGTGTACCCAATCTCAGCGACCCGGCGTAGTACACCGGGATAATCCATCGCCAAGGCATCGCGTAAAGTATAGAGTTGGAGGGCAAGTTTGGGTGTTGTCATATTGGATAGGATTACGTCAGCGTGTCCCAATGTGGGTGAACGGAGGTCGCCCAGTCAGAGAATCTGTTCCATTTACACACTTTGTGGCACACACTCAATTACGAGGCGGCTCGTTCAATGCGCACTGTTTCACCGTTGGAGACGGTACGAAAGAGCGTGGCATCCCCCTGAATATGTCCAAACACATTGACGGGACTAGCCGCGCGTGGTTTTTCACTCGTGCTAACGGGCGTTCGTCCGTAAAAGATACAAAAGGCGTTACCTGGAGGCCAGTAGGCTAAATCACCCACTTCGACATCCGCGCGGGCGTCAGCCGCTTGATCCAAGGAAAGCGGAATGCCAAAATAGATCTCATCCCCCCAAACATTGGCCGAACCTTTAATGGGGAGCGCGTTCCAGATTTCACGGGCGGTTTTGCTGTCATTTAGCTCGGCTTGCAGGGTAACGCTACCTGCGGTGATTGTGATGTTGTTCATAATAAAAAGTTAAGGGTTGTTGAAAAAGTGTTTTGAACAGCAATTCTTAGTTTTCAAGAAGAGTATCCGCCAGTGATGTAAAATCTTGGACAAGCACATCTGGTTGGTAATGCGTGTCTTCGTAGGGTGTTTGATAACGGTTCACGAATGCACCTCGCAAGCCGCAAGCACGCGCCCCGACCACATCGAAGGAATTCGCTGAAACCATCATACATTGCCCCACCTCCAAGCCGATATCGCTGGCTGCCCGACGATAGACAGCCGGGTGCGGTTTGAAAAATCCAACCGAGGTCACCGAAAAGATGTGATCAAAGTTCCATTTAACGCGGTTCTTGGTGAGATGATCCAAAAAGTCCGGGTCGCCATTAGACAGCACAACCAGCTTGTACCGTTGGGACAAGCGCTCTAACGCTGGCACAACTTCAGGAAACGGTGAAAGCTGTTGCCAGGCCGACATAAATTCAGTAACTTCGTCCGGCGTTGCTTCAACCTGATTCAGACCCAGCGTGTAGACGAAGCCTCGACGCGCCGTTTCCAAATAGCCACTGTGCCCCAGCATCATGATTGTATCCTGATACTGCTCCAATCGCTGACGCGCCCACCACTGCGCCCAAAATTGGTCTGGCGAGGCCGAGGAGTCTTTCTTTTGCAAGAACGTTGCAATGTATGGCGTTAAGCTTCCGCCCAGATCAAGAATCGTGCCAAAAAGATCGAAGGTCAGAGCTTGAATATTAGATAGATCAATCTGCGTTGTCATTGGTTGTTTTGTCAGGTTCCCCTTGTACTATATGTGTCTCAAATTCTTGAAGGGACTCTGCATCGATTGCTGCATTCAAAAGCTCTTGAATCGCTTCTAGTTCGAGTTCACCGAATCTGTCATCGTTGGTATAATCGGCCGAAAGTGATAAATTGCCCGACATCATAAGATGTCGGGCAATCCATGTAGACCATTCCAGAAAATTAATTACCCATAAAGACCAACATGTCTGCCTGGAATGGCTTTGGCTTTTCCTGACGGAGTGGACACTTTATTTTCTGGAAACGCCTATGCTTACAAATGGTACCTGTTGAATCGCAAAAAGGGCTTAACCAGCCCCGTTCCCCTTTGCCAAAATCGCTGCTGATACCCGTGGCGGTGACATGGGCAGGTCATACATGCGCACGCCAACTGCCTGATAGATCGCATTGGCGACCGCAGCAGCCGGGGGTACGATTGGCACTTCGCCAACGCCGCGTACACCATAGGGATGGCCCGGGTTTTCAACTTCAACCATAACAGTGTCAATCATGGGTAGATCGTAAGCGGTTGGCATACGGTAGTCGAGCAAGGAGGCATTGAGCAAATGACCATCTTCGCTATAAACATACTCTTCATTCAAACCCCAGCCGATGCCTTGTACCACGCCGCCCTGAATCTGGCCTTCTGCATAACTAGGATGGATGGCGCGTCCGACATCTTGAACGGCAGTGTAACGCAATATCTGAACCTTACCAGTATCAGGATCAACCTCTATATCCACAATATGTGTGGCAAAACCAGGGCCGACACCACTGGGGCGCGCCGAAGTGCTGGCGTTAATGGGGCTACCGGCCTTGCCAATCAGTGCCGCTGCCTCTTTGAACGTGACACTTTCCTCCTTACTCAAGAAGGTCCCGTCGTTGAATGTAACCGAATCGACATCAACATCCCAGATTTCAGCCAATTGCTCACTCATCACTTTGCGCAACTCAAGGCCCAGCATATATGCCGCATAGCCAGTAGCGAATGTTACGCGGCTTCCGCCCGTGCCATCGGTATGACCGACTGAATTGGTATCGACAACCTGCGGGTTCACATCTTCAGCTGCAATCCCCAGGGTCTCTGCTAACTGCATGGCGATAGACGCGCGGGTTCCTCCGATATCTGTCGAACCTTCGATCAGATTGACTGAGCCGTCAGGATTTACATTCGCAGCGACGCTCGATTTGCCACCACCATTGAACCAGAAGCCCGACGCTACCCCACGCCCTCGATTCGGACCTTCCAGGGGCGCTGAGTAATGAGGGTGATTCACGGCCGCTTCAACAGTTTCTAGATATCCAATCTTCGGGAAGACTGGTCCATCAGGACGTCGATCGCCCTCTTTCGCAGCGTTGATACGCCGGATCTCTAGCGGATCGGTCCTCAGTTTTTCAGCGATTTCGTCGATGACAACTTCAGAGGCAAAAGCGGCGTTTGTCCCACCAGGGGCGCGGTAAGCACCCGTTTTTGGCTTATTCACGACCACGTCAAAGCCATCAATCTGGACATTGTCGAGCTTGTAAGGTGACAAAATAACGCCCGCACCAGCACCAACTGGTGAACCAGGATAGGCACCAGCTTCATAAATCAATGTGGCTTCGGCTGCCGTAAACTCACCGTCCTTTGTTGCACCAATCTTGACCTTAATGTGAGAGCCAGAAGTTGGCCCAGTTGCTTGTAATACTTCAGTGCGCGACATAGAGATCTTGACTGGGCGATGACCGGTTTTGCGCGAAAGAAGTGCAGCCGGAACATCGGTATAGGCCGTGAACTTGCCACCAAAACCGCCGCCGATCTCAGCCGGCGTTACTGTGACATCTGATTCCGGTACCTGCAGCAGGTTACAGACCTGGCTACGAATCTCAAACGGGCCTTGTGAGCTGGTCCAGACATCAATCTCTCCATTTGCTTTGACCAACACAGTAGACGAATGGGGTTCTATGTAACCTTGGTGAACCATCGCCGTGTTGAACTCATGTTCGACCACAACATCTGCTTCGGCAAAGCCCTTCTCCAGATCGCCTCGCTGATGTTGGAAGTGATTGGCGATGTTCGTCGGTTTGTCTCCCGTTTCTCCGAAGCGATCGGTTTTTAGATGGTCATGCAGTAGTGGGGCGTCGTCTTCCATGGCGGCCAACACGTCAAGCACGGGGGGCAGCACTTCATATTCAACTTCGATTAGCTTGGCAGCTTCTTCCGCAATGTGTTGATTGGTGGCTGCCACGGCTGCGATTGGATGTCCGTGATAGAGCACCTTGTCGTCAGCGAGGATATTATTGCTGAGATGACGAAGATTCGTGGCGCTTTCTCCCATTTCCTGAATTTTGTCGGCAACTTCGGTCAGATCTGCTGCAGTGACAACCGCACGAACGCCTTCTACCGCCTCCGCCTTGCTGGTATCAATCGAAAGAATGCGAGCATGTGCGTGAGGACTTCGTAGAATGTTTCCATAAAGCATCCCCGCTTGCACGTTGTCTGCCGCATAGCGAGCGCGCCCCGTCACCTTATCGATACCGTCATGCCTGATGGGTCTCTTCCCAATCACTTTATAGCCATTGCTGCCATTCGAATGAGTTTGAACGTCTTTTTCAATTGTAGCCATTCAGTAATCTCCTAATAGGTTATGCTCATGTCTCATCTAAGAAAATTGTACAAATCATGGGAGTGTGTCCCAAAATGTGTAAATGCGACCGACTAAATAATCTTTAAATCTGGATCGGGAACTAATGTCATCACACTGATCCGCGCTGCAATCTTCTGAGCGACAGCGCGAATCGATTGGGCAGCCCCACTCTCTGGTGCCACAACGACGATTGGTGCGCCGACATCACCACCTGTACGAACTCGTGGGTCCAACTCCACGCTTCCCAAATACTCCACACCCATCAATTGCGCTGCCTTCTCTCCACCGCCACTACCAAAAACTTCTCCTGCCATGTTTTCAATAACACCAATTATGGGAACCTCCAGTCGCTTGAAAGCCATTGCTCCGCGACGAGCGTCCGATATCGCAACATCTTGAGGCTGTGTGACAATTATCACACCTGTCAACGGTACGCTCTGGGCCAGACTCAACTGCGCATCACCGGTGCCAGGCGGCAAGTCAACGATCAGATAGTCAAGTTCTCCCCAGCGTACATCCACGAAAAGTTGCTGGATGGCTTTGTGCAGCATGGGCCCACGCCAGACAACAGCTTCACCTTCCGGCATCAAAAATCCCATGCTCATGACCTGAACGCCATTGCCCTCGAAGGGCGTCATCTTGCCATCCACAACCCGGGGCTGACCTTCCAAACCAAACATCATGGGAATGTTGGGACCATAGATATCGGCATCTAATACACCAACTTTGGCGCCATCCAAAGCCCAGCTGACAGCCAGGTTGGTCGAAATAGTCGATTTGCCAACGCCGCCTTTACCACTGGCCACGGCAATAATATTCTTGACTGGAATGTTGAGCTTGCTCGCGATGCGATTATCGCCCCGTACCTGCGAGTCAAAACGGACATGCACATCGCGCACGCCTGGCACTTGTTGTAAGACTGCTGCACGACTCTCCTCTTCCATCTGGCCACGAAGCGGACAGGCAGGCGTTGTCAGCATAATTGTAAAACCTACCTCATCATCGCTGATGGTCAAATCCTTGATCATGTCGAGACTGACAAGGTCGTTGTGTAATTCTGGTTCTTGAACTGTGCTCAGTGCCTTGAGGACTGCATCGGATGTGATGTCGTTGTTGTTTTTTCGTCCAAACATGAAAGCTTTTATCCCTCAGAGTAGCTTAAAATTGCAAGTCTAGCACTTGACGTAATCCTTGATCCAGAAGATATAAGAGTTCTGAAGATAATTCAGAAACCTTTTCTTCTAGTAGCATCTTATCGATTGTAAGTATCTGCGATAAATTAATGACAGAGTCTTTGGGTAAACCCGTGCTTTTTGCGTTGAGAAAAATATTAGCTGGAGCATCTGCCAGCCTAACATTTGATGTAATTGAAGCAATGATAACGGTACGAATCTGGCTTTGGTTGAAGCTGTCCGCTTGAATAATGACAACTGGTCGCCTATATTCAGGAGTTGAACCCATTGGTGCTGGTAATTTTGCCCACCAAATACTGCCGCGTACCATCACCATTCTTCCTTTGGCAGGGAGTTCATCTGCATTTGCCAAAGGACAGGATCAATTGATGAATCTTCCTCGGCATAAATTTCATTCAGTTGCTTCGTAATCTCATCATCACGATGCATATCAACGAAGTAAGAAATTGCACGAGAATAAAGTTCACTGCGTGAAATACCAAGCCTTTCAGCCAGCTTCTCAGCACTATAAAATAAGGGATTGGGAATTGATATTGCTGTTTTCATATCATGGAGTATAACCCTGGTCATACCAAGGAGTCAAATTACCCATCGCTCTCAATCATCTTCGCTACTTTACGCCCCATCTCTACTGCGTAATTTGTCCCCCGATCCCACGGATAGACCTGACTCATCGAAGCAAAATAGAGCCCCGGCAACGGTGTGCGGATATCGGGAATCATTTCGGCATAACCAACTGGCGGGACAGGTTGGGCATACTTGACTTTGTGGACCCAGGCACCCGTGACCCAGCTGCGCTCAAAATCAGGGTTGAAGCGAGAGAGATGTGGCAACAGCTCGTCCAGCAATTCGTCAACGCTCATCTCAAAAAAGTAGTGATCTGGCTCCAAATAATCACCCAAATAGATCAGATGATCGCCACCATAGTGGGCAGGATCAATCATATTGGTATGTTCAACCAAGGCCAACAGCGGAACCCCTTCATTCTTCGGCAGGCTAATCCAGTACATATCTTTCGTCAATCGTCGATCCAGCGCCACTGTCACAACAACTGCGCCCATACTCTTAAGGCTTTTCAGCTGCTCTAAATATTGAGTGGGCAATGTGGGGGCCATCTGCTGCATCAGACCTGGACTAACCGTACTCAATACAGCATCATAATTGATCGGAGGGTGATCAGAAGTTGTAATCGTAAAAACGCCCTCATTCTGTGGCATGATTGCATTGACCGGTGTATTGAGATGAATTGTAACGCCTTGCTGTTGAACAGATTGGGCCAAGCGGTCGATAAACGCTTGAAATCCACCCCGGTAATAACCGAGCTTTGGTGTTCGTTTGTAGACGCGCGCCCAAAGCCAGGCCATATTGACCGACCGATAATGTTGACCAAACTTTCCTTGAAGCTGAAACTCCCATGCTGCTTCATATGCTTTACTCCCCATCCATCGCCGCGCCCATTCGTGGGCCAACATGCGATCGAATTGGCGCCAGGGTGGCCGAGGATGAAAGCGTAAATAAGCAATGACCATCCCCATCCGAATCCGATCGATCAGCGGTATCAATGGAAAGGTCAACACACGGGTAACGCTATCTAGAGGATAGTTTTTGCCTTGATGATGAATTGCTGTCGTGGGGCGGTGAATCTCAAGGGATTCATTCAAGCCAAGCTCTTCTGTCAAACCCAGAATCGCGTCATCATTCGTAAATAGATGGTGGTAGAAATGCTCTAAAGGCCAATCCCACTCAGGACGCCCTTTGAAACCCGCGGCTAATCCCCCCAGAAATGAATTACTTTCGTATATTGTGATCGCCGCCGCTGCCTCCTTGGCTGCTCCAATATTATCTTTATTGCGTGCTAGATCATATGCCGCTGTCAACCCAGTAATTCCACCGCCTATAATGGCAACTCGCTTGTGTCTCATGAATTATTCTATTCGCAGATCAGGCATCCAACTGCAGCTGACCTGGCTTTACACCGCTCTTTAGCTGTGCTTCCAGAGTCGCCTGCGCTTTGTTATAAAGTCTGAGTAAATCTTGATCGGTCCCCTTGAATGATTGGACTGTCTGTGTTGCACACAGAAAGCAGCCGCGTAGAAATTTGTAATTGTTGCTATTACACTTCATGCAACCGTCTAATTCGATCATCATGAGGACAAACGAAAGGCTGTCTGGATGGGTCTCAGACAAAGCAGAGACGCGATCCACCAAGTCGCGCCACTCAGGTCCGCGTAGGTCACGCAATGATGAAATTAAGTGTGCAGGAAAAAGCAGTTCTGCCTTTGACTGCATCACAAAATCGCTCATTTCCGTCATAAACTGTTCCTCATTGAATCTTGCCTTAGAACGTCAATGTTCCACCAGTTTCTAATACTGTACACGCAATACCTGCTTCTTTCAATTGTGCAGCAAATGCCTGAGCATCTTGCTCAATTGGTGGAAATGTATTGTAATGGCAGGGAACGACATGCTTTGCCTGGACAAACTGAGCCGCTTTTACGGCATCATCTGGCCCCATCGTAAAATTGTCTCCAATCGGCAAAACGGCCAGATCGACCCCACCATCTTCACCAATCAACTTCATATCATAGGTGAGTGCCGTATCGCCCGCAAAGTAGATGCGCATACCACCCTTGAGCGTGATGAGAAGACCAGCAGGATTGCCTCCATTGCTGCCGTCGGGTAGGGCACTGCCATGATGCGCAATCGTCAACTTGACTCGACCAAATGGAAAGTTGAATCCGCCTCCAATATGCATGGGATGGGCATTGGCCACACCACCACTTCCCAGCCAACCAGCAATCTCAAAATTCGAAATCGTTGTGGCACCGGTGCGTTTGGCTAAACCAATGGCGTCTGCAATATGATCGCCGTGACCGTGCGTAACAAGTACAAAATCAGCATCTACTTCATCTGCCGTTACTTGGGCAACTGGACTATTCGGCTTGAAAAACGGATCGATCACGAGTTTGGTTCCATCCGCATCCAGACCAAACGTTGCATGTCCATAATAGGTAAGTGTAACTGACATAGGATATTCTCCTTCCTGATTGGTTCTAGTCGCTGCATTGAATGTATTAAGTGCTTAAACCTCTTGCGTTCATTATATCATAATAGCGCAAGGCCAGATTTGCGAAGTAGCAAATCTGGCCTATACACTTACGAAATCTGGCTGTCTACTAGAGAAGTCACTTAAACTCCGTACTTTCGCAGCATTTTTTGCTCTGGCAGAATTGCGGACGAACGTACGAAGTTTAAAGAATGTGACTATAATCCTGATTGGCGTTATTTAAGCGCCCTGCTCTTCTTTACGCTGTTTTGCTTTTTCTGCTGCTTTCCGCTTTAATTCTTCCAGTCGTGCTTTGCGCGCTTCTGCATCTTCTTCGCCGGAGCCGCTAGATTGGCGTGCCTTGGCTTTTGCCGCGGCCTGCTTCTTGAGGGCATCTAGTTCTTCTTTGGAACGCTTTGGTTTTTTGTCACCTGCTGCGGCTTTGGCTTTCTTTTCGGCATCGCGCTTCGCTTTTTCGGCTGCCTTTCGCGCTGCCTCTTCGTCCTTCTTACGTTGGACCTCTTCCTCTTCTGCATATTGTACTGGCCATAAAGTGGCATAATATTCGACAGGCACTGTTAGCTCTGCCTTATCATAGACGAGATGAGGATAACGATCAAAGACTGCTAATTCATAGTCATGATTCATCTTAATTGCGTCAAAAGGACAAAACTCTGTGCAGAAGCTACAGCTCATGCAGACGGCGGCATCGATGTAGAATTCTGCTGGTCGAGCGACAGGGCGTCCGTTCTCATCGCTGTCACGCACAATCCAGATACATTGCGGCGGGCAAACTTTGGCACAAATTCCACAGGCCGTACACTTATCTTCATTCTTCTTGGTATCCCAAATGAGCATCGGGATATAGCGAAAACGTTCAGGCAACAGACGACGTTCTTCAGGATACTGGATCGTCAGCAGTCCTTCTTGGTCAATCGGTTGTTCCATAATGCGACGATTACCAGCAAGTTCTTGGCTTTTTTCATAGCGGCTGGGTGTCTCTTTGGAATCATCCCTAAACGTATCCATGGCATGCTTGAGCGTAATGCCAAGCCCTTTGAGTAAACCTGTTCCGTACATGATTTGTTCCTTTTATCGATCAACCTCACCCAACACAATATCAATCGCACCCAAAATGACAATTGCATCTGCGACCTTATAGCCAACGGACATGGGTCCCAATGCATTCAAGTTGATGTAGCTTGGTGAACGAACATGATATCGGAATGGATTCGCTTTATTATCGCTCACCAAGAAATATCCCAATTCACCCTTGGGTCCTTCAATCCGTTGATAGACCTCGCCTTCCGGCGGACGGAATGTATAGCCACCGCGACCACCGATAATTTCTCCAAAGCCCTGCTCTAGTGTTGCCGAAGCATATGCCGGCGCACCCTGAACATCACCACCAGGAATGTCCCGCAGTGCCTGACGCAGAATCTTGACGCTTTCACGTGCTTCTAGCAGGCGAATGTAATAGCGATCATAGATGTCGCCGTTGGGCAATGTGGGAATATCAAATTCGAAGCGGTCGTAGATGCAATAAGGTTCCGCTCGGCGAATGTCGTAGGGAACGCCAGCTGCACGAATCATGGGACCAGATACACTAAGCGAAATCAGGTCTTCGGCTGAGAGGTAGCCAACCCCGCGACCACGCGCTTTGACGATTTCGTTACCACTCAGCAATTCGTCTAGTTCATCCAACGCTCTTGGTAAACGATCATGGGCGAGATAAGTCGCCCGCTTCACCCAATCTGGCGTTAGGTCGCGTACAACCCCGCCAAAGCGCATATAGTTACACATTAAGCGTGCGCCGCTGACCTCCTCAAACAAGTCGAGGATCATCTCACGCTCTTCGATGGCATAGAGGGCGGGTGTTTGGAGGGCACCTAAATCGTTTAGAATGAAACCGATGGACCAGAGGTGGTTGACAATCCGCGTGAACTCGGCCATGATGATGCGGATGTAGTTGGCGCGTTCTGGAACGTCGATATTAAGTAGTTTCTCGACGGCTAATGCCAATCCAAGATTGTTGCTCATGGAGTTGATGTAATCGAGCCGATCCGTGTAGGGCATGTTCATCAACCATGTATTGCGTTCGCCAATTTTCTCATGGTTGCGATGCAAATAGCCCATCTCTGGCTCAAGGGCCAAAATCGTCTCGCCCTCAATGCGAGCCAACATCCGGAACACGCCATGTGTACTGGGATGATGTGGTCCAAGATTGACAACGATACTTTCTGTGTCTAACGCACCATATTCTTCATTGCCCAGTGCCTGACTGACGGGCACATAGGTGACAGGTTCCTTCCAATCTTCCGGATCCCACTCAGCTGGATAAGCCGTGTTCTTTCCCCAGGGCAGTTTGTCCTCATGCCACTCATACCCTTTTGCCGGGTGACGACTCTTGAAAGGCTTGGCGTCGGATTCATGATAGGCTTCTTTCCAATCCTTGCGCATCGGGTGGCCGTGGAAGCCCTCCCAGAGTAGAATCCGGCGCAAATTGGGATGACCGTCGAATTTTATACCAAAGAGATCGTAGACTTCACGTTCCTGAAGGTTTGCACCTGGATACACGCTCGTGGCTGACGGCACAGTCTCATTTTCTGGCACACGAACATGCAGCTTGAGATGGCCTCCGCCTTTTGAGGTGCTAAAAAGGTGATAGACTGTATCAAATCGCTCTGATACACCGGCTCGCTGCTTGCCGCCATATGATTCATAGTCAACACACGTGAGGCTGGACAACAGATCATACTTTTCTGTGTCCCGCAAATGCATCAACAGCGAAATCAGTTTATCTGGTGCCACAATCAACCCAGGATCAGTTTCTTCTGCCCATTGCCCCAAAACGGCACCGGGAACAGCGTCATTGTAAGGCAATGAAGAATCAATTTCCTGCCCGTCAACTGTGGGTTCTTCGGCAACTGGTGCCTCAGCTACTGCATCGCTCATAATTAATATCGCGCCTTTATACTAAGCACTGTCACGGATAAGATTGAGTGTAGATCGCTTTATTCAGAAAGAATTCTTATCTGTGAGTGAGTGCGGTATTACTGCTTATTGATGATCATGCTGGCTGTTTCATTTTGGCATGATAGCGAGCCCGAACCGTTTCTAATGTTGCCTTGACATCGTCGGGCAGAAGCTCTGGTACGAGGCGAGCGGCGCCACCTCCACCGCTCAAGGCCGCGCCTTCACCCAATGTATGCTCACGAATGAGCTGGATCTGGCGCGGATCAAAGATATCTGGTCCCAAGACAGGCACTGGAATAAAATCAGACGTATCTTTCTGATACCAAGCAACTTTGGCGATGCTCTGACGTTCCACCTTCTCGTGCATCTTCATTAGCCCATAAATCAACGCTTCAGGCGTCGGCGGGCATCCAGGAACGTAGACATCAACCGGAATATACTTGTCAATCCCGCTAACAACGTTATAGCCCTCTTTGAATGGACCACCACCAGTAGCACATGCTCCCATGCTGACGACATAACGCGGCTCGGCCATCTGATTGTAGATTCGTACAATCGCAGGGACCATCTTTTTGGTGACAGTTCCAGATACAATCATCAGATCGCTCTGGCGTGGACTGGGACGCATGACTTCCATTCCAAAACGCGACAGATCGTATCGACTGGCAGCCGTTGCAATCATCTCAATCGCGCAGCAAGCCAATCCAAACAGAAGAGGCCACATGCTTGACTTACGGCTCCAGTTGTACACTTTGTCAAGTGTTGTCACCAGGACATTCGATTGTAGCTCAGGGGGGACAGAAATTGAATCGTGCAAATATTGCTGAATCTGCTCATCTTTTAGCTGTTGGAAATCTTCTGCAACGGGTGTTGCCATAAACTCTGCTCCCGTTTGAATGGATTAATAGTGTGACCCAAAGCGTGTATAATGAAGACCGCTTAGTCAGAGAACCTGTTCCATTCACACCCTTTGTGATACACACTCAATGGATATACGTATAATCAATTGAGGAATGAGCCGTAAATAACT
>JAHBNG010000160.1 GCA_019217005.1 Chloroflexi bacterium TSY
GTGGCAGCTGATAGCTGAAGGCTGATAGCTGATAACTAATAGCTGATAATTAAAGGAATCAAATTTCGAAGACACCCTAACCCAGAGGAACCCATCGTTCATGTTTCATCCCAATATCATTTACATTCATTCCCATGATACAGGCCGCTATATCCAGCCGTATGGGCATGATATTCCGACACCGAATCTCCAACGGCTTGCTGAAGAAGGTGTGCTGTTTCGCAATGCCTTCTGTGCGGCACCCACTTGCTCACCAAGCCGTGCGGCTCTGTTGACCGGACAGGCTCCTCACAGTGCGGGAATGACAGGGCTCGTCAATCGTGGTTGGGAGTTAACAGACTTCAATCAACATCTTATTCATACTCTGCGGACGGTTGGATATTACTCTATATTGGCCGGATTACAACACGTTGCCAAAGATCCGGCTTCGATCGGCTTTGATGAGGTTCGAAAACCGGCTAGCACGAAAGCGGTCGATGTGACGCCAAATGGAGTCGACTTTCTGAACAATGCACCGCAACAACCTTTCTTTATGGATGTTGGATTCTTCGAGAATCATCGGGCTTTTCCTGAGATCGCTGACAACATCGACCAGCGCTACGTGCGCCCTCCTGTGCCCTTGCCAGACACGCCGGACATACGAGCCGATATGGCAGCTTACATGACAATGGCACGCCAGCTGGATGATGCCGTGGGAGGGATATTGGATGTGTTGGATAACAATGGATTGGCTGAAAATACGCTGATTATTTCGACCACGGATCATGGCGTGGCATTTCCCGGCTGCAAGTGTAGTTTGACCGATCATGGAATCGGAATCTCGCTCATCATGCGGTGGCCCCGTGGTTTCAAAGCTGGTCAAGTAATCGATGGCATGGTTTCCCAGATCGATATCTTTCCCACACTGTGTGATCTGCTTGGAATCGATTCCCCATCCTGGCTTCAGGGGAAATCGATGCATCCTTTGCTTGAGGAAGAGAGCGAAGAGATCAACGAGCAGATCTTTGCCGAAGTATCCTATCATGCTGCCTACGAACCGCAGCGTGCTGTTCGCACCCAACGATATAAATACATTCGGCGCTGGGTGGAGGAGCATACAGGGCATCGTACAACCGTTTTGCCAAACTGTGACGATAGCCTGAGCAAAGATGTCTTGATGCGTGGTGGTTGGGGGGATCGAGAATGTCCAAATGAACAACTTTATGATCTGATTTTTGATCCCAATGAGACGCGCAATCTGGTGGGCGATTTGAGAATGGAAGACGTTTTGAACGACATGCGTACCCGTTTGGCAAACTGGATGCAAACAACCAATGATCCGCTACTGGCCGGTGTCGTTCCGATGCCAGAAGGTGCCTTCGTGAATCCAGTTGATGGTGTTTCGCCTAGGGAGCAGGCAAAGCGAACGTAATTGGGCAGCGTTCGAAATTCTGAATTTAGCGCTCAGGTTGCAAATGCCATGAATTCAGCACAATTCCAAGTTCATACGAATCGACAGAATCTCCGTCTTGATCGTGCGATCCGAAGCCAGTTTCCCGAGTGGGGACGACGGGCTGTGCAAGCGTTGGTCAATGCAGGCAAGGTGCGCGTCAATGATCGGAAGGTTTGGCGCTGTTCATGGAAGGTAAAGAGCGGAGATTGGGTCGAAGTTCTTGCCGTACCTGCTGAAAAAGAAGTCGCTCTCTCCGCATTTGATGATGAATGGATCGTGGCACGAGACGGAGCACTCATTGCGCTCAACAAACCGACGGGACTTCTCTCAGAACCGACTCGTTGGAATCAAGGAATCAACCTACGCGACTTGGCAACAGAGAGGTTTGGGCCTATACAATTAATGCATCGACTTGATCGCGACACCTCCGGTCTGATTCTCCTTGTGCAGAAGATGGACTACGGGAGAAAGCTGACCAAATATCTCTCTACAGTCTTCAAAACGGGAGCGCTCGAGAAGCTATATGTTGCATGGGTTGCGCGCCCAAATCGACTTGCGCAGAGTGGATGCATCCAGAAGCGCTTGGACCAACATCCGAAGCGACGTGACATGATGGCTGTCGTAGAAAAGGGTGGTAAGTACGCGAGCACATGGTATGAGGTGATCAAAGAAACGAAACACGCCCAACTGCTCCATTTGTGGCCCAAAACAGGTCGTACCCACCAGCTGCGGGTTCATCTCGCATACATGGATGCACCCATTCTTGGCGATCGATTGTATGGCGTGAATGATCGAAATGCAAAGGTCAACGTTACTCGCCTCATGCTCCACGCCCTCAAAATTACATTGCCAGCAATGGATGGGTTTCCAGATGTAAGCTATCACGCACCTCTCCCGAAAGAGTGGCAATTTGAGTAATTGTGGTTCTTTGAGGTTTTGTGGGGTATACGTTGGATAGTTTGTTTACCAACCATCTAACCAACAAACCAACTGACAACCACACAAAACCTCAGACAACTGTAATTGTTTCAACAGTGTTATTCTATTGCCTCCAAAAGATGAGGCGGAATCCGGTCTCCCTGGGGGCGTGGGATGTGCTGCCAATAGCCATCTGGATCATAGCCTCGCGCAATGATGCCTGGTGCGCTATCTAGTTCGCGTGTTCGCACATCTGCCGGAAAGTAGCGAATCGTCAATCCACAACGACGTCGATTCGATGGATTTGGCTGGGAGCCGTGGAGCAACATATCTGTATGCAACGAGATCTGCCCGGCCTTTAGCTCAATTGAGACAGGATCGGCATATTGCTCTGGATTGTGCACATGTTGATTCAGAACCCCATCTTCTTCGTCCGTCACCCACTCAAAGGGGATACGTCCGAGTTTGTGGGTGCCGGGAAAGACTTTCATTGCGCCATTTTCCACATCCACATCGTCGATGGCAATCCAAACTGTGAGTACTTTGCTTGGCGTTAGTGGCCAGAAAGATGCATCTTGGTGCCAGTAGACCGCAGTAGCATCTCCCGGCATCTTGGCAAAGTAGTGAGTCATTGTGCAGACGATATTTGGGCCGAGAATATCCTCAACATAATCCAATATGCGGTCATCTGTGACCAGATCATAAATTCCTTCACAGTCCTTTTGCCACCCGTTAATAGAATATCGATCGAGTCCAGCGTCGTAGGCCATTTTTAGGAGTTTTTCAAAATAAAGGCGATTGGCGACTATTTCTTCGGGGGTGAAGAGATCCACGGGAAAAATGTATCTCTTTTCATTAAATCGAGCAATCTGATCTGGAGACAACATTTTCGGGTTCGTTGTCTCAGCGGCAAAAAATTGGAGATCGCGTGTCATATCTGGAATCGCATCAAGAACGGCCATGTTGAATTCCTCCTGTTTTGGAGTATGTACCACAAAGAGTGTAAATAAACACTGCTCAGTCAGATAACCGCCGCATTTACACACTTTGGGACACACTCTCCTGTTTTGTGAATTTTCAGTAGACCGCAACGCGGAGTCGCCATCCATGGCGCGCCATATATGTATTGTTTACTTACATCGACACCTCTACTATTTACTGACATCGTGTCCACCCAATGGCCCCGATACAGGAGAGCCACACGCCATTTAGAGGTCGCGATGTAGGAAAACAACGCAGGTGTCGATGTTATAAAACAGTACAATATATGGCGCAGCATTCTCTATTACACGCAGTAGACATAATCCTGCACTTCTCAGTCAAAACAGACTCGAGCGTGCCAAATGGTCCGAGATTCTCTACTGCGTCTTTTTTCGCCATTTGAACGCTCTACCTCTGAGAAATCCTACTGCGTGTAATCTCTAATGCCGCTCTACTCGCCCGAAACCGGTGTTGGAGAACGCCTATTCTACGAGAATTTGGATCGACTGAGTCTATTGAATCAGGAGGTCTCTTGGACCTATATGGTATAATTGGCTCGCTGTAAAGCAGAAATAATCAGACAGGAAATAACCGATGCCAAAACAAGCGAGCCAGTGGGTTGTGAAAGAGCAAGTTCCCGATGAAATCTATACAGATCGGGCTGAGTTTCTGACCTATTTTTATGAAGCCGCTCTCAAAACAGCAACGAGACGGACCATGTCTACTGTATTGTTGGGCCGGCGGCGTATGGGAAAGACAGAAATTTTTAGCCGCATTGTGAATAAACTGTTCTTCGAACAGGATCCGCACGATCCAATGGCTGTCGTGCCGGTCTATTTCAGCTTTCCAGAGACCAGCAAAGATCCACTAAGTTTTGCAATAGAGTATTTAGAACAGCTACGGCAAAAGTCGGGTACAAAAAATGACCATAAGGGGTGAAATCCTAGAGCAGCCCTCTGTTTGCATGAAAAATTTGTACCCGACTTTTGCTGCTACTGATTTAGAAAACTTCATGCGCTACTATGTCGGCTTTTATACCCAGCAGCCTGACATAATTCGCGATCATCTAAGCGGGAAAAATCTGCTCGCCAAAATTGAAGCATCTCGCTCCCTATTTCCTTTTAGCGAACGGCTAGATGCGCTCTTCAATTGGTATCACTCTATGCTGAATGGTGACATGGTCTACCCTCAACAACATGCCGTGGAGATTCCCCGTCGAGTGTCGGATGTCGATGACTCATCGATTGTCGTCTTTCTGGATGAATTTCAGAATACGTGTCTGCCCCAAAACGACTTTGATATTGTGGGATGGATGAAAGCAGCGGTCGAATCGAATACCTGCCCACACTTCGTGACGAGCTCAGCTTTGAGTATTTTGGCGCGGGAAATATTGGGGCGTCGAGCGCTCTTTGGTCGGTTTCGTAGTCTCAGTAGATCCAAATTTCAGGTTTAGAGAGAGAATTCTGGCTAAACAGTTGACATAAATACAAATTTGCCGGTCGATATCTAGTTTTTGCGTTAGATTTGGGCGATTTTCAGATATGAAATAGGTTGTTTTCTGTAACCGAAATCTGAATAAATGACTCCAAAATCCCTGCAATCTCGACTGAAAATCGCCAAAAACGCCAAATTTGGATCTACTGAGTATGCCTATTGAACCATTATCTTACTACTGGGGAGTTGAATTAGCGTCGAATGCTGCTAAATATCACAACGCCGAATTGTCGGAACTAATGACGCCTGTCGTTGCGAGTCGTTGTGGTGGTAATCCATTTTATATTAGTGCGGTCAACAACCCCGAAGATATTCCCATGCCCTGGTCCGTGATCTTTGTCAATCACCGAGTTGATTTGGGTTTGGGCAAAGGTAAAGAGATTGACATACTGGCATCTGTCGGTGGCGATATGTGGGTCTGCCAGAGCAAATGGGTGACAACCAGAAAAATCAATGAGGAACCGCTGCATGAATTAATCGTGCAGGCAGAGGCTGTGAGGCGAGACAACGAAGTTGAGATCCCTGAATTACGCATGTGGCTCTTTGCCCACGAAGGTCTGACCCAATCCGCTGAGAAATTTGCACGTGAACAGGGGATTCTTTGGTCTACGCGCTCGCAACTTGACGAACTGCTGGCGTACCTGGGATTGTGTCAATTGCCCGATATTGATGAACTTGAAGTAGAGGCGAGCCAATCGTAGGTCACCTCTCTGAGGTGACTAACGTTAAGAACCCTGTATCTTCACGTGAAACCCATCTTTATCCCGCCGCTTGTCCCGCCGGAGACGGAACCTACGATAAAACGTCACAATTTTGATTATGCTACAAACAGAGAGCAGGAAGCATGTCGCAACGTCGTACTCGCAAAACGCGCCGCAAGCCAACACATTCTTGGCTAAAAATGTCATTCCAACAGTTGACCAGTCCCGTGGAGCCATTTCGATGGGTCTCAGAGGAAAAACTTGAACAACTACACGATGCGTCGATGTGGATTCTTGAAAATGTTGGCATGGCCTTCATGGAGCGTCAGGCGCTCTCAATTTGGGAACAAGCCGGGGCCAAAGTCGATCATAAAGAAGAGCGTGTCTGGATCGACCGTGGTCTTCTCATGGAATCCATTGCTCATGCACCTGCTCAATTTACCTGGCATGCACGCAATCCCAAATATAACTTGGCCATTGGTGGCAACTACTTGAATTTTACCCCTGCTTCAGGAATGCCCTACGTCTCTGACCTCGATGGTGGACGTCGGCCCGGTAGCTTGGCTGACTTTACCAAGTTTGTCAAACTGGCACACACCTTGCCCTTTTTCCATATTGCTGGTGGTCCCTTTCTGGAACCACAAGATATCCCTGTCTCTCTGCGTCATTTGGAACGTATGCGCATTCTGTTAACCCATACGGATCGTGTGGTGCGTGACGTGGCGCATGGTTATGTCATTCCTGAAGACGAGGTGGCCATGGCGAAGATTGCTTGCGGCGGAACGTTGCCAGGTCCTTGTATTGGGGGAACCATCAATGTCACCAGTCCGTTGCGTCTAGATGACCGCATGATTGGTGGGCTCATCACCTACGCCCGGCATGGTCAAGTGACATTCAACACGCCCTTTATTATGGCGGGGGCCACAAGCCCAGCCACCATCGCAGGAGCACTGGCACAGCAAAACGCAGAGGCGTTGGCCGTCATTGCGTTGGCTCAACTTGTTAATCCTGGCGCACCTGCTATTTATGGAGGCTTTACCCAAAATGTCGACATGCGTTCGGGCAGTCCGGCCTTTGGGGGGCCCGAAGGTGCATGGGGGTTGTTGGTGGGTGCTCAGTTGGCGCGGCGTTATGGATTACCTTTCCGTGCGGGCGGCAGCCTGACCAACGCCAAGGTTCCCGACGCGCAAGCTGCCTACGAGAGCCAATGGACCATGTGGCCGGTGGTTCTGGCGCACACCAATCTGATACTCCACGCTGTCGGTTGGCTAGAGGGCGGATTGGTTGCCTCTTTCGAGAAATTCATCATTGACACGGAATGCCTGGCCATGTTTTTCCAGTTCCTCAACAACTTTACCATTGACAACGATGAACTCGGACTTGAGTCCATTGCAGAAGTGGGTATTGGCGGTCACCATTTTGGCACGGAACATACGCTTGCCCGCTATGAGAGTGCGTTTTATGAGCCGGTGCTCAGTGACCGCCAGAGCTATGATCCGTGGCAAGCTGCTGGAGAACAAGATGCTGTACAGCGAGCCAATCGTACCTACAAATCCCTGCTCGAAGCCTACGAAGCGCCGCCCATTGATCCAGGTATCCAAGAGGAACTCGATGCCTATGTTGAGCGTCGTTCAGGTGAATTAGCCGGCGTCGATCTTTATGCATGAGGAATAATATGAAAACCTTTCTGTTGCCACTATAATCTGATAAGATCCAGAACTCAAGTCGGAGGCCGATTCACACGCAGTAATCTATTTGTAAGGGTTACAGAAGAGGTAATACTACGCCATCTCATTCTCGTAGATGGCCTGCTCGATTTCTGCTTGATGTGCATCTACATATGCCCAAGCATTTACTAGATCCACAGCCCGCAAAGTTGGAAAATTTTCAAGGAGTTGTGCTTCATTCCAGCCTAATCGACGATAATTTTCTAAGACCCATACAGGAATACGTGTACGGACAATACGTGCTTCCCCCCCCACAATTCCAGCGGTTTTTTCGATTCCGGGCCATGTATTGGCAATATCATGAACCAATTTCTGAACTAGATGGGCTTTCTCTGCGCGATTGAGTAATGCGAGTTGTGATTCAATTTCTGCGACTGTCATGAGTCGATCTCTCTTTGATTTGTCCGAAACTATCCTATATCGCAAGTTCATTATACCACTGCGATCATTCCTGACATAGCCAACCCTCCCTCATGGTTTGCGGCCCATGCTTCGCCGCTTTCTTTTCCATTGAGGGTAAAGGGGTTTGGATTGAACAGTGGACTCAAGCTGCGATACTCAAACGTAGCAATTCTTTTGTTGGTCAACCGCTGGTGGTATAGATCGAGCAGTAACGTCGCCGTCAACGGACCATGCACAACTAAGTCAGGATATCCTTCATGCTGACGACAGAAATCGACGTCGTAGTGAATGCGGTGGGTGTTGAAAGTCAACGTCGAGTAACGGAAAAGCAGCATTGGATCGGGGGCGAAGCTGGCCGAAAAAGCTGCATCGGTTGGGGCTGGTTTGGCGGAGATTGGCTGGTTTTGATCAGAGCGAGTCGCCTCTCGATAGACGATGGTTTGCTCTTCGCACAGGCAACATTTTCCATCTATCATTATCTCACGCTCAACCAGGACAAAGACCAATGGACCACTGCGTCCATGTTTGGGCGTAATCGATTTGATGGTCGAGCGTCTGATAGCTTGGTTACCCAATCGCATGGGATGAAGAAACTTCAGACGTCCCCCTGCCCACATGCGTCTTGGCGGTTTAGCCGTTTCCTCTTGTTCTTCCTCATCCCTAGTAAACGACCCAGTAAACGAAATGGGCGGCATAAATCCGCCTAATTTTTCATGTCCCTCTACGCCTAACGCAGTGCTCAGAACTGGTTCATGAAAATAGAGCCAATGCCAAGCTGGCGGCAACTCGTGGCCAACTTGGAAAGTTGGCTTACGATTGAGCGTGGCATTCATCAGATTAGCCGTTTCGGGGGAGAGAATAGCCGCAGTGATCTGTTCTCTACCAAGCCAAGCGGTCATCTGTTCGGCAGTCAAGAGTTGTCTACCTCTTCGTTCAGATCATCTGTCGGTAGACGTTGGACAAAAGCATTCAGATTGAATGCTTCGAGTGCATAATTGACGAGGTCGTTTAGCTCTTCTAGGCGGCATGTTTCAAGTTTGTCGGCAACGAATTTGTACATTGGCTCAAAACGCTGATCTAGAATCTCAAAACGCGAGTCTAAAATCTGTAAGATCGTCCGACGCACAACCGCCTCGCCTTCTTCTCTCCCTTTCTTCTCGTCTTCATCAATCCCTCTTTTGTATCCAATGTCTTCGCGCTCTTGACGCCACTGATCGGCAAGTGTATGCATGATCTCCTCCGTGTTTTGATAGACACTCGATATCGTGTTCGTCACTTCACCCTGGCTGACACGGTCCGTTACTGATGATAGATATTTGATCATTGCCAATAAGTGATCCAGGATCTGTTCCGTTGGGAGGTTGGCAGGCGGTTCCAGGATCGCCGACAAACGTTCAGCCAGTGCTTCATCATAGATATATTTTAGTAGAAGGATGCTGGCTTGTAAAGTGTCTGACGAGAGCATTTGGTGCAACTCGGCATCGGGCTGCTCAGCCGTGTTGAAGAGAATATATCGAAATAACTGCCTTCTTTTAGCTGGAGCTCGTCCAGGTCGAGTTGCACCAGAATCTCTTTCGGCAATACCCCAAGCAGGAAAGCACGTACATCTTCCGGTTTCGTGAAGGAGAAACGAAAGAAACTGTCATGCGGGTTATTGATTGATTTGTCCATGATGGAATGAAAATACGATGATGTAGACTTTTATGGAACGACCTACTTGGCGAATTCCTGGCGTACTTTGTTGGTGTGTTCACCCAATTCAGGCACCACACCAAACTCATCACGATCAAACTCTGTGATTATTGGCGACGCCACCATCTGCACCACCTCGTCGTTTACAATCATCGGCTGGCGACGCAACTGGGGATGATTCGACAGATCTACCACTGAGTTGACTGCGCCATACGCAATGCCGGTTTCGTTCAGTTTTTTCTCTAGGTCAGTTCGAGTGTATTGACCAAATATGGAATTGATCACCTTGTCCATCTCAGATCGATTAGCAACGCGAACATTGTTCGTCTCAAACCGTGGATCACCGACCATGTCAGGTCGTTCCAACAGTTCTGTACAGAAACGGTCCCATTCGCGGTTGTTCTGAATGGCAATCACCACCATCTCCCCTTCTTTGGTCAGATACCCACCATAAGGGGCCAGCGAAGGATGTTTCATGCCTGCACGTCGGGGTGCCTTGCCGCCGTAATCATGATGCATCAATGGCACAGTCATCCAATCAGCCGCCGTATCAAAGAGCGAGACCTGCAAGCCCGATCCCTGCCCCGTCCGTTCGCGCAGGAAGAGGGCTTGCACGATCGCACCATAGGCATTCATCCCCGCACCAATATCGCAGATAGAGACCCCCATCCGTCCATATCCTTCCGGTGCGCCTGAAATCGATACGAGTCCGCTTTCACACTGTACCAGAAAGTCATATGCTTTCATATCCCGATAGGGACCATCACCATAGCCAAAGATGTCACAAGTGACCAATTGCGGATACCGGGCGCGCAGCGATTCTGCTCCAAAACCAAGCCGTTCGGTGGCACCAGGCGCAAGGTTTTGAATAAAAACATCTGCCTTTGTCAAAATTCGATGGAGTAATGAAGCATCCTCCGACTCTTTGAGGTTGAGGACAACCGACTCTTTGCCTCGATTTGTCCATACAAAGTATGACGCCTCACCATGAACGACGCTATCGTAGCCACGCGCAAAATCGCCTGCAGCACGCTCGATCTTGAGGACACGTGCGCCTGCGTCCGCCAACCGACAAGAGCAAAGTGGCGCAGCCAACGCTTGCTCAATCGAGACAACCAGAATACCGTCAAGAGGTTTGGTTTGCATTGGGGTGATTCTCCAAAGTGTCTCATACCCAATTTCATGAACATTGGACAAGTTAGGCCGATCCAATATTTAAGCGATCCGCAGATGGACAGGATTGACTGGATTTTCCTCTTTCTAATCCTGTAAATCTTGCCCATCTGTGGATAATTTATTTTAGTATAGGAAAGTATAAAATCAGCCAATAGGTGGAACCAGATTCTGGCTGTTCACGAAGTGGTCGCTTCGACCTAGCTGACGGCTGATTAGCTGAAAGCTTTTTAATTTGAAATCGCCCTAAAACTCATCTCGTCATCTTTTTAGCCCTAGCCTATCCGATTCAGGCGAAACCTAACCCTTATTGTCACCCGTTCGCCGATTCGCCAACTCTTCCTTGATTGCTCGCAACCGCTCTCCATGTAACGGATAGGTCAATAAAGCGAGAAAGGCAAGAGCACATCCAGCAAAGGGGAGCCCAGTCATGAAGACACGGAAGCCAGTATTGACTGAGTCCGGCTGGATCTCAATTGTTGTATCATAACCATATGCAGGAGCAACGAGGCCGAAAACAACTGACACAATTGCCGTGCTCAACGTCACCACCAGCCCGTTGAGGCCAAAATACATTCCTTCGCGGCGTTGGCCTGTCTTTACTTCATCCTCGTCGATCACATCGGCAATAAGCACGTTGTCCATGAGGAAAATACCGGCAAAAGCGACGCCAATTAATGCTGCCACAGCAACCGCGCCCTGAAGCGTTTCCACAAACCAAAGCGGGAGCATCGCCAACGCGGTTGCGGCGTAACCCAAGAGCGCAGTGGTGCGTGCCTCAAAGCGATTGGCAATCACGAGCCGCCACGGGTAGAGCGCCAATGCAGCCACAATGAAAGCTGTCGCAAGAATGATTGACGTCTGGCCTGGATCGGTGCCGATGCTATATTTGACATAGAAGATCATGCCTGTGGCGAGTGCATTTGTTGTGACGAAGCGCATGGTTTGGGCAATGGTCATTGGCACAAAGCTGCGGTTGACAAAGGTTGTCTTGATGGCCGTGAGGAAGGAAAAATCTTCAGAGACTGACGGTCCACCTCGCTCAAACATGCCCTGATAGCCCACATAAGCTGCCACAACAGCGACTCCCGTAAAGATCAACCCCATGACGCCCCAGCCTAACTGCTGAGCTAATATGGGCGGCAGCGCCACACCGAGCAGCAATGCGACCGTCAGGAAGATATTCATGCGCACTGCGACATCTGTGCGCTCCCGATAGCTGGGAAACATCTCTGGCATAAGCGAATAGTAGGAGGTACTGACTGCTGTTCCAAAGGCATCATAGAGAACAACACCAATGACCATGTAGATGAGGAGAGCGACTGGCTGCTCATTGCCATTAAAGGGCGCCAACCAGAGCAGCGCAAAAATGATCATCCAGGGTACCGTGCCAAACCAAAGATAGGGAAGCCGTCTCCCCCAACGGGTGTGGGTGCGATCAGATAGGTATCCGATGAGTGGATTATTCACTGCATTGTAGATGGCATAGAGGGTCAATGCCGTCGCACTCCATTGCGGCGGAAGTCTCTTGACATCGGTATAAAAGAAGAGGAGCAATACACTGACGACTTGGGCCGGAATCTGGATGCCCAGCATGGAGAGGGCATAGAGCCAACGTTGAATGTTTGTAGCGGACTGGTTTGTTGAAGAAAGGGGAATGCTGGTAGTACTCACGATAGATTACTGCACCTGTGGTTGGATTTGGTTGAATTAGGCGATTCCAAAAAAATAACTGACTCATGAGGTATACGTGTTGCGTATTGTGTGATACTGGTCAAGAGAATCTTGGATAGTGTGTCCCAAAGTGTGTAAATGAAAACTACACAGTCAAAAAGCTGCTCCATTTACACACTTTGTGGTACACACCCGAATCTTGTAGAGTTGCAAGAGTCCATTTCTCCAATTTGGAGGCCCTATTTTCTTGGAATGGCTCAAGATAGAGTCAGCCGATGCAATGATGGTAATTCTTAACATATAACAGACTTAGCACCGGCTGATGCTTGATTATACGGTCTATCTTACTGTTCGACAAACAAATCCATTGGTTGCTTGAAGCTGCGCAATCCTGGGTTGTACAACCAGCTTCGTGCGGCTCAAAGCACGCACCTACGGTATGCCGGATTTAATTTTTAACATCCATAGGACTTACGCAGAGTCCTCTCGTACGGGCATGATACATCATGCCCGTACAAGAGAGGGCACACCATATTGTGCGTAAGTCCTGATCCATAAACTGTGTTTGGGGCGATATCAACTGTCCACACAGGTGGACGGTTGGCTTGCTAGCCCTGATCAGCGCCTTCAGTCACTCCTCTACTTAGTGCTTATCCGAAAAGTTCTGTGATGAACTATTCCCGCTCGAGAAGTTAGTCAGACTCACAACCACTTTTCGGATAGGATCTTACTCGTACAGAGCGTCAATGCTCTATGGCGCTTGCCAAACAATCGCGTAGATCCCATCTTCAACTATACCTTCCACTGACACCCAATTCAGATTTGAGTCACGGGTCACTGTGGCGGTGAGCCCATCGTCGGTCCAATTGCCATCCAGACCAAAAAGGCGATCAAAGCGCATCATGATCAAATTCGCCTCGTCCGCTTCTGTGAGACCGGCTCGTTCGATCGCTTCCTGACTGTAGAACATGGTCAGTTTAACGGGCCCATAATCGGGCTCGGTTCCATCGTCTAGAGGGACGCTGCTATCAACTGTCCCTGGCTCGCTGCGTAGCTGGCAGTTTGGTCCGAACAGAATGTCCACATCGAGCGGCATTCCGACCAGTTTAGTGACATTTCCCCCATTGGGGAATTGCAAAGGCTTAAAGAGAGCCTCATAGTTCGCTGCTGGCATCATCATGACGCGGTTGCAGTTTGGGTCTGGCTGGTTGACTGTCATGTTTGCAGTGTCGACCATCAACAATCCATCTCGCAGAGGCGCTTCGTGGCAGTGTGCAGGACCAACGCCGCCACCGTCTCGAAACCAGCGCACAAATCCATCGAATTCTTCTGTCTCGGCGCGCGTGTCTTGGGGATGACGCTCGATGGACAGAAGACCATAAGGAGGCACGGTTCCTCGTGACCACAGATTTGGAAAGTCACGAAAATCAAAGATAGCCTTAAATTGCCCATTGTCGTAAGTCATCACCCGATTCCACTCCTCTGGACAACCGATCTCTGTATCGGGTACACAAATCTGGATGATTGGCGAGAACGCATTTTCGCCATCCACCAATTCGCTATTCTGTTTACCGTTGAGCACTGCCGTCATGGTCACAACATTTCCACCAACCAATTGATAGTCCAAATCAAGGCTGGATCCCCACTCATCGCGATCGGGTTCCGTTGTTTCGCTAATGATCCCTGTTTCATCGGAGGTGACATAGCGAAAACGACCGGCACCAGATAGTGGACCCGATGGCAAGGTGTAGCGATCCACAAAGATACGCAATTGATCATCAGCATCGTGTCCCCAAATCTCTATTTCTCCCACATGCTTTGTTGTACCAGTTGCATTGACGCCCGTGCCCTGATGTAGAATTCGGTTTGGTGGTTCGGTAGGACGGCCTTGAAGCAAGTACGCTTGGGTGGCGGTGTTGCCGATCACAGTTGCGCCTTCGGTAATGATGACATCCACTGTCGTGACCATTGCATCTAGAGTTGTTTCGGTGTCCAGATTTGCGCTGGCGACGACAGAATCAACATCGGCGTCACGGGTGGCACCATTCAGGAGAGGCAAGTAGATCACTCGTTCACTTCCGATTGGATTCAGGGGGGAAGGGTTAGATGAGATGGGATTCAATGGGGTTGGGTCATATAAAGCAGCCAATGGTCCCCATGCTGCTAATGGATCATTCATGCTGGCACTCAGAACAGTGGCGGGAGTGAGCCTAGACGGTGCATAGGGCAATGTGTCTGGGGCTCGTAGTGGCGTCAGTCCTGCAATGCCCTGAATATCAAACCAACGTTCCAGCGTTTCCCAATCACTTTCTCCATGGACCAGTCGCTGGGTCGATAGTAGACAGGCACCCAGGGATGACTCTTGATCAGATGGGTGCCACAGCTCGCTCGCTGTGTAATGGAATGCCATTACCGAGGCTGCCTGCCCGTCGACCCCAAAAGGGTCCTCATCGATGGAACAAAAGCTGACACGCGCGTCGCTGGGATCATACACTGAACAAGTACAGTATGCTGGGGCTCCGTTGTCACCCTTATGGCCATACTCATCGTAAAGAAAAAGGGCGTAATGCATCCACTCATGTACAATTGTGCGGGCACCTTTTGGGTCATTCCACTTGCCGACATGTGATTCATTTCCATTCCAGTAACGACCGTAGTAAGTGGCGCCGGGTTCAAAATCCACCTCGATGTCGACTGTACCAATTTCACTATAGGGAGGGGTTTGTTTCAGGATTGGGCTTGTCAGTGTGTAGGGTAGTGTATCACTGACAATGCCACCTACAAACGCCGCTGGCCGCAGGTCGTTCGCGACATGAAAGCGCAAATCAGAATCATACCAATGTTGTCCACCTGTATAGATTGTTGGGCGTTTGAAAGCCATGTAACCGTCGGTCAGGTCAGCGAGATAGGCAGATGCAATGCGAAAACCCTGCTCAAGCTCAGTCTCGAAACGCTCGTCTGATGGTTCCCACTCCAAGGCCACAACGGGGTTAAAGAGGACCAATGGCCATTCTCTGCGGATCGCTACCCGTTCATTGCTGGCACAGGTTACCTGACAACTAGAGGTGACATGTTCCGGGGTCCCGCTCCCAGTGCGCCAGCTTGTGGCATAGACCCAATAAGCGGCTCCATGTTCAAGCCGTCCGGAAGGTTGCTCGTGCTGTTGATGCAGAGCGGCAATTTGAGTGCACTCAGTGGGTAGTGGCGTCGTGGGGCGACCTGCTCCGTCCGTTGTAATCTGGTGCTTACTGAGAAAACGAGGCGCATCCTCGTTTTTGTAGCATAGAATCTGCACCATCTCGTTGGACACAAAGCGACCATCGCCCCAAACAAAGTAGAGCGTTGAAACAGGCAACACTTGAATCAAGACAGTCGCGGTATCAGTGCTCTCGTTGCCATTCTCGACCTGAAATTGAAAACTATCCATCCCAACAAAGCTGGGTGGAGGTGTATATGTCACATCGGCGCTTGTATTCTCCCGAGGCACAATGTTGCCCAACGTACCGGCTGGCTGCGACACAATCGAGAACGTTAACGCGCTGGCAGTTTGATGGCTTCCCGACAGTGTGATTGTCATTGAATTGTCCTGATCGGTCGACACAGTCTGAGTATGGGCCACAGGCGGTGCCAGAGCGAAGTTCGGCGTGCGCGCTTCTGGCATTGCGAGCGGAGCCGAGTCACTCTCAAGTTGAACGAGTGTGACCCGTTCTGGATAAGCCGACGTCAGCCCAACTACATAGCTGCTGTCTCCAGGAGCTTCTCCCTCACCAGGACAGACAGGAGATCCAAACCGAACAGTGATTGTATTGCCCGATTGCTCGATTTCATCGATCTCGGTGGTGCCCTCAGCTCCTTCGGTGATGATGTATGCATCATCCAGGGATCCGTCACCATCGTAATCCACTGGAATGATGGGACCAAATGCAAGGCTGAATCCAAGTAGACAAGATGACTCATCTTCTATTACAGCATTCGCCAGATCGATTCGATATTGATATCCATAGAGTCCTGCCGCCAAGGTGCCTTCTTCACCCGCATCGCGTGAATGTGAGTGAAAGAAGCCTTCTCCTGTTGCTCCGGGCAGTGCAAAATTGACAACTTGATCACTGCCATTCAGTTGACAACCATGATCAAACACACAGTGGATCTCGCTCGAATTCACATCGACAGTCGTTAGTGAATTTGCTTTTACTTCCGAAAATTGAACAACAAAAATAGCAATAAATAACAACAGACAAATTGATATTGTACGACAGCGCAAAATTGACATTGTATCGTTCCTTATCATCTAATGAGTATTAGAGCCATAGTTATCGTGTTGACAAATTGGTATATACTGAGTAACGCATAAAGGTTCAGGTTCTTCCAGAATCCAGGGGGTGTAACTTCCCGGGAAGAGGTCAAAAACAGTCTCGTTGACGACCTCATGCCTGACCTCTTCCTATTAGATAATATAGGAAAGGAGTTAGAATGAGAGAGACAGAAAGAGAGAAGCTGTCACTCGGAATCGAACTCCGGCTTGGTAAAAAGGACCGCCCTCTTCCCGCGGTGCGACCGCCCTTCCCGGACCGTCCACCAAGCCGACGCCTAGAACCGTCGCAAGCGTGTAGCATCTCGAATGCCATAATAGGAAAACGGAAAAGAGCGTCCGAAAAAAATGACCAAAGGCAATCCTCAAGTGAATGAGGAGGTCAAAAAATGCAGATATTCATAGGAATAGACTGGAGTGAAACAAAACATGATGTAATGATAACGGATGAAAACGGTCGTCGAATTAACTACATGACAATAGAACATAGTGTGGATGGCTTTAAGCAACTAGAAAAGTGGCGAGAAACGATGGATATCGGCCATGAAAAATGTCGAATCGGATTAGAGACAGCACATAATCTGATAATTGACTACTTATGGGATGCTGGGTATACAAATCTATATGTCCTCCCACCGAACGTGGTCAAAGCAAGTCGGGCGAGGTACAATCAGAGCGGTGCTCGCACTGATGAAAGTGATGCATATACGATAGCTGAACTGGTCAGAACAGATGTTCACCGATTCTATCCTTGGCATCCAGGGAGTGAATTACTCCAGCAAATGCGCATCGTGGTGAGCATGACCGAGTTTTGGCGCAAAGAAACGGTTGCTGTCTCCAATCGCTTGCGTAGTTGTTTGCTCAGATACCATCCCGCTTTGCTCAATGTCTTTAGTTGGCCATCGCCCATTGCAGCTCATCTGATTCTGGCTTATCCGTCGCCGCAAGCAGCAGAAAAAGCAACCTATGATGAATTTCAGGTCTTTCTCAAGCAACATAAACATAATCAGCCCTCCAAATGGCTCACCTGTTTTGATGCCTTGACCACACAACATCCCCGTTCAGCTCCGGGTGTTGCCCAAGCTTGTCAAGTTCAAGCCCAGCAACTTGCCCGACTCTTGCTCCATACCCTCAACTCCAAGCAAGCAACACTCCAACAGTTGAACTCTCTTTTTCTGCAACACGAGGATCACCCCATTTTTGCTTCCCTGCCGGGCGCAGGAGAGCTCTTGGCTCCCTCTTTGCTGGTCAAATTTGGCGAAGATCGCCGCCGCTTCCCCCATTCCAGCATGGTCCAGACTTTTGGCTCAAAGTCAACTGGCTCGTCGTTACGCGCTCAGCAATCTCGCTGGCTTCGGCTTACTTTACAAAGCTCGTCAAAGGGCCACTCGGTCAGTCGCTCTCATCGGGCTTTAGCCAACCGCTGGCTGGCCATTCTTTGGAAAATGTGGCAAGACCGAACCACCTATGACGAATCTTTCCACATTCGTCAACGAACTATCCGTCGTCGACCACAAGCTTAGTTTTCTGCTTTCTTTTTTTCAGCTACGGCAAAGTCGGGTACAAAAATGACCATAAGGGTGAAATCCTAGAGCAGCCCTCTGTTTGCATGAAAAATTTGTACCGACTTTTGCTACTGTTTTTTTCTTGATTGCCTTTGATTTCTCTCTTATGTCTACTTGCTACCAGCTCAATACCCAAGTTTACATAAAGTCGGAATTGTTGATTTTTTCCGACTCTTTTCAACGCGCCTATTTGGTATCTCTCTTACTGACTAAGCGTGTCCGGGAAGTTCGTGACACTTCTTTGTCAACCTCCTGAGATCCTGAAGAGCCAAGGTTCATTTTTACTCGTGTAACTAATGTTCTGTTGTGCTGCTGCGGAGTATAATAGAGAATCTATGTAAACCACATCTGATTGGGAGTAAGATTTGCAAGACAAAATTTATGAAGCGCTAGCTGTTCTCGGGCGGGTGGATATTGAATTGCTTGAACAATTTCTGAGCGTTGCGCTTAGTAAGCAGGATGTGCAATTCTTAAGCAGCAGGCCCGACATCATCCAGCACGACAATATTTATGTTCTTCTAGAAACCCAGGCCGATCATCTCCTGGAGGAGCTCAAAACAGGGGATCTCCAGCGTTTTACCGGACTTCACGAGTCGGGCGTTGCGTTGCTCTCTCAAAGACTCTATGCAGGAGACCATACGTTTGAATCGGAACTAACGAAGCTCTTCTCACGTCTTGCTGAAACATATTATCTAAACACGCCAGAGCGGTTGGCAGACCTGACCAATCGATTGAATGATCTTCCGGCCAAACAATCGGCAACCCGACACAACATTCTCTATTATTCTGCGCTTTCCTTACGCATGGCGAGTGAACATCATGCCTCAATCGCGGCAATTGATGAATTGCTCGCCGAAGACGAATTGGAACTAAGTGTGCGCGCCCGTGCATTGAACTCGCAGGCAATTTCCTATAGCTTGTTGGGCCAATATGCGGAAGCCCGACCAAGATATGATCAAAGTTTTGTGCTCTGGCAGAAGCTCGACAATGCTTACCAACAAAGTGTTATCTTACGGAACATAAGCATCAATGCGTATGAATTACACTTATATGACGAGGCGGAATCCTACCTGAATCGGTCACTAGCGATCGCTGAACAGATTGGCTCGCTGTCTGGACAGGCAACGACACGTTTGGAATTAGGGCTGGTACACCGCGATCGCGGAAACTGGAATGCAGCGCTAGATTGTTTCAACTTTCATGTAAGCTATTGGCGTTCGCAACAAGCCTGGAATAAGGTTGGCAATAGCCTGAACAACATTGGCGAAGTACAATTTTTTTTCAGTAGCAGCAAAAGTCGGGTACAAATTTATTATGTTGAGTTAGAAGGGGAGTCAGAATCATGACGATTTGTATTTGAAAGAAGAGCAGACTCCCAAGCGATTTCAAGTTCAGAAACGACTGAATCAAGGTGATGGCAAAAGCGAAAATAATCTTTGCGTTCAGCCAGGATCGAATGTAAACGTTGCCGTTCAAATAAATAAGCGGACCGGTCAACGGATCGCAGCCGGAAGAGCCATAGCGAAGGACGAAGTTATTAACACTTTTGCGTCCAGTGATACGTCGTTGATTGGTTTTCAAGCGGCCAAAGAAGCCCTCCAGGGCATTGTTAGTGGAAGGAAGACCCGAGACATCGTAGCAGACAAAGAGCCCCCACCAACGGTTGCGAAATGTTGTGTTGATATGCTGAACAATCGAGCGATCTGCGTCATCGAGAGTCGTATCCTGTGTCAGTGCGACTAAATATTGATCAACAGCTGATGCAACGGAATGAGCAGTGACCTGTACCTGGTCGTCGGCTTGAGAGTCAGGCGACAAAAGCCGTTGGAGTGCCACCAACCACCCAAGTTGCCGTCGTAAGCGGTTGGCTTGAACAGTGCAAAAACGATGAAAACCAGCAATCTTGATTAAGCGGGTCAGTAACGGATGCCCCCTTTTTCCTGAGCCCGTAATAATGATGCTTCAATCGTGATTAATTGTTGAACCATCTGTAAGCCACCTAATTCAAAGGAGCCAATCCTCTTGTCAATAAAGTGAACCGCAGATAGCGAGTATATTGCAAAAGAACTGCTTTGTAGGGATCGGTTTCCGCCAATTCTCGAACCGTTTTGTAGACCCGATTCAAAAAGCCACGCAGCTTCTTTTTGAGTTGAGTTTTCATTGTACGGTCAAGCGCATAAGTGAGTCGCCCAGCTTCTTTAATGCAATGGAACTGACAAGTCTGATGGGGGCAATTCGGCCACACTTGAGCAACAGCAAGTTGGATGTTTTCCTGGGCGTCACTGATGATGCCCTTGATAGGATTTCCCATTCGTTTATCGGTTCCAACAGTGCTGAAACCAGAGTCTTGTGAGTCCCTGATTCCAACACTTCTGCCATCAAAGTGATGTCTAACTGGACTTCTCGAACCACATAGAGCGCTGGACTTCCTTTCTCTGGTTGCATCCCATCTATGGAGAGGATTAGTCCGCCCAACCTTTTCCATTTTTCTGCTGGTTTACTACCTTCGCTGGCTGTCCAGCTCGCAACAAGGCTAAAAATGTACCGATTAAGTTCAGCACTTGTCTTTCAGATATCGTTATCCGCTCTTTTAGTCCTTTATGGATTTCGGCCACTCTTCGTTGATGCCAAAATCGTTGGTATCCTATTTCGACGATTACATCTAACCCATAACCGCATTCGGGTACACCAACTCTTCTGCTTCTTGGGAACGATAGACCACTTCTTGCTGCAAGCAGTTCTCATTTTGACACCGATATCCATGACTTACCACATAATATCTGCCCTCCAGTGTTTCCAGATACTTATGCCATAATTTATAGCTTCTTTTCAGTTTGCTTTTGCAGTTCGGACAGCGCTTCTTTGTTGGTCGGTAGTATCGTTTCTCTACCTGCTTCTCCTTCTTTTTGCGCATTTTTCCGGACCTCCTTGGCCTCTCCTATTCTAGCCTTTTCTTCCGGAGGTCTTCAATTTATCTCTTTTTGGTCGCAATCATTTACTTGTCATAATATTTCTGTACCCGACTTTTGCTGTAACTGTTTTTTTAGGTCAGTTTGACGAAGCCGAAGATGCCTTCCGCCAAGCATTGGCGCACATGACAACGAGCGCCTATCGCGTTGATGTTCATTTGAATCTGGGCATGATCTATCTTGTGAAGGAGAACCTGACACAGGCGCTCGATTTCTTCACACAGGCGCATGAGCTAGCCATTGAAATCGAGCGGCGCGACATTTTGCCCGGTATTCACTATCGTCTGGGCGAGCTGATGAGGAACCAAGGTGACCTGCCGGCTGCACAAAGACACATTGAGACGAGTATTCAACTAGTGGAGGATTTGCGCAATCCTCTGCATGATGAGGGTATGAAGATCGGCCTCTTGGGGCGCTGGCAGCAGCTCTATGAATCGATGCTCTTGCTCTATCTGGAACAGGATGATCTACACGCCGCACTCCATATTGCGGAGCGCTCCCGTTCTCGCGCTTTTCTTGACATGGTCGCTTCATCGCCTTCACTCACAGATAACAAGTCGTCCGATGAGGGACTCGATGAGCCACTAACCGCACGTGAAATACAAGAGCGTCTCCCCGCAGACGCAGCACTAATTGAATTTTTTGCTACTGGACAACCCGGAACCAGCGAAGGGATTGTTGCCAATCTACCGTCTGAAAGTCAGAGACTGCGTAAGTACTTGCTATCACCGGAGCATCTCTTTGCTTTTATCGTCACTCGCGAGTCAGTGCAAGTGCTCGAATTGGATATCAGTATTGAGCAGATCCAGTCCCAACTTTTTCATCATGGTGATGGTCGTCTGCGCGGCATTACGCCTTTGCCTGGCAAGCGGTTACGGGTGATGCGCCGTTGGCAAGATGTTGGCGCCAAGCTCTTACAGCCATTGCGAAGTTTTGTGACCGGCAGGCGCCATCTTTTTTTTGTTCCTCACAGCTTGTTACATTATCTTCCCTTCCATGCACTTATCGATCTATCGACCATGACGGGTATCCGAGATACGACCTTTAGCTATGCGCCAAGTGCCTCTCTCTTGTTAAGGTCCACCTATCCTAACAATAAAAGCGCACAGAGGCCCCGACTTCTTTCACTTGGTGGATTGGATCATGCGGAAGCAGAAGCAAATTGGATTGCTCAATGCTTTGGCGGTGAGATTCTCCTGGGAGATGAAGCGACCATGGTACGCGTTTGTGATGCACTTCCTTTCTACGATGTTGTACATTTTTCTTGTCACGGTCACTTTCGCCAACGCACACCCTTGGAATCGGCCCTTGAACTCTCTGATGGTGAACTCACGGCTGCGAATCTGCTGGAGTCGGTTCAGCTCAATGCGGATCTCGTGACCCTTAGCGCGTGTGATACTGGGCTGAATGTTCTGCATCCTGGTGATGAATTGATGGGATTGACTCGGGCAATTCTAGGTTGTGGTGCGCGATCTTTGCTGGCGACTCTTTGGCCAGTACACGAGATTCCAACTCGACTCTTTATAGAACACTTTTACGAAATGTGGATGGCTGGCGCAACCAAGGCTCGGGCAGTGCAAGAAACACAGCGATTTGTGGCAAACATTGATATCAATCAATTGCATGCCAGATTTGAGCAGTATGGCATGGCACCCGAAGTGGTGTTGGATAGACTTAGACTTTTTCAGGCCATGCTACCGGACCAAAAGCCCTTTGATCATCCCTACTATTGGGGTGGATTCATCTTAATTGGCGCGCCAGATTGAGTGAATAAGAGAAAATTACGCAGGTAGTTGAATATGGATTCCCAATTTAGGGAGTCGTTCAAGTGGAATGGCGTCGAATTCCGCAATGCCTCTATGATCGGTTATTTGAATCACTTCAGTATCTCCATCATAGAGGACCACCGGAATTCCTACTAGATCTGCATCTGGTGTCTCTAAGAGATAGAGTGATACTTCGACCTGACAAAGCGATGCATCATCCACATCTGCAAAGACAGTACTTTCGATCTCCCATCCCTCCAATTCTTCCTCACCCAATGTAATCTGCGCCAATAGCCTCTCTGATTGGCTTGATTTGACAGTCCAACCAGCTGCCGACTGAGCCTGTATCCCTGGACCAAAAATAAGCGTAATTCCGCCCAAGGCATCCTGGATCCATTCCCGACCTGTCTCAAGTGCTTGTTGAACCATGTGCTTTTGAGCAGAGCCGTCGTTGGTTATCGGAGTCGAAGCGGTCGAGCTTGTCAAAAAAGTGAGGTCAAAATTAGGATAGGAGTCGACCATCGGAACTGCATCGGCCAAGCTTTGTTGGACCATCTCTGACACTTCAGCATAGGCCGCCATACAATGAGGACAGAGCATCAGATGAGTCCGAACATCTGCCAGCGGTTCAGGCTCGAGCGCTGACATACGTCCCTCTAGTTGAGCCTGAATCAACTCAGGCAGCATCTCTTGACTGATATCGCAATCGAGTGGATCGTCAATATTACCCTTCAGGGCAGAGACCAATTGACGCATTTGCGCGCTGTCATAGATCTTCTCGGCCAGCGCACGTGCGACTTCTCTCGCTTGGTCTACATTGACCATGTCAGCCTGGAGTTCATCGACCCAGCGTTTGATCAGATTCTGGTGTTGATTCTTCATGATAGTTGGATTCGCTGCCTAGACTGAGCTTTGCATGAAAATATGATTCCGCTTTGGGCGATTCCATAGAATAAAGGCCATTACAGTATAACCGTACCATTGCAACGCGGGAGGATGCTACTTTACAATGCGCAGTCAACTCCCAAACTCTTGCATATGGCTGATAGCTGATAGCCGATGGCTGATAGCTGATGGCTACTCTATCCCGTCACACTCAGGACAGTCCACTCCATAATTCACTCAAGACCGGATCATTTCCTAATCGTTTTCGACCACGATTGCGTAGAATATGAACATTCCCAACAGAGATTCCCAATTCTCTGGCAATCTCCTTATCACTCCAATCGTACAAATATTTTAAGATGACGGCTAAAAACTGATTCTTGGCGCGTGGATTTTGCGCAATCAGTTCGGCGATCCGCTCGAGAACGGCTTCGGCCTTCTCGACATCGATTACTGTTTCCACAAGAGGCAATCGAGTCGAATCCACAAATTGGTTTGTCCCATCACCTGCTCGATCAATTGCCTGGTCTTCAGACAATGTTTCAGTTCGTAGCCGTTCTCGATCCCGCTTCCGAAAATAGTCTGTCGCGGCCTGTCGGACTTTGAACATGGTAAATGTCAAAAAGGCACCAGGATTTTTGCAGGTGTGAAGTAAGCGGAAGACTCGAAAAAGAGCCTCCTGTACGAATTCTGTGGCAAGCTCAGCATCCTTGTACTGATAGAGTGCCCGATCATATAAATATCGGGAAAGTTCAGCAAACGCTCGCTCCTGGCGCTCACCTTCACTTGCACAGGCTTCGTACCATTCGATGCAATATAGATTGATTGCTTGTGTGGTTAGAACACCTTCATGATGCTCTCCACCAGTTGCTATGACACGCTGATGCAATCGTAGGGCAAATTCTTTGGTTGGGAGTAGCTGCCATTGATGGCGCTTAACGAGATGGGCGACTACTTCTTGGCATTGAGTGCATTGGTCAGTCATCAGGATTGCCATTATAGCATATACGGATTGACAGCCTCTAACTGAATCGTTGCCAAGTAAAATATTTGATAACTGAAAGAAATCCCTATCTAGTTGCGCATCTCATGTGTAGTTGTGTTCGATATTTCGGATGTAGATGACCGAAATAAACTAGGAGCCGTTGACATTTGCTTATGCAGTGGCGCGTCAGCACCACAACCTCTCGACAGGAATCATCACACAATGCAACCAACGCTCTGGGGGCGCATGCTAAATGTCAACATAATGTATCAGTGAAGGAGAATAAAATGAGATTCGTTTACCTTTACTTTCTGGTAAAAGAAAAGAGATGAGAAATGTGACAAAAAGCGGTTAGCAGTTCATCCTAAAGGTAGAGAACCCAAAAAGGAGGAAGGAATGCTAACCGCGCCAGAAATAACTATAGCAGTACTGATGAATGTATTGCAAGTAACGCCGATGGGAACAAACGTAAATGTAATGCGTCTGATGTGGGCAATGCTGAATGGGTCGTTTCTGAAAAGTCGAGGAGCAATCCATAGCGCATTGAAAGAAAGCGGGTTTGAAGATGAGGAGCTCCGGCGAAGCTGGTGGAGCTTTCGATATGGATCATGGGATATCACAAGTCTGCTGGGGTCGTGGCAAGAAGAAGTGGAGTGGAAAGGGGAATGGGAGGCAAAAAAGTTAGAAGGGTACCGAGTGAAAAGCATAGATATCACAGGGTTCTGGCGACCGAAGCTGCAAGGGAAAGTGAACCGACTCTATAACTCAACGGCTCGTCGGGCATTGCCCGCGCTCATCTTTGGAGTGATGATAAGCTCGGGGGAGATAGGCGGGAAGCGAGTGCCACTGCTCAAGGCAATCATGAGATGCACGGTTGGAACAAAGGAAAGTGAGTTTCGGAAAAAGCTGCTGACAGAGACGAAGAAATCACTGGAGTCAGACGAAGTGGCGGTGGTCGATGCCGGGTTTACAATCAGAGAAATGCTAGAAAGCGGCATAGACCGATTTGTCCTGCGGAAGCCATTAACTGCACAGTGCGCCGCAATGAGTTCCCAAACGCAAAGAAAAGGCAGACCACCTGAATATGGTGATATTGTGCGTCCGCTCTCGCAGCTATAAGGGAAAGCGACTCGAGGCTACAACTCCGGACTCGTCTGGTCGCTTTCTCTATAGTGGTCGCCTGATTTGCTATCAAGCATGGCACAATCTCGTCCCCAGAACAACCAAGGTGGATACAGCCAACCGTACCTACTCGATTTACGTCATTCAGGATCCGGCCTACAACACACCTTTGGTTTTGGCGACCGTTATGACTTTGCAGCCTGAAACCATTTATCTTGTCTACCTGGAACGCTGGCCTGTTGAACATCCCCCCTTGGCTTCCAAGCAGATGATTGGCTTACATCGTCAATTTGTTCATGCCGATGAGGCTTGTTTCCGCTTACCTGAACTGGGGCTGCTTGCTGGCAATCTTCTTTCCCATTTAGCCGCTTCTCTTCCTCCCATACCGACTGGCTACTGGGATCGAGAGCCTCAATCCACTCCCGGCAGGCTGCGCCGTGTTCTCTCGAGTGCTCTTTTTCCAACTCCTGACCAACTCGACCCTGACTTTCGGAAAAAGGCCTCGGTTTCACACCATTTCCCTAAAGGCGTTCTCGCTCATCGCCGCCTCAATGCCGCTGCTTAAACTCCCTTTCGGTTTGCCCTTTGTCACTCAAGCCTTTACCAGAAAGTAAAGTTTACACTTTTGATACATAGATAAAAATCTATATGAGGTCATTTTCTGCCTGAGCATGGCTCAAAGTAGAAAATATAAACATCTTTTCTCTTTGCAAAAATGTAAACCTAATTGTCCGCCTAAAATGAACCACCCCACTTTCACGGGTCCTAATCATAAACGAAATGTAGTGAGATATATGTTCCTTTCCTGCATCTCTATGCTACAATTTGATGCAAAGAAGATGCCGACGGAGCATAGGTCAATTCCTGTTGATTTATTCTCAATAATAGAACTCATCTATCAAAAGATGATAGTGGCTGTCCGGTAAGTCATAGATAGTCAACGAATGCAAGATTCTCAGGCTGCGGCCAGAGTCTATACAAATCGTGTCGCTTAAACAGCAGCCACGACCCAATAGATGAGCAAAAGATGATAGTGGCTGTCCGGTAAGTGATAGATAATCAACGAATGCAAGATTTTCAGGCTACGACCAGAGTCTATACAAATCGCGTCACTTAACCCGCAGCCACGACCTAAAAAAGAAAGAGACAATCAATGCAAGAACAACGTTCATTTGCAATTCAAAGTTTGATCATCAGCCTCATTTTCAACACGGTTTTACTTGGGGTTATCTATTTTCTGGCCCCAACGATTTTCCAAGACTCGACCCAAATGGTAACGATTTTGAGCGCTGGTGGGGTCATCACGCTGGGGCTATGGTTGCTGAATCTGTTTGTTGGTCGCCGGGAAGCAGCAACGGAAGCACATGCTGCCGCCACCATTGAAGCAAAAGCTGAGATAGAAAAGGCGGCTCAAGCAGCCGCTGAGGTAGCCAAAGCGCAAAAACCTGTTGAGCCGCCAGAAGCATCAGCCATCCAAATATTGTCGATCTTGCAGCGCAAGGGCCGCTTGATCGGTTTTCTGCAAGAGGATCTTACTGCATATGAAGACGCTCAGATCGGTGCAGCCGTACGGACCATTCACGAGGGATGCAAAGAGGCATTGGCGGAATCACTCACCATTGAGCCAATTTATTCCGAGACCGAAGGGAGCCGCGTGACGGTCGAATCTGGTTTTGACGCCAACACAGTGCGGTTGACGGGAAACGTAACTGGAGCCCCCCCTTTCACGGGCGCATTGCAGCACCGGGGTTGGCGCGTCACTGATGTCAATCTGCCAAAACAAGTTGCTGACAAAGGTAAGGATAAAGTGTTGGCTCCAGCAGAAGTGGAGATTGGTGGTTGATATGAATAACCCTCGCTACATTATTGGTATTGATCTTGGCACAACCCACTGCGTTTTGGCTTACACACTGGCGGACCTGGATGAAAACGATGAGCCTGCGATCGAACTGTTTGAGATCCCTCAAATTGTTGCCCCGGGGGAATTACAGCCTCGACCACTGCTGCCATCTTTTTTGCTTTTGCCTGGACCACATGACGTTCCCGAAGAGGGATTGGCTTTACATTGGAATGCTGAAATTGATTACGCTGTCGGTGAGTTTGCGCGTGAACGAGGGAGTGAATTGCCGACAAGATTGGTTTCATCAGCCAAGTCCTGGCTTTGCCATCGAGGTGTTGACCGGACCAAAGCAATCTTACCTTGGGATGCCCCGGAAGACGCTCGCCAGATATCACCGGTAGACGCGGCGGCGCGGCTTTTGGAACACATCCGCTACACGTGGAATGAGAAGATGGCAAGCGACGATCCGGAGGCAAGCCTAGAACAGCAAGAAATCTATCTGACTGTCCCTGCGTCGTTTGATGCGGTGGCGCGCGAGTTGACGGTACAAGCCGCTCAGAACGCTGGTTTGTCCAACTTTACTTTGCTCGAGGAGCCACAGGCTGCGTTTTATTCCTGGCTGGAGAGTCAAGATGGTGGCTGGCGAGACCAGATTGAGGTCGGTCAATCGATTCTTGTCTGCGATGTCGGTGGCGGTACGACAGATCTCAGCCTCATCGAGGTGACCGAGCAAGAGGGTAATTTGGAATTACGCCGCGTCGCGGTTGGCGACCATATTTTGCTCGGCGGAGACAATATGGATCTCACGCTTGCTTATGCTGTGCGTGCTAAATTGGCGCAAGAAGGGACCCAGCTGGACAATTGGCAATTTCGTGGGCTTTGGCACAGCTGCCGCAAGGCCAAAGAACGTCTGCTGAGCGACCCAGATTTGGATGCCGAACCGATTGTGGTTCTTGGGCGTGGATCATCTTTGATTGGCGGTACGATTCGGACTGAACTGGCGCGCGATGAAATCGAGACGATTCTTCTTCAGGGCTTCTTTCCGATTGGTGAAGCGACAGATTTTCCCGAAAAGAAAACACAGGTGGGTGTACGCGAGATGGGTTTACCATATGAGCAAGATCCAGCAGTGACGCGTCATCTGGCCGAGTTCTTGGGCAAACAAATGGGCCAGCAAGATGAACAGCCCCTCTCGCAAGAACAAGCTGAAGAAGATGCTCCCACCCATGTTTCAACTCGCTACCCAGCGGCTGTTCTTTTCAATGGTGGTGTGATGAAGGCTGCATCGATGCGTGGCCAAGTCATCCTGGCTCTGCAAAAATGGAGTGGTCATGAGCTACGCGAATTAGAGTCTGCTGACCTGGATACTGCTGTGGCAATGGGGGCTACATACTACGGTCTTGCTCGGCGCGGGCGCGGCATCCGCATCCGCGCGGGCACGGCACAGACATACTATATTGGTGTCGAGAGTTCCATGCCTGCTGTTCCGGGCATTCCAACACCTGTTAACGCTCTTTGTGTGGCTCCCTTTGGCATGGAGGAAGGAAGTGAGCTTGACATTCTCAATCGTGACTTCGGTCTTATCGTCGGTGAACTAGCGGCCTTCCAACTTCTGGCCTCGACGACACGCAAGACGGATGAGGCAGGTCAAATGCTAGAGGATTGGAGTGGAGAAATCCAGGAGGTT
>JAHBNG010000169.1 GCA_019217005.1 Chloroflexi bacterium TSY
GAAACCAAAATCGTCTCTGTCGAATCACGTGATAATTAATCAACCGTCGCCGCAGGCGAATATCTAAATTTGCGCTCGGTTCGTCATATGACGAGTTGCGGATGCATGGCCTGTACGCCTGCAATCGCCACCGTCCTCTTTACCTGACAGATGGTGTGGTGGACGCTCAGCGAATTCTGCAATCCCCATGCGCGCCATTGTTTCGTCCACGCGCCGTCTCTTCCTCTAGAGCAAACCCATGTTGAGTAAACGCAATGTCATCCCGTACAGAAGGAGAGAAGATCTGGTCATCTGGGTATTGAAAGACGAGGCCCACTTCAGGATGAAACTTCCCCGGCTGCACTGGCGCCAAAGAGCTGAATGTCGCCCGTCGTTGGCTTGAGAACACCGCAAATTGATAAGAAAAGTGTCGTCTTCCCCGCACCATTGGGGCCGATGAGTCCCACTCGTTCGCCTGGTAATCGCCAAATCACACCACGCAGCACGTCTGAATTGTCTGGATGGAACAAAGCGTAGGTTCGAAATAGAAAGAGCTGGTTTGATCATGTTGCCTATAGAGTCATGCTCCATACTTTGCAGCATTTTGCTCTCGCAGGTTACGGACGAAAGTACGAAGTTTAAATAATGTGACAATTAGAGCCACTACATATACTGCTCGCTCATAAACTTAACATAAATTTGGATGTTCTCGGTCGAGTAGAATCGGCAAATTTATTTTAGGTTATGACAGTGCTCAGCAGATAACAGTCGATAGATTCACGTACTCAAAATTAGCTGGCTACCGATCAATGGATAGCGAGCATTACGCTCACGCCACACAGGCGTGTCCCGCATACTCGTCGAAAAGCCGTCAAGATCAACATTTCTCGTTCCATAGCCCCGCAACACCATCGCTTTGTAGACCTGCTCAGCTTGTTCATAGCCGCTGCGCACCAACAGGCCCGATAAGCGATGCGAGCGTTACTAGATTCTCGCGGCTGAATTTACTACCGTCAAATCCACGCAATCGATGGCGGTGCGCATGCATATCGGCCATCTCAAACAGATAGCGGTGGTCAACAGAATCATGTCAGCCAGAATATCGGTAGACCAAGCGAGCGCAAAGGCCTTGATCGAGGTTAGGCGCGGTGCCAAAGAGAACCAGCGTGACGGTGATAATACAGGTGAAAACAATAATCAGCCATTCATCAGGCCCTCTTGCCGCAATACCAGAGGCCCAAACCGGACAAGCTCAGTCAGGCAGAAATGAATGGTAGCAGAATCACAAGAAAGGCGATGAAATAGCCCGCAACTTGAGACGTGAAACGATATTGATAGGGCAATTACGATAAAAAGAGAATCGCCGTGATTAAATAGAAAAGGGTAGCAGACGCCAGTCGCGCAACGTTGAAAATGCAACGATCAGAATCAGCAACCCAATCAATTTGGCCCTTGGCTCCCATCTGTGGATAGAGAGTCAAGCGTTGCATACCGGTCAAGCCCGAGCTGTTTCACTCTGGTCTCCTGGTTGGTGAGCTGGTGGCGAGGCTCGACGCCAATGCCTGCGAATCAAAGCCATCAGTAGCGTGGGTTTGGCGCAGGATGAAGAAAGACATGGCCGTCAAACCCTCAATGATCAGCACGAATGTGTGACAAAAAGCGAGGGCGATGACAGTACGTTCTGCCGTTGCGTCGATATCGCCGGGCAAGGTGGCAATGAGTAGCGTGTAGAAGGTCAATACGCTAAGCGCAGTGGCGGTAGCACTCCCCAGAAAGCCAAAGATTGCCAAGAGATTCCGGTTGCTGCCACGACCAATCAGAAGTCGCAGCCGAAAAACGCCAAAAGCCAGTGTGGGGATCCCGATCATGGCTGCATTGATGCCCAAAGTGGTGAGCCCGCCATGTTGAAACATAACAGCCTGGAAGATCAGACCAATCAGAATGGCAGGAAAGCGTACCAGCCAAGGATAACGCCTAGAGCCCGTTGAGGATCAAATGTACGCTGGCTGGCGGTTGCGGGAATGAATCAAGAAGCGACAAAGAACGCAGCTGTCAGAGTGCAGCTTTGGGTACATCCTCGCGCGGGTCTTCACGCATTAATCTGGCGCGAATACCAGGTCATCGCTCCTGTAACTGCATAACCGCCTGCCTGCGATGACGATCCCGTCAGAATATGCATAATTTCTCCTCACTGGTGTCAATTGAGTCAAAGATGTCGATTTCATTACCTACCTGATTATCTCCTTTGGGACGCAAAAGTGAAAGCTGTCCCAACAAAACCAAATGATAGCCGCATCAATAATTTTGGGCAATCGTCATACCGCTAGATGAAGCGGCGAGATATCACCGCTCCTTCGGCAATGTCAATATCAGCCCGTCACCGTGGCCTGCGTTGCACACATCCACGTACCGCCCATAGTGCGGTCGGGCACAAAGACAAAGTACCCATCGACATTAGCCTCTTCGGTTAGCCAGGGTTTGGTGCGATCTGTGGGCGCATGATACGTGCATTGGACATTGGATCGCCATTGTCGAAGCGTGCATGAATCTGGATCGCTTCCGCTTCGCTGAGGTCGATCTCTGTTCCATGAGCATATGCACTCGGGTAAATCCAAACAAAAGCACCATCAACAGTATGGCGATAGTTCCCCAGAAACGTTCTGTACCACGTCTCAGAGCAGAGATGGGACAAAGCTTTCCATAGAGGCTGTCCGGTAAGTGATAGATAGCGAACAGTTCAGTTCTTAACCCAGGCCACCACCAGCTTTCCAGGTGAGTACATATCTGCGCGTTGCTGGTTCCACCTGACCAGTGAGAATGAATGAAGTTCCTCATGATCCTCTTCTTGTAATCCTCCACAGGTTAGTTAGTAACACTGTATAAATGGACGCTGCTCATTCAGTAGAGTCGGTGGTGACAGATGTTATTTGCTACGCCTCGTGCCAGGCGCCGTCGCCTCGCCAGCGGTGACCTTCACCTACATGCGCACGCGGGTAAATAGCGCGCTGTACTTATCTTCTGCCAGCAACAAGCCTTCTAGGCTCCGCAACCGTGTGAGGCGTGCCGTCTTTAGGCCAACTGCCGGATCGAAGCCCAGGGGCACCCACGTTGAGCGCATCGGCGGCGGGTGTGTCGGCATCGCCAAAGACGTGGTCGAAGTGGAAAGTCGCCTCAATGTCGGCGTTGCCCCCCGCTTCACGCTCATCACCCAATTATGATAGACACTGTTTGCGTCATTGATGATAAAGTCAGTGGTATCCTTCATCCTTTTGAACCGTACCAACCAGGAAATGGTTGCGCCGGCTTCCCCTTCCGCGGCAGGAACCATACGCCAGCCCAATGCCCTGTACTGACCAGCCACAGCGTCGATCGTTGCAATCAAAATCGGCCCGGCGTCTTCATCACCAGCCGCCAGAGTCTGGGTCAGTGGGCCCTCCACGCAATCATCGTCCCTCCGGCATGTCGCCGCTTTCTGCGTCGTAGGTGAGTCGATCTGATGCAGTCACGTCGGCGAGTAACGCGCGTGATCAAAATCGATACGCCAACCATCTTTGACAAAGCCCTGGCGAACAAAGTCCTCACCATTGGCAACTATTGAGAGAGACCGGTCTCGCCACCACGTTGTCAGTAGAACTTTTGGTTGTGCTGGGCGAATCATCAGTCGCAGGCGTCGTGGTCTGCGCTGTACACGCTATGATCAATGATCCTAAGACAAATAGTAGACAAATGAATCGTTTCATTGAGTCTCCAGTTGATTTGAGGTCTATATATCGCCTATTAATGATAAAGATAGTAATTGCGAAAATTTGCATTATGCCCAATTGTATCAAATGGTTGATTCAAGAAAAATTGGCGGGCTAATTTGGGTGTAAATAGTCATCATCTCAACCACTATCTTTACAGTTTCAATCTGACAGAATGTAGAACCTATCCGAAAAGTGGTTGTAGTCCGATCAGTTTCTCGAGCAAAGAGTCGTCGAGAACTTTTCGGATAAGCACAGAAGACATAGAGCCTCATAGAGAATTTTTCTATGTAGTTTCTGTGCCTTCTCGGATCTCTGTGTAACTTCGAAAAAAGTACAACATAGTGCTCAACTGGATCTGGATAATTCATGCAATATTTCGGTCACAGCCGTTTGCAGAGCACAATCGTGACCTTGACCCTTGCATCCCAAATATGGTAAGCGGCATTTGCGTTCTCAATTCACCCAGGAACTGTTTGCCTGCTTTTGTCTCTGGCCCACTGGCCGGGTGATGTTAGCCAAAGTCAGCACCTTAAGGCTAAACCAAAAAAATAATTATACGCGAACGAGAGAATGGAGAGGGGGAATAAGGACAAACCATTTTTCTAAACCAGGTAAACGTTGGAAGCGTTGTGCCAACGGTCCATCTCTTTCTGAGTGAGTTTGACGCCGGTCTCATAAAGAGGGAATTCAGGTGAACGAAGGGTTGTAGTTGGTTAAAGCGAAAAGAACGGGCAAAATTGAGAACGGTCTCAAGAGAATCGAGAAGAGAACCGTTCCAGTGTTTTCAAGATGGCCCCAAACCCGTTCGATGGGGTTGTATTTACTGTGATAAGGAGGGTAGCAGGCGAGCTGAATAGAGACGATAGTGCTCAACAAACTGAGTGAGACGATACATAAACTGAGTCCGACGGGTATGATTTTCGGGACCATTGTCCTGATTGATCACGAGGGTCTTGACGTGAGGAAAGTGTTCACGTACGCTTTCCCAAAATCAATCAGGCAGTCGACAATACAGTCACTTGTCACTTTCGACTGAGTCAAGTAAAGAAAGTTCCTTGGTTGAAGGGAGGTAAATGCCAAAGGAGTGACTTTCTCGGTCTTCTTATCTTGAAAGTCATGATCGAGCGCTTTGACAACCACTCGACTTATCCCTTCTCTCGAGAAACGGTCAAGTAAAATCGTCGCTTTGGCATCCCAAGAGAGGCGCAGAACCGTCTCGTCTGCATCCGCTTCTTGATTGATCTGATGAATTCTATCAAAGATCGCATCGGTCTCTGGGATCTTTTTCACTGGTTGACTTTTTTTGACCCGGTTTGAGCCATAGCCTAACTCATTGAGCTTCAAGCGGATGGCCTCTTCGCCAGGCAATTCCTCATCTGTATCCTTTCTGCTCGATGAGCTGGGTACGCATTTCGGCGGCGGTTAGTCGAGTGTACAATTGGGGGGTTCGAAAGGTGGGATCGGTCTGGCTGAATTGATCGGCGATTTCAACCATATCGGCCAGTAAAGTGGGGATATGGTCTTCGGCTTTTGCGACCACGTCGGTGGCTTTGGTCGACATAACAGAAGCCGCCTTCTAGTTCTTCCAGGGCTTTGGCTATCGTCGCCCGATTCCAGCCCAACTCTCGTTCTGCTTTCGTCGGACTCCTTCGCATATCGTTTTGACCGTTTGGGCCATGAAGTGCCTTCGTATCCACTTAACATGGCCTTCGTCTCTTTCAAGACTTCAACCATTTCTGGCGAGATTGTCATTTTGCTCCTTTTGGAGAGCTAGTTTAACACCTTCTCGCGTATATTTTATTTTTGGATTGGCCTAACAGCCAATTCCCTCTCCTGTTCCCCACGAATCGTCAGATGAGCGGTCGCTCCCACCAGCGCGTTCAAGGCAACAGGTATCGCACCAATCTCTATTGCGGTGGTCAAGGCCTCTTGATAGTATTGTCGAGAGGTCTCATACATTTCTAACAGCCACGCGGCATAGCCTAATTCATTGAGACAAAAGGCAACACCTCGCCGCTCACCGTTTTCTTGATAGATTGTCAGGCTTTCCTTGTTGCGTTGGCTGGCTTCAGAATAGCTTCCACGTTCACGGGCAATCTGACCCAGTGTATGGAGGTGATTCGCAATGGCAAGTTGAGCACCAAGTTGCTGGCTGAGCTTCAGCCCTTGTTGACAGAGCGCTTCCGCCTCTGCAAATCTTTTTTGCTTCCTGGCAATTGTACTCAATCCACGAAGTGATCAGGCCATCCCCAGGTGATCACCTAGCGTCTGGCACATTTGGAACGCTTCCCTGAAGAGCTGTTCTGCCTGTGCGAACTGCCCCTGTTCAGTCGCCACATTGCCCAGATGACTGAGGACTGCAGCTCTCCATCTGCGTTCGCCAAGCTCCGTAAGAATTGTAATACTCTTGCGATAAAACTGTTTTGCTTCTTCATACCCGCCCATCAACTCGGCAACCACACCGAGCTGCAGCAACGCAACACCGATTCCCCATTGGTCGTTGCAAACACTGAACTCGGTATGACACTTCTGATATTGTTTCTTGGCTTCTGGGTAATCCCCGCGGATATTATCGACTCCGCCGAGGGCCAGGCGGGCAAACGCTGTATCCCATTGCGCAGACTGACCAAAACAACGAAACATACCAAGACTCTGATGCAGCAATTTTTCACCTTCTCTGTGCAAACCCCAACCCGCATAGCAGGCACCACGACGAGCCATAAGCTGAGCGAGGATCAGATCGACTTCCGGTTGTGGCTGGTTGAACTTTCCTGTTTGCTCGCTCAGACGTTGGATTGCCTCTCGAAAGACTCCTTCGCCTTCCTGATACCATCCACGTATTTCATAGAAGAACCAGAGGCTATCCAGACAGCGACCAATCAGCGTGTATTGACCGCTATCGACAGCCCAACGCCAACTCGCTCGTACGTTGTCGATCTCGGCTGCAATCTCATCTAAGGCCTCTTTCTGTCTAGCCCCCTTCAAATCATCGATACGTTGGTCGAGAAATACGGCGTAGTAATTGCTATACTGATCCAGAGTCTCTTGGTGTTCATCAGGAATCTCCGCAAGTTTCTCCGCCGCATATTGTCGTAACAACTCATGGACATTATAACGCCCTTCCTGACGATAACGCAGCAGTGACTTGTCCACCAACACGGTCAATGTCATGAAAGGAACGTCTGTCACTCGTTCGGCTGCCTCGCGCACAAAACCGCCGCGAAAAACCGATAATTTCTTAAAACTTGTACGCTCCATTTCTGATAGAAGCTGCCAAGATTGTTCAAAGACCGCGCGTAGACTCCGATGACGCGTCGGCAAATTGCGTAGCGATGTGGACAAAAAGTCTAAGTTCTTCTCAATTTCTGTAGCAATTTCCTGACAAGACATCATCCGCATCCAAGTTGCAGCTAGCTCTAGCGCCAATGGCATGCCGTCCACCAATTGACAAATATGTACGACAGCGCAACTTTCCTTTTGTGTTAAGTGAAAATCTACTTTGGTCTGACGCGCCCGCTGCACAAACAATTGGACAGCATCAAATGCTTCTAGTGCTTCCGGATCGCTCTCGATGGAAGACTCTTGACCTTGGGGAAAAGGCAAACCTATCACATCAAAGCCCCATTCTTCCCGCAGGTGCAGCCGCTCACGCGAGGTAACGAGCAAATTCATCTGTGGGGCTGTTGCGACGATTTCAGAGAGCAGTTCTGCACCTGTGAGTAACTGTTCAAAGTTATCCAGTACCAACAGCATCTTTTTTTTGCACAGATAGTCGAGAAGCTGTGCTTTGGGGTCGGTTCCACCGTAGAAAGAAAAATTGAGCGCTTCTGCGATTGCTGAGACAAGGAAATCCGCATTGCTGACAGACGCCAGGGATACCCAATAGATACCATCGATAAATGCATCAATAACCCCCTCGGCCGCTTGTAAAGCCAGGCGCGTCTTGCCGATACCGCCCGATCCGACTAGCGTCAATAAGCGACAGTCTGGCTCATTCAGCAGTAAGCGCTTGATCGAGTCGAGTTCTTGTTTGCGACCGATGAAGGATGTGGGTTGGGGCAGAAGGTTATGGGGCTTATCCAGCACAGCGGGATCGGGAGAGAGGGGCTTCGCGGAGCGAGCGATTGGAGTACCCAGGTCATGGGAAGATGGAAAAACCGTGTGAGCTGCAACGTGATCACCCTCGATCTCTTCATACGATGACAGCAAACGCCTCGCTCTGATTGTCTCAAATAATTGTGTTGTCTGCTTCTCCGGTGGAACATCCAATTCCTCCTTGAGCAAGCGCAGACACTCTTGATACTGGCGCAAGGCAATCGCCTGTTGGCCTGACCACGCATAGAGTTTCATGAGGGAACGGTGAACCGATTCTTGCAGCGGATCCAATACCAGGCAACGCTGGGCACAGGTAATGGCTTTGTCATACCTGGACTGTTTGGTGTAGAGATGCGTCAACTGTTCAAGTGCTTTCTGGCACTCGTGGCGTAGCGCTTCGCGTTCATAGAACTGCCAGCGATCAAAAGAGGGGCAGTCGGTCAGGGTAAAGCCAGTCATGAAGTCGTCCCGATAAAGATCGACAGCATTGCTCAACTTCGTAAGACAATTAGAACAAAGTTCATCCGGCAGATGGCGGTGTGTTTGGCAATCAGCTAGAAGTCGCCGAAAGTGATCGGTATCTAGCCACACGGTGGCTGATGGATCGAACGATACCTGCTCTGGGTCGACCAGCAACCAACCTTTGCCGAGCGCCTCGTTGATGGCCGCAATGGCGCGACGCAAGTACGCGCGGGCCCGCCGCTCGTCATGGTCGGGCCAGAACAAGGTCGCCAATGTTTCACGAGTGTGGCGTTCCTGGGTCACAGTTAAATAGACCAACAGGGCAAGCGCTTTGCGACGCGGAATGGTTACATTTACGCCCTCCAACTCTATTTGTGGGGAACCGAGTAGCGAAAGCTTAAGTGTGGACATAATGGCGTAGAGTACTCCAGCAATGGTGTCATGAGCATTAAATTTCACCATTGCTCTGTGAGGGATGGTCACTTCTATGGGATCTTGGATCGTTACAGTGTTGTGGGGCCAATCGAATCAAGACTGATTCCATTATAAGCCAAACTGCTTGGGAATACAACGAGTTTTTGTGCAATGTAAACGAATACTACAGCGAATACAGACAACATCGAATTTGTTTTCAGGGATGACGAAGGTTTGTGGACCGAAGAGGCAGGTTTCAATGACGAGCACAATAATTCGGTGCTTTTTGAATTGGTTGTCGTTTGTTATAGTAGCAAAGACACTCACGACAGCGAATGCAGACAACATCGAATTTGTGTTCGGGGATGACGAAGGTTTGTGGATAGAAGAGGCAGGTTTCAATGACGAGCGCAATAATTCGGTGCTTTTTGAATTGGTTGTCGTTTGTTATAGTAGCAAAGACACTCACGACAGCGAATGCAGACAGCATCGAATTTGCTTCGGGGATCATGAAGATTCGCGGACAAAAGAGATATGCATCAAAGATAAGGGGTGGTTCAGAATTAGGTTTACACTTTTGATACATAGATAAAAATCTATATGAGGTCATTTTCTGCCTGAGCATGGCTCAAAGTAGAAAATATAAACATCTTTTCTCTTTGCAAAAATGTAAACCTAATTTTGAACCACCCCCAATATTAGACGCTTTATACGAAGTACATTATCTGGTGGGACCCAGCTTTTTGCATCAAGTATATAGACGGGCTGTCAGAATAGAATTGGGCATACAAGGTGTAAACCATGAGTACATTAAAGAACTTCCGTTACGATTTGAAAATGTTGAACTGGGGAGAAAACCAACTCGCTTATTTTGGGTAGAATCAAAGATATTAGCCGGTATTGGGGCGTTAAAGCAGTTGACTCCAAGGCATACTGAAAAACTTCGTTGGGCAATGAGTGAGTTAGGTTGCTTACTCGGTAGTCTCAGTAGATCCAAAAATCAGATACCAAGGGGGTCAACAAGAGAGAAAATGATAGAAACAACCCCATAGATATTTTCGATAGCTCGGTTAAGAAAAGAAGAAAAGCGTGGCAGCTCAAAACGAGTGGTATCGATTTGTCGCCGTCCTTGGCATTTGAGTTGGCAGAAGCGATGGCGTAGCTCTATCCAGAAGTTGACAAGAATAAAGCCCAGGCTGATGAGCAAGAAGCGGAGAGCGCCATTGCGGGAGGTAGTCCAAGCGCGAACTTTGCGCATACAGCGATAGCTGGTTTCGATGCCAAAGCGTTTGCGGTAGAGTTTGCGAACAGTTCTGGGATTGAAGGAGCAGTTCAAGACGACATAAACAAGCCAAGTTGCGCGTCGCTTTGCTTGTTTGCTGCGTTTGTGAGAAGTATAGGTTCGCACAATGGCAACAGGAGCCGTGAAGGAACCGTATTGCGCACTTTCAAAGGTATGCTGGGTAGAATAGCTCTTGTTCCCTTGACAAAGTCCTCGGGTTCCTCCTGTCTTCCCGCGAATGGAACAGGCGATGATGGCAGGCCAACCGCTTTGTTTTATGGACTCTAGAACTGGACTCGAACAAAACCCTTTATCCAGGTATAAACGGCGTACTTTCGGGGTGGTTCATTTTAGCTGGATAGATAGGTTTACACTTTTAGAAACAGAAAGAACGTTTATATTCTCTGATTTCGCCGGTTCTCAGAGAGAAAACGGTCTCATATAGATTTTTGTCTATATATCAAAAGTGTAAACCTAATTTTGAACCACCCCGTACTTTCAGCCCTAAAATGCGCAAACGACGCAACAATGAGGTCACGATATCAGCTGTTTTATCTTCGGGACGGACGAACAGAATACTCAACGTCACCCGCACATCCTTAAATATGACGTAGGCTGTGGCTACTCGAAAGAATCGGGTTGTGCCTTTCTCTGCTTCACCACGGCAGGTCAGCTCGAGGAGTTCTGGACTCTTGCCGTAGAAGGGTTCATCGTGAAAGTCTATTGCGATTTCTAGCTTTGTTTTCATCAGCCGACCTGGCAATCCGGCTACCAGGGCTTGGTTGACTTGTCGCTCCAAATTCTGCAAGTCATCTACTCTTACCTGCTCCTTCAGATAGCTACGGATCGTTTCACCATCAACCATTTCTGGCAGGTCTTTACACACACTTTCTATGGTTTGTCTCGTCACTGCTGCTTTCACCAACACATCAAATCCCTTTTCGGGCGTACATTCATATCCCGATATTTCTAGCGGTAGATATCTGTTCAATCTCTCTACCGCTTCATTGCGACTATCTCTGTCTGTTAACTTTAGCTTTGTTTGTTGGGCCATCTCTCTGCTCCTTTTCACTATTTAAGGTGCAGCATAGATTACACTTTTTCTCTCTAATTTCAACTTTTTACTTGAAATTTGGATCTACTGATGCTTGCTAATTTCTATCCATCAGAATTAGATGTTCGATTGATTCGTCGCTAATGCTAAAACAAATACGACAGCAAATTCAGAAATCAACAAATGACTCGTTCGTCTGCCCTGCTTCTCTGAAAGACCACCAAATTTCGTTGACGAGACAATAATTCGTTCCTGTCGGGGCGCCCTCTGGATGCCGCTCTCGTGTGTGGCACACGTTCACCAACTCGATGCTGTTCTGAACCTTACCCGAATTCCTCGTCTGAGAGATAGTCATACACGACCCGTCCATAACTCTCGGTATAGCTGGAAATCTGATAGAAGGCGGCTACCTCTTCAACAGGCCCAAACGGACGTAAATCGCTGTTGGCGGTTGCTGCAAAAGCGACTGTCCCGCTCCCACTGTACAGCAGATGGGTCGTCACGTCCTGAGGGGAAGCTTCCACCAACTGCTTCACGGCCGATCCTGGTCCATCTGCACGTGGAATCAGTTTGAGACGATAACTAGGAAACATGGGGATGAGGGCATCCGGCTCGACGGGGGCACCGATCTCCGAGGTGAGGGTCATAATGTTGACACCATCCTTGATTGTGCGCGAGACAAGCAGATTGTTCTGCTGTTCGAAACTCACGTCGGCATACTCTTTGGGAGCACCCCATCGCTCCCGCCCCGAGCAGATGGCGGGTACGTTGTCCAGGTAGAGGTGCGAATTAAAGAAGGCCGACTGGTCATGAAAGGCACACTTGATCTGGATCCCCGATTCGTGGAACGGGCCATAGGATGACGAAAAGGGCACGTCAATGCCGAAAGCGACACACAAACCATCGTCGGCTGGTTCTAGCGGTTCGGGCAAGAAGTTACGCAAACGGTCAGGCTCTGCCCGAAAGTAGACCAGTTGAAAACGCACGTCTCGATAGTAGGTGGGCAGTGGTGGATAGTAGGGTCGATGGGCAGGCATGGCGTAGCCTTCCTCAATACCCAAGCGCCGAATACTCATAGATGTCCCCTTCACTCTTCCCAACGATAGAACTTTCTCGGCGTTGGATCCGCCTTCGCGGCTTCCCACCTGGCGACCCACGCTTGATGATCACGCGTTACGTTTTCTGGATGTTCCCGGCTGCGGACAAGAACACCTGGCAACGGCCTGCCTCCAGGCTTGCGCGCATCGTGCCAGCGCAAATCTAAACTCCAACGCACGACGTCTGACCGATTGACGGCCGATCCATACGGTGTACGACAGTGGATGAGGATCAGCCCGCCTTTTTTAACCGGAATGGTAAGCGGCTCCCCCGCTTCCCCACTGTCAACACAATGAGCAAGATTGCTGCCTGCGTTGCGCCCATTCCCATCTGCAGATCGCTGAAGGCGTCGCGATACATGCTGAAGACCAATGTATTTGTGGAGTTTTCGGGGCCACCTCCGGTCAAGACCAACGGTGCCTCCCAGATTTGCAGACCGCCAATCAATCCCGTGACTGTCACAAACAGAATGATCGGAATCATCTGCGGAATCGTGATGTACCACAGGAGTTGGCGGTTGTTGGCACCGTCAATCTTACCAGCCTCACAGAGCAGGGGGTCGCGTCTAGGAGCGAGACTCATTCATTGTCTCGTTCTCACTCATCGTTGCAGTTGAGGCAAAGAAAGTCAAATCGGCATCCAAATTCTGCATCGCCGTGACTTCATCCCCACGTAGACGTACGGCGATATCGCGCGTCCGGTGCTTGAGTGATATCTCTTGCTCGGTTAAGGGGAAGTCGATCTCGATCCAGCGGTTTAGCCGAGGTTTGGCCAGACACAGATAGCCTTTAACAAAATGTGGCGCTGCGTCGCTGCCCCCAATTTGTATTTCATCGTTCATGACCCATGATGGAATGCGCACAAAAAGCGGGCCCGGCCGTTTGACTCGAACCCGTAGACAGGGATGAGTGTAAGGTGATTCCACTCTCACTGCTGCTGTTTCATGATCAAAGAGCAGGTGTACCCAATGACCGGCCCGATCCGAATGTGCAATCTCCCGATAGACGGCACAGAGCGAGCCAACAGCTCCACCGACGATGTCCATATTGAAGCTGATGCTCTCCGCCTCTAGCGGTTCGTGACCATAGGGAGCCGGAAAGCCAAAGGCGCCAAGGTGACGCTGGGCCACGTCCCGCTTTCCATCTTCAGCGTTGGAATTGGACGGCTCCTGGATGAAAGAGACATCACGTAGTTGGGACGGCAGCATATGGCCGCGTAGGATCCGTTCGGCATCCTGATAATATTCTGGGTAGCCCCAACGCCCCAAGAGCAGGGCCGTCTCCACGATATCGCCCGTGTTGTTGACCTCGCCGCGATCGGGGTCAGCCTCGTCTGCACTGCTCTCAATGACCCATCCCAACTCATCACGGATCTGCCACAGTCCATTATCGTAAAAGGCGCGCACCCGCTCCATCAGGTGGGCATCCGAGGTAAGTTCGGCCAGTTGTGCCAGGGAAGACATAACGCAGGTAGTGGAGTGGGTGTGGGTACCAAACGTCTCCCGATCATAGCCGCCGCCTGCTGTAAAGAACTCGTTTGTCGCTTTTTGTGCAAGGATGATGGCCAATTCGAGGGCAGATGCGCACCTCGTCGTTCGATAGAGCTTGACCAATGGCCCAATGGCGCGTGCCAACCCAACAATGAAAGTTGAGCGTTGTACTGTCAACCCTGATTCGCCTTCCAGATACTCATAGTCCCACCCTTTGACGGGATCCCATCGCTCTAAGATAGCAGCAATGCTCGCTTGGGCTAAATCATAGGCTTTCTCTGACTGGCGAAAATGGGCTAGGGCGTAGAGGGCGTGAAAGCCTTCTCGCACATTGTGTGGTAAAAAATTGACCAAAGGTCCGTCGACTGCTGCCCGGTTAAGCGGCAACGGCACTGCTCCACCATAGGAGAAAAAGGCGGCTCGGGCATGATGATCAATACATTCTTCATCTAAGGTAATTCCGGCTGCGGCCTCAGCATTTAACAGCGCGTTCAAATGACGTCCCGGCACATGGGACTCAGAGTGTGCCCAGCTAAAGCTCAACTCGGCGTTGGGCCGAACTCGCGAACCAAAAAAGGGAATGTGATTGTCATCTGCATTGAAGACGCTGCACATGGTCCGGCAGCCCAAACGGATGGCGTCGAGAATGTCGGTGGTGTTGACGTTGTTGAGTTGCATGGGGTGTTCAATCCAAGTATTCGTCGAACTGATCAGCTCGATTTAATGCGTCCCAATAGACATAATCAGCCTGGTGAACGATGGTGTTCACCAGGCTGCGCTTGATGAGTTCGCCTTCACTAGAGTGGGCGCCAGCTGTGTGCGCCACTGCTTCTGGCAGCCCCACGGTCAGGGCCACATGGACGCCATAGACTGAGTGGCGGATACTGGGATAGCCAACTGCTCCAACGTCGCTCTTCCAGCGCGCCTGATTTTGTGGACTAAATTCGAAGGGTTTACCCACATCGTGACAAAGTGCACAGGCCCACAACAGATCGCGGTCGATGCCAATGTCGCCATGAATTTTTTCCAGGCCATCGGCAATGCCAATGGCAATCTGCGCAACGCCGCGAATGTGGTGGGCCTGCGTGCCATCCTTCAAAGCGGGCGTCTCTGGACCACCAGACGCGCGAATCTGGTCGATACTCGTAAACTCGGTCTGAGACAGGGAAAAGGCCCACGCTTCAATTACCTTATCACGTAATACTTTATCCTGAATTTCGTCCACTTCCGGCAGGCTTTGGCGTACGCTGGCACGTAGTTCATCCATTGAGGGCATGTTTAGATTCTCCTTCAATTATCTTTGCGATAATCACTGCCAATTGGATATCCTATCTAAATTAAAAGCGCGTAGAGAACAATAGTTTTCGTTGATCCATCTGCCCTGAAAAAAGCCTCTCGAGAGCGAGAAAGAAGGAGATGAAAAAAAATGCCACCACAGTATACCATCTTTCATCCTCCTTGGTGCATTCAGATGCATGGGGAATTTCCTGGAGGGAGTCAGGAATCGTACAATCAGTTCAATTGCTACTTTTGGACGAGGGGCAAGTAAACATTATTGCGTATCTTTTCTGTGGGGCGAGATATAGAAGTCGGTGTATTCGTAGGCGTGAACATTGCCGTTGGTATAAGCGGATTAGCAGGTGTACTAGCAATAGTTGGTTTGGGAGTATGTGTAGGCATCGGTGTATTTGTAATAGTTGGCGTGGGAGTATGTGTAGGCATTGGTATATTTGTAATTGTTGGCGTGGGAGTATGTGTAGGTGTCGGCGTACTGGTATTCGTTGGTGTGTGGGTATGTGTAGGTGTCGGTGGAGGAGGTGAAGTCGTGAACTGCCAGAGCGGCCCTGATGTTTCCAATCCACGTGAATCTCGCGCCACGATACGCCAATGGTAGGTAGAATTCGGCGACAGAGAAGATAGTGTATACCAAGTGCGAGTATAGACGGATTGAATCATAGGCGGTGTGGAATCGGTGCCAAGATAAATATCCACTTCAACCCATTCTCCGAAATCGGGATCACTTATAGACCAGCTTAGAGTTACTAGGTCAGTCGGAACGATGGCGCCATTCACCGGCAGGTTGGAACTCGGCATAGCTGGTGGCGAGTTGGTGGCCAAACCATAGAGCAATGTGACGTCATTGGACTCTCGATTTGCGATGGCAACATCCACATCACCATCTTCATCAAAATCGGCCGAAAAGAGAGCAAACGGCATCTGGCCAACGGCAAATTCCTCTGCGGCAAAGAACGTACCCTTCCCCTGGTTAAGGAGGAGAACGAGAGAATCATCATCTGGCCACTGATCTTTGGCAGCCGCAATATCTATGTCGCCATCTCCATCGAAATCAGCAGCCAAAACGTCATTAAAATTGGTGTTTTTAATGAGACAAGTCCAATCACTCCACGACCCACCACCCAGATTGTCAAAGACCAAGATACCGCAATCTCCTCCAAAGCCACTGTTACCGATCACAACAAGGTCGTTATCACCATCGGCATCGAAGTCACCTCCAGCTGCTGCCGGGCCATGAAATGGTCCGAAAGGAAGAGGGAGAATGGTTGATTCGGTAAAATCTGCTGCCCCATTGTTATAGTGAACGGCCAATAAGTCTTCGCTCAACACCAGTAGATCTACATCCTTGTCTCCATCCATATCGGCACCATTATAGTGATCGATCCAACTCACTGGGCTGAGATTCCGGTTTAACATGCCAAAATCGGCAGCACCATCGTTGAGAAAAACCTGAATCGCGCTCCGTGGAGCTGTCGATCCGGTAACGAGATCGATATCACCGTCACCGTCTAAGTCATTGGCAAAGAGAGAATCAATCGAGCCACCATTGCCGCTGTAGGCCCGTACAAATCCTCCTGCCCCATCGCCCGCATATGCAGCAATCGGGTTAGTGACAACCAAATCCACGTAATCATCACCATTCAATAAACCGAGATGAATCCCTGTTTGCTCAAAACCGGTGTTGAGATCTGTTCGAGAATAGGTCCCCATACCTGTACTGAGCAGAACAGAAGTTGATGTGATCGGATCGTTAAATGCCTGGCTCTTATGGGCAATGGCAAAATCGACTACCCCATCTTGATTGATGTCTGCCCCAGAGATATTGTAAGGGTCTGGTGCAACAGCAATACTTAGCCCCGTGTGAAAGTGGCCATCTCCCTTATTCAGCATCACGGCAATTTGACCTGCTGCGGACGCAACGCTGGTCTTCAGCGTCGCAAGATCAGGCGTTCCATTGCCATCAACATCGCCCGCAAACATAGTTGAAGCAGGGGTGCCGGAGAGTGTGAAACCATTATAAGTCCCAGTTGTCCACCGTTCAGCCGGAGCAAAGTTACCTTCCCCTAGATTGCGAAACACAACCAGGTGGCTCTGGTCAAGTAGACTGACGGCAATATCGAGTTGCCCATCGTTATTCCAGTCTCCTGTAACGATGGAGATCGGTTTCGGCGTCCTTCCAAGAGATTGTGGCTTATGAAAAGTACCATCTCCGTTTCCCCGCAAAAGTAGTGTCTCATCGGTTCCAATTGTACTAATCACGAGATCGATATTTGTATCACCATCAATATCAGCTGCTACGATGGGAGCAGGTTGAGCATCAGCATCGAGGTCGATTTGTACAGATGCGCCAAACGTTCCATTCTGCCGATTTAGCAGCAGCGATATGGTGTCGGCAGCGATGTTGGTCGTTGCAATGTCAGGCCAAGTATCGCCATTGAAATCGGCAACGGCAATGTCCCATGGATCATCATCGACCTCGTAACCTGCGTATGGGGCAAAGGATCGTTCTCCCTGATTTAACAAGACTGCGACTTCATCGGCTGCACTGGCGGCAACCAGGTCGCTCTTGCCGTCTTGGTTCAGGTCAGCCGCAGCAACGGGCAATGGATACTGGTTTGTTCCAAATGTACTCCCCTCCGCACCACTAAAGTGTATGCCATCACCGCTGTTCCAGAGCACAGCTACGCCCGTCGTCGGCGTGCCAAATCCTTCCACAACTGGAACCAACAGATCGACATAACCATCATTATCCAGATCCGCACAAGCAAGCGAACGGGGCAGGTTGCCACCCGGCCCTTTGTGAACGGTAAACCGCATCGCTTTCTCATTGCGGAAGATCACAATCGAATTGCCTCCGTTACCTGGAGCAGCCAGATCGATATCGCCATCATTATCAAAGTCAGCACCGCAGATGGCTGCCAGCCCACCATCCCCGACACCAGCATCGAGAATAGTGGGTGAAGCGAATATGGGGAAGGATGGAGGATCCTTCTCCGGTACCTTAGTAGGTGGCAACAGCCACTCGTACAAGGCAAATGCGATACCAACTTCTGCTTGCTCAAAGCCAAAGCGAAACTCATTGTTGGGAAAAGCCCCGATAGTGTCCTGTTGGTCAGCCAACGTTGCCAGTAATGCTTCTGCATCCTGTCTGTAATGCGTTTCTCCAGTTTGGGCGGCAAGATAAATCAGCCCCTGAGCGGCAAGACCAAAATCGCCGGGCCGATAGCCAAGCTCAATTTCTTCCGTCTGGGTGATCATGGTAATGGGAATGCTGATTGCGCGATTTGCGCTTAGTTCCCATCTATTCGTGAGCCAGTCATGGAAATTATCTGCCACGGTTCTGGCGTGAGTGTTGGGGCAAAAGTAGTGATACTTGGCAAGGTGGGCGAAGGTGCGGTACTGAAACTGGGCCCAATGTGTGTTTTCGTCCGCCTGGCTGCCATCCCAAGTCCAGCCCATCTGGCTGTTTCCAGCATATCGGGAATCCTGTACGAACAGAGGCATAAATGGACCCAAATTTGACTTGTCTGGATCTGTTACGTCATAGGCCTGTTGGGCATCTGCCAGAAAGCGAACGATATCATTAGCAATCGTACCCTCACCTGCCAAACAATAGGTAGCTGGGTCCTGATAGCCAGAGTAAAGTGGCCCTTCCCAGGGCAGTTTGCCATCTTGGTTCCATTGTAGAGCAAATTTCATGATATTGGGATAGATATCGCGTTCAACATCGCCCATCAGCCGGATCTCATCAAAGCGTGCACTGCCAACACCAGAACGCACTGGACCACCAGTAGGGCGTAGATTGTCAAAAACCAATATTCCCTGACCTGCTCCATTTCCCGTCACTGTAATCTCATCAACATATGTGGTCTTGTGTGTACCACTTCTGTCCGCTGGCTCGATTACATTTTTATCCCCGATACGATTCTGGAAGAGATCAGATAAGGGTGAGAAGATCACATCCTTGATGCTGTCCACATCCAGAGCATCATTTTCGATTGCTCCCTCAGACTGCCAGTAACGTTTCATGAATCCAGCTGATGACATTTCCAGGGGGATCGTGAATTGTTGCCAGCCGCTAAATGTGTCAGAAATGATATGCTCCCAACGTTCGCCTCTCTGTTCGACAAGCTCGATTCGGATGTTGTTGCCCGAATTTGTACCCAAAATGTCCACCGTAACAGCATCGAAAGTGGACCAGTTCGCGTTGGGGCTGATGCCGATCCCTGTCTCGCCAGCGCGAACATCATATGTGGCTTGCAAAGCGTATTGCGAGCCTGCCGCTCCAGGCACGACAACATCGTTGATGATGCTTCCACCATCAACGGCATACTGCCACCAGCCTTGGTTGTCCCCATCCTCAAACCCCTCCCCAAACGTGGCAGGCAAAGGTTCCAAAGCCAAACTCTCAATATGCGCCTCATCGAGTCGATTATTGCCTGTTTCCACATGGTTTGGCGGCCAATCGGTTCTTTCACGAAAGTCAGTAAAGGGTATCGTGATGAACCGCCAATGGGATACTGTATCGGTGATCAGATATTCATAATATTCCTGGTTGAAGTATTCTGCGTCTACATCCGGCGCAGGATCGGTTAGCTGTATGCGGATTCGCTCACCCTGGCCATTCCCCTGGAACCAGAGCTGAATTCCATCATAATCGCGCCAGTCCTGACCAATCGTTTTACTCACACCGGCAAATCCATTCCACGGGACGCTGTAGGTGAACACCAAGGTGTACGAGGTGTTCTCTGCGCCAGGTGTGATCGTTTCTGCTGTGAAAGTTGTTCCGTCTCCATAGTAGTTCCACCAGTCAACCAACTCTCTATGCCTAAAATCATCAACGACGCTCCAGCGAAAATCTTCTATCGCGGTCAACCCGTCGTTGAGGGATGCGACCATGCAGTCAGCCAGATTCTTGTATTCATGCTTGCCCGTCGACTGGAAAGCCAGGTACAGAGTGTCAACCATCCATTGATCGGCATCCGGCGCACTGGCATACTTGTAATCATCTGGCGCAAGGTAGGCTGGTCGGTCGGGATCGGGATTGCTCGGATCTCCTTCATAGGTCAAATAGGCTGTGTTGGGTGGTATTGGTACGCCACCAATCTTCGTCTTTCCATCTATATCGATCAACCAATGAACCAGACAGGGAAAATAGGGCGGTGGTTCTCCTTGAAAATCATGGTTGCTATCGGGCAGACGAGGTGTCTCTTGACCGTCGTGAGGCATCTTATAGTTGCGTATATAATTGAGCGTTCTGTCAAAATAGCTGAAATCATGATGAATGGAACCATATACGGCATGGTAATACAAAACGAGCGCCATAGTTTCGCTCGTTGTAGAGCCTGTCACCATCGCCCCATGAGTAAGAGCATGGTACTCGTGATAAATGCCTCCCTCCTGACTACGGGCGTTTGGGGGCGGACCTACATTCCCTTCAAGATAGTTTTGCAAGTTGGTGATGACGGATTGTGGACCTTCTATTGTCGCTAAATATCTGGGGTATTCGGGGGATCGATTTTGACGAATTGTGGTGACATTCAAATCCGCTCTGGCAAAAGGAGTAAAGAGACAATATAGGGAGAATATGCAAAAGCATCCGACCAAAATTGCGACAAGTACGAACTTGATTTGATTCAACATCGTTCCCTCCTTTGGGAATAGAAGTCATCTTGCCTCAGATTCGATTATAGGCCAGATTGTAACTGATGATTAACTACCGCAAGACTTTCGTTTAACCAGCTCTGGTTGAAGAATATGATGTGGTTGTTGGCCTGCGTTTGTAATCAAGTGAATCAAAGATTCAGCTGCGGTACGTCCGAGTTGGAAAATCGGCTGATTGATAGTCGTTAAAGGCGGATGAGTATCTTTAGCCTGACGGATGTTATCAAAACCAATTACAGCCATTTGATCCGGTATCGTAATATCCTTCTCTTGTAAGGCACGCATAGCACCAATAGCCATTGCGTCGCTAGCTGCAAACAAGGCCGTCGGTCTATCCTCTAGGTCCAGCAACTGTTCCATGCCTAGATATCCACTCAATTCATCGAAGTCACCTTCAACACACAGAGCTGGATCCCTTTGCAGTCCAGCTTCATGTAAAGCATCTTCATATCCTTTCAAACGGTCAAGCCCTGCGGCCATCGAAGGCAACCCCGTGATTGTCGCAATTCGTCTATGTCCCAGACTGATCAGATGTTGAGTGGCCAACCGGGCACCCCGATAGTTATCAATGTCAACGAAGTTTGTAGACAGTTTGGATTGACCAGGGAGTTTGCCTATATGGACAAAGGTTGTCTTGGCTTCGAGAAAGCGAGTGATGAACGTATCTCGTTTATCGGTTGTGGTCAAAATAAAGCCATCCACGGGTATCTTCATCACCCGCTCATATGTTTCCTTAGAGGCGTCCAGATCGGCAAAATAAACGGTCACAGCATATCCTTGCTCCTGACAGAAATCGGCGATTCCCCTTAAGACAGTGATATAGAATGGGTGGCTAAGTACAGATTGTACATGTGCTGGAAAGATTGCTCCTATCAAGCGAAACGAGCCTTTGGTTGCCAGATTTCGGGCTACAAAATTGGGTTTATAGCCCAGCTCTTTAGCAGATTGGAGCACACGTTGACGCGTCGCGTCTGTAACAGAAACAGTGAGTTTGTTATTCAATACACGTGAAACTGTCGCAGTGGAGACACCAGCAGCCTTAGCAATATCTTTTAATGTTGATGGCATGTTACATAATCCACATAATGTGACAAATGGAATGTAAGCGTTTACAGTAAACGCTTACATTCTAGCACAAGCAATTTCCTTTGTCAAGGGATTCATTAATTCTGGGTGTATTTCGCTCTTGTCGCAAGATCCGCTCCATACAGTGAGAGCAGTCAGTTGCAACGGAAAAGTATCGAATTTCTCATTCTGCTTGGTCACAATCGCCTAGCGACCGCCAGGGGCAACGAATCTGTTTTGTTCAGTACATAACGTTGCCTGAAACCGCGCCTCCAAACTGAAGAGCATCCATTGATTCTTGACTAATATGATCCAAATGCGTTTTCTATTGGACAACCAGCAAAAGAGCTGAAATGAGGCAAACCCTGCGAAGCCAAATAAGAGGAAACACGAAGAACCGTCGGCAGTTCAAGTAGCGAACTGAAGTCTTCTTCGACTCGTTCAAACTGCGTCACCTTCGGAACAAGCGTTTGCAAACCAGAACGGGTCGATCAGTGCAGCTTGTTTATACAGAAATGAGTTCAGGATAGATGCTACCTTTCAAGACTTCACCAACCTCCACAATCTCGACATCGCCTTGTCGAGCATTCCAGTTGTTGCCGAGACGGCGGGTATAGCCGGGCATCAGGTGCATAATGTAGCTGCGACGCGGGTTGCCGGTCTTGTTGCCATAGGAGCCGTGAAAAGTGCGGCAATGATGAAAATGACAGTGACCCGCTGCAACTTCGCAGGGAATGGGCGTCAGGTTGGCGTCTTCTGGGATGCCTCTCTGTTTGAAGAGCCAGTGAGGATCGCTCGCGTCTACATCTTCACGAGCGTATTTTAGCGGCCAACGATGACTTCCTGGAATGACGTGCATACAGCCATTCTCTATGGTGGCATCGTCCAGCGCGATCCAACAAGTGCCTAACTCTGCCGGTCCCACTTGATCCCAGTAAGTGTAATCTTGATGCCAGGCCAGCATGGCCTTCTCATCAAAGGGCGGCTTGTAGATCATCTGATCTTCCCACAGCCGTACGGGACCCGCCATCAGATCACGCGCCAACGCACTGATTGCCTCATTTTTGATGAGTTCCGCAAAGACCCGATCATGGCGAAAGAGGTTGACCACTTTAACTGACGGCAGTTGTCCCTTGGCACTGGATTTCTTGACGGTCTCACCCATGAGATGTTCTGGAAACGGATGACTGCCATCGAGGATGGCATCGATGTGCGCTTTTAGCGTCGTAATCTGTTCGTCGGACAGCACGCGCGGTCCATGGACATGGCCATAGGTTTGATAGTGTTCGATTTGCTCATTAGTGAAGTGCATCGTGATCTCCGTTATGGGATTGCTTGTGAGGCAATCCATACATCAAAGTTTTTGGCATCAGTCATCGTTCGGGCAAATGGCAGAGCCTATGCCTTGGCGATGCTGAACAAACAGGCTGTTTGTTCTACTTTTGGCCGAAACGATGACCAAAGCTATTCCATTTAACGTACGTCAAGCATTTCGCGCATCTTTTTTAAGCAGCGTGCCCGGGTTGGACCGATACTACCCTCGGCCATCCCAAGACGATCAGCAATCTCGATATAGGAGGGTTCCTCGGCTTCAAAATAGAGCGCGGTTAATAAAGTACGGCAGCGCTCACCCACCAAGTTGAGTCCGCTGTTGATCCATTCTACCAATTCCCATTGCTCTACCTCATTCTTTTTTCCTGGGAGAGACAACACCTCTTCACCGTCATCTATCGGGGCAAAGGCAGCCTTTTTCTGACGTTCGAACATGCGCCATGTGTGGCGTCGCGCGACAGTTGCAAGCCAGCCACCTAGATTGCTATCCTCACGCAGAGTATCCAAACTGTTGATCAACGCGGTAAAAGATGTCTGGGCAATATCGGCCGCGTCGTCAGCAGAGAGTCCATAATTGAGAGGAATTGAATATACGAGGCGTTCGTATTTGTCAACTAACTGCTGCCAAGAAGGCAGGTCTCCGTCTCTGCAGCGAGCCAGAAGTTCGGCATCGGAGGGAAACGAGGGTTTGGATGAAGCGTATTTCTTGAGCATGTTACACAATCTATGTTTTTTTCAAAATCGGGCGTGCCTCAGCATTCCAGAAACGGATTTGGGGGTGATGGTTTTTGCAATGACCTAAGAACCTATCCGAAAAGTGGTTGTGAGTCCAAGCAGCCTCTCGGGCGAGAATAGATCGTCACAGAACTTTTCGGATAAGAACTAAGAGGAATATAGAGGTGAGAGGTTCTACTGCCTATTGTGCAGAAGGAATGACGACGGATACGATTGTCCCTTTCTGGGAGTTGGACTCTATTGTAAATGTTCCGCCGTGTAAAGCAGCTCTCTCGCTCATGCCCATTAAGCCAAAATTTCCATTCTGACTCAGGTTTGTTAAATCAGGTACCTCAAATCCCTGCCCATCATCTCGAATATATAGATGGGCTCTATTTTTCTCAAAGCCCAGCTGCATGCGTGCTTTGTTGGCCTTTGCATGAAGGATGACGTTTCGTAAGGCTGTTTGGGCGATGCGGTAGAGGGTCAACTCGGTGGCTGCAGGGAGGCGTTCTTCTTCACCCTCCACAGAGAACTGAATGTCAATGCCAGTGCGTTCCTTCTTTTCTTGAGCCAAAATGCGCAATGCTGGAATCAATCCCAACTCATCCAGGTAGGTGGGACGAAGATCCTGAATAAAGCGACGAATGTGGTCGATGGTGTCGGTCAGGATGGTGTGCATTCGATCCAGATCTGTTGCAACTGGTGATTTGCCATGGTCAAAGCGCACGAGTTCAACTTGCTGATTGAGTAGAATGAGCCGGTGAATTGTATCATCGTGCAACTCCCGCGCGAGCCTCATCCGCTCCTCTTCTTGACCATGGGTGACGGCTTCTGCATAGTTGCGGTAGCGCTGGTTCAGCCCCTCAGCCCGAACCACCGATTGGCGAAGCTTCTGATTATCCCGTTGAGCCGCTACCACCTCGCGCCAGCGTCGCCACGAGTAGATGGCAAAGCCCACGGCACCAATCAACAACAGCGTAAATATCTCGGTCAAAAGCAGATGTTCCAGCGAGATCATCCACGCGGCAAATGGATCCACAAATCCCAAAAAGAGTTCGGCTATGGCCGCCAACAGAGCAACAGCCAGGATAATGAGTAGGTCGAATCGTGCTTGGGAACGCATCAGTCAACTTCCAATGTAATTAAGTTCAGCGAGATAGCCTTTGTTACGGCTTCAGTACGGCTGTAGACACCTAGCTTATCGAAAATTTTCCTCAGATGGCCCTGAACAGTTCGCGCGCTAATATTCAGCTTGCTACCGATCTCCATATTGGTATGGCCATGGGCTGCTTCGTGCAACACTTCGATCTCTCGCTCCGAGAGAGCAGTGGGCGACGGTTCCTGGCCAGCGTTCATCATGTAGTTCATCACCTTGGTGGCAATGGCTGGATCCAACGAAGATTCACCGGCGTGGACTGTTTCCACGGCGTGGATGAGCTTTAGCGGAGAGGTGTTTTTGAGCGCGTACCCATTGGCCCCAGCCTGAATCGCAGTCACCACATAGGGATCATCGTCATAGGCCGACAGCACCAGAACTTTCATATCTGCATAGTGCTCACGAATCCAGCGAGAAAGATCAATACCGCCCATGCGTGGCATCTTCACATCGACCAGCACCACATCTGGTATTTCACGGTTGATCAGCATTTGTGCTGCCACCCCGTCATCGGCTTCGCCGACCACTTCAATCCTCTCTGAACGTTCTAGAAATTGGCGGATTCCGGCCCGTACCATGGCGTGGTCATCTACGAGTATCACTTGGATTTTTTCATTCATCGATCGTTCCTACTTGGGCGAAGTCAGAAGCAAGATGGCTCATCTATGAAAAGAGTACAAACCAGCGTACGCCGCATCAAATTTTATAATTTCGCATACTTTCAGCTATTGAACGAACAGGATAGTCACAAAGGAACAACGCCCAGAATCGCTACGAAAATTTTCGGCTGCTCTATTTTTATCACACCTTCACCAACGTGTCGAGTGCAAGATGGCGTGCCGATAACGCGCCATATGGCCTGTTGGATGCGGTACACATGGCGCTACCACAGCAGGCCATAGTCGCCTCAAGACGATGCGCTGATGGCGGTTAGCAAGCGACTCATTTCGGGCTACAATTGAGAGCGTTGGAACTGATGGTAAGCATCCAACACAAGAACTGATCTTTGGTCTACACGGGTTCGTGGATCGAGACGTTACGCTGTGGCGAGTAGCGGGTGTATGTACCACGCGCCACCCCCTGTTTGCCACCTGACTCGGCAAACCCAGCTTCTTGCGTAGAACCAACATTATGTAATCGCTACACCAAACGTGAATGCAAATGTCATGGGGTAGCACAATCGATAAAGGAACCGATATGAATATCAAAGCATCTACAAAACAAACCCCAATTTGGCTCATCCTCTCCGCGCTGGTCATCTTGATCGTGAGCGGCTGTGTCATCCAGCCGATCGCTGCAAATAGCGGCATTACAGAAGAAGAGGTGATCCAAGCTCAAGAGAGGTGGGGCAGTGCCGTTGCAGCCATTGGTGAGGCATATACCAATGGCGAAGATTACGTTGCTCTAGCAGAGGAGACTGTTGATACGCTTTACGCATATGGTGAAGATGCCGTGCTTTTTAAGCCGACCAAGGCTGCATCCGAGCAGTTCCGCCTCACCAGGGAAGCCGCCATCTCCTACTTCGTGACGGGCGCTGTCGCTGAAGATAAAGGGTTTGCCATGCAGCCTTGGAGCGCGGTTCGTTTCGAGAATGCGGGTATCATCCTCAATGGAGAGTCTGCCATCGCGATGGGCAACTATTACTTTACCGATGCCAATACAGGTGAAGACGCAAAAGTTGAGTACACCTTCGGCTATCAGCAGGATGAGAATGGCGGCCTGCGCATTAACCTCCACCACTCATCATTCCCATATGTTCCTGCCAAGTAACATATGCGGACCCTAGGACATCGCGGGATGGTTCATCTTGGTGGACGATACCAGCCAAAGTGTGAATCATCCCGCGGCATTTACAGCCAGTCGCTATCCCCTGCAACGGATTACCGCTGCCCATATGCCCATTCGACACAATATCGACAATTCATCGACCAAAACGATCCTTGCCAAGAAGCTGAGCAACTGCGACCGAAGTTGGACGGCGCGGCCACTTGATGCCTCAAACTTCGATGAAGGGACAGTTGAAGAGTAAATGTGTACTCATCGTGAGGAGTCCCTAAACGAGTAAAATGTCGCAACGTTGTTTGTAGTGACTCTTCTATTTTTGTCTATCATTTACTGGTAGTATTGGTATGCTTATAACTTCCGGCCAGGGTTAGATGTAGTTGAACGCAAAGTGCAAAACGCCACGGTGATATCTGCTGTAGCTCTTGCTTTCCGTTCGGTAGTTTTTTGGAAGGCGTAAATGAATATGGAATTAGTGGTCGGCTTTTACCTGCCGCGTTTGTCGTACTAGTTGTCATGGCCATAGAACTGCGACGTAGATGGCACCAACATAAACGTGACCATTTGCCTTGGTAAACTCCCCACTAAGCTCGACTTTGTACAATTTGGGCACATTAAAAAGTTAATAAAGAAGGAA
>JAHBNG010000161.1 GCA_019217005.1 Chloroflexi bacterium TSY
TTGGATAAAATCTAATCCTTCTTGATCCGGTAACTGCATCAACACATAATAGGGTTCCATCGGTTGGGGATTGCCCTCAAAGAGTTCAGTTGGCCATTCCCAGAGATCCTCCCGATTGTAAAAATCGACCAGATCGGTCATATGGTATGTGCGCAAGACTTGGGCTTGGATGCTAAAGAGACCGATCGGGTAACGGATATGCGAGAGCAGATCGGAAGACATTTCGCTCACATCCGTAAAGAGCGTTGGAAAGATTCGCGCATAGGTTGCTGCAATCGGCTCATTTTGTTCTAGCAGATAAAAATTCATGGAACCATCGTAAGCGCTCATGACCACTTTGACTGGATTGCGAATGTAGTTGATCGGCGTGCGAGTTAGGTTACGTCCTCTCGTTGGCTCGCTATAGGGAAAGCGATTGCTCGTAGTATAGGCATCCAAAAACCAATAAAGATTCCCATCTTCACCGATCACGATATAGGGATCAGAATCATAGTGCAAAAATGGTGCGACAAGCGACACTCGCTCCATAATATTGCGACGCCACAATAGTTGACTATCAGAACGGATATCATCACTCAGCAGAATATTGATGTCAGCAAAACGAAGCGCAAAGAGTAACCGCGTCAGGAAATTCATTCGGATACCTGTTGTGCCTTCAAAAACAGTTGTGACGGTTTCATTCCCCTGCGGATAATCAAATTCCGCTTGGTCTGTATCCGCAATGATATACTCTTTATTCAGTTCACCAAAATAGATCTGCGGTTGATGAATCGGCAGGACACCCTGAGGAGGTAAATTCTGCACTAAGAATTCGGGCAGACCATCTGGTGAAACCTGGGCAACAGGCGACACAGCAACACCATATCCATGGGTATAAATGAGTTTACGATTGACCCACGTTTGTGCATTTTCGTTTAGTTGCTCTGGAACAAGCTCACGGGCGGCCAGCATCACTTGACGTACTTGCCCATCAATTGTATAGCGATCGATATCAACATCGTTAAATTGATAGTATTGCCGTAATGCTTGTATTTGATTGTATGTCTGACGAAGCGGTCGATAATCCCAAAGACGGACATTGGCAATTGTTGCTGGTTGAGAGAGCAGCGCATCAGATGTTAATGGAGTCGATGCATCGTAGTCCACATTGTCAATTGATGCCAGGTCAAACGCCTGCCGCGTAAACTCTATATTGTGTTGAATAAAGGGGCCTTCCAAATTGAGTTCATTGGGTGAGACTTGAAAGCGCTGAACCAGCGCAGGATAAATGAAGCCTCCCAAAATCGCGACAATGCCCCAGATAGCGGCTAAGATTCCAACCGGTCCCCAAATGCTGCGTATGCTCCGACGAATACGTTCGCTGAGATTTTGTGTCAGAGCTTCCGATTGGGAAAAAACAACTAGCAACGGAAGCAGGATTGCATAGACAACACCGATAATGGCAAGTGTATTGTAGGCTGGTAGTTGGGCGTTGACGTCAGTGTAACCAGCGCCAAAAACGGCACCACGTTGGCTGTAGACAAGTGAATAAGCGCTCAGTCGGAATTGGGCAGCAAGGAGCAGCAAAATCAGAGCAGCAAGAATACTCAGATGAATTGATACCGATTTGCGTATGACCCACCCTTGCCAACCAATACCACTCATAATCAGATTGGCCCCTAGAGAGAGAGTAAGGGTGATCAAGAGCCAACGGTGTACAATCTGCCAAACAGGAAGAGTAAATAAGAAAAAGCTAATATCCTGGCCGAATAGAGGATCCGATAATCCAAAATGTATTTGGTTAAAATAGAGTAGAAAGATCTCCCACTCGGCTGCAAGTGCTAATCCGACAAACAATGCTATAATGGCCCCAATACTCAACATAAGAGGGTAGATCCGTAGACCAAAAAGCATCACAATGTGTTCAAATGATGTATTATCCAGTGCATTGGGGGTCAAACGTCGCATCATAAAAATGTTTATGCTCCAAATGACCCAAAAGATCAGAGCACTTACGAAGAATAGAGCGATTGAGGCGGTGATGCGTGTAAAGAAAATCGACTGCAGATTGAGACTGCTATACCAGAGCCAATCTGTCGATAGGCTCAAAAGTCTGACAAGAAAGATGACAATAATAAGTGGTGCAATGGCCCAAACATAACGACGTGGATTGACGGGTGTCAGTGGACGGGCCGCGGGTGGATCATCATCGGTGGGTGGTTCCCAGTTGCCACCTTGCAAACTCTCTTCAATGGAACGAATTAAATCAGATAGTGGATCTTTATCACGCATAGAATTTATTTTATCAAATACAGAGCTCAATACAGTCAGGCTTGATACCCTTCCAGCCACATCATTTAAACTGGAAGTGCGTCCTAACGGGTGTAAATGCTGCGGTTCTCTGACAGAACAGTGTTCATTTACACACGTTGTGGTACACACTCTAAATATCGGGCAATTGTCCTTCGACAAAAACCACTTTGATTGTCCGATGTTTAAGTGGCGTCTATCGTTGAACTCATTGTACCAGACTTTGGCTCGATTGGCCTGTTGTTCGTTGCAACCATTTGTTCCGGCGAGGCAAGATCCAAAGAATTTCCCAAATGGGAGGCAGAAACTTGCAACATGACCGTTTTCTCAGCTGGTATGACGCAATACGAACACAACCAATCAAACCTTGCAAGATGGAGCTGCTACCTCCTCTTAGGAGGACTGCTTGTTCTCTTTACAAAACTTCCATCTATTGCTATGGTTCAGCCTACGATTATGGACTTGGGTCGATCAGGCAATGTCCTTATTACATTCGACAAAGTACCTGTAACTCGTCAACTCTTTCCGCGCGATTCTGCCACAAACCGAGCAACTGTTGAAATCAGCGGTAGCGTGAGTGGCACACCATTTCAACAGCAGATCATTGTAGAGGTGTTTGATGGAACATCAAGTGAACTTTATATCGAAGCAACCCAGAGCCTTGCTTATGAGAATGGCGAGGCTCCTTTTTCACTCACCGTTGAACTGGAGGCAACACTCACTGAATATCGCTTTGTAATTAAGCTGCAACAAGATGCAACGACAGCATCATTGCCATACGGTTCCCCCATTACTGGCATTGTGGCAGGTGATGTTTTTCTAATCAATGGACAATCTAATGCAAATGCCCGCCGACGTGCACAGGGTGACTTCGTGAGTCGACAGGTTCCTGCCCCTCTCCGCCGGTTCATCCGTTCATTTGGTCAGCGCAGCGACAGCGCATCCGACACGCTCAACGACAAACAATGGTATCTAGCGGAGGGGGATAGCAATTGGGGGTCGGGTGCAATTGGACAATGGGAGCTTCAGCTGGGTAGACTAATTGTAGAAGATCAAGGTATACCAGTCGCAATCCTCAATGGCGCTGTTTCCGGCAGCAAAATTCGACAACATCAAAGGAATTTTGGTGATCCAGGAAAGTTAACCGACAACATCTATGGTCGCCTTCTCTGGCGCAGCCAACAGGCTTCCGTTGCGCCGTTGGCGCGTGCGCTCATTTGGCATCAAGGAGAGGCGGATCAAGCAGATGAGAGTGAATACACCACCAATTTTGCAATGCTCTATACCGATTGGAAAAATGATTACCTTGGATTGAAACAGATCTACCTCTTTCAAATTCGCAACACGTCCACTACCTGTGGACCAGCCAACATCAAGTTACGCGAAATTCAACGACGCCTCGGTGATGCCTATTTGGATGTAGCAGTGATGTCGACAACTGGGATCGATCCGCAAGTCGATGGCTGCCATTTTCCCTATACAAGCGGCTATGAGCACTTTGCGGAACACATTTATGGCCTCATCGCCCGCGATCTCTATGGAGTTGACACCGATCCGAATCGAGACGCCCCAAACATTGATTATGCTTACATCAACCAAACAGATCACCCTGATCAAACAGAAGTAACGCTCGTTATGCGCAACCGAGAACACCGCTTAAATTTCTCTCAGCGAGAGGGTTCCTCGACTGGACCTCATCTCGATTTTCGCCTAGAAGGTAGTACAGTCGTGACGGCAAGTCATGTCATGACAACTGGCCCCGATCTCATTTTGACCTTCCCAGGAACGAATTTAGGTGCTCGGGGTGTCAGTTATGTTGGGCACAGCGGCGTCAACGATCCAGATACGTCAGACAGACCGTCATCGCCCACAACGGATCCGCGTTGGGGCGAGTGGATCACCAACGCAAATGGGATTGGGTTGTTGGCCTTTCACAATGTGCCACTCTCGCGGCCACCAACCGTTTCGATTACGCATCCAACAACGGGAACAACCATTTCGCAAGGGGGTGATGTGGTAATCGGAGCGGATTCAGTTGACATAGACGGGACGGTTGTTGAAGTACTCTTCTTTGCAAATGATATGTTCATTGAGACGGACATCGATTCTCCGTGGGAGATCGTCTGGTCCCCCAAAGTGGGAACCTATAGACTGAATGCAGTGGCTATTGATGATGCTGGCACTCGCTCGCCCACATCGGACCCTGTGGTCGTTATGGTTGTGAATCCAAATGGAACAGAAACAATCACACCAACTCCAAACCCAGACGCCGACCGTGACGCCAACAAGGACGCCAACCCCAACCCAGCAACCAATTTATTTGCCCTTGATCGTTGGAAATGCGAGCGGTGCGAAGTGATACTTTATACAAATATACCATGAATCAACTTCCACTATTCCCTGCAAGCGTTGTTGGCAGCATTCCGCGTCCTCTGTGGGTTCAGGCATTGTTCGCGCCGCATGCAGTTCATGAATTCGGCCAGGATAATTGGCTATTCAAACTAGATACTGCTGTTGCGTTTGTGATCGCATTTCAAGAGACGGCAGGACTCGACATTATTACAGATGGTGAGTGGCGGCGTACTTCCTATCTTGGCATCATTGCCGATCTACTGAATGGATTCGAACAAGGTCTCAAAGTTGCGCCCTACTGGCTGACTGTCACTCGAAAACTCAGGCGCAAAAAAGAGAGTGTTGTGGCCCAGGAGGTGCAATTCCTAAAAGCCCATACCGATCGCCTTACCAAGGTCTGTTTGCCAGCCCCATATTTGTTGGGTCGCCGCATGTGGGATGCAGAGCTTTCGCGGGAAGCCTACCGAACCCGAGAAGAATTTATGGAGGCATTAGTCCCGTACTTACGCGATGAGCTTCTGGCGGCACGCGATGCGGGTGTCGATATTGTACAGTTTGATGATACGCATTTGTGCCAATTCGTTGATGCGAAAAAACGCGCCAAATTCGCCGATCCAGAGCAGGAAATGCAATTGTGCGTCGATCTTCTCAACGCAGTGATCGAAGGCATTGATGGCGTAACGATAGCCATTCATCTGTGCAGGGGGAATAGCAACCGTCGTTGGGGTGCAGAAGGAGGATATGGACCGATACTTCCTGCCCTTAAGTTACTCAATGTCAATCAATATGTGATGGAGTTTTCAATGCCTGCAGCAGGGGAGATGGATGTACTTTCTTCATTTTCTGACGACGATTTCGTGGGTGTTGGGTGTGTTGACTGTCGTAGCGAGCAGATTGATACACCAGAGGAAATTGTGGCAAGAGTTCGTCAGGCTCTGAAATATCTCAAACCAGAGCAGATATCGCTCAATCCCGATTGTGGTTTTGCGCCAGGGATTTCATTTGATATTTCTTTAGACGAGGTATACTTGAAGCTACAGAACGAAGTCGAAGCGGCAAGAATATTGCGTGAGGAGTGGCAATCGAAATGAGCAATCATCAAGTTGAATCACCGAATGATCTGAGAATATCTCTCAAAGTTCCCCGCAGAGAGCCATGCCCATTTTGTCGAAATATTCAAGGGGAGAATCAGTGCGCATTTGTGCATCGTGCGGACACTATTTCTTCATTTGTCAATCCTCGTCAATACGAGAAGGGCGCTCTGCTCGTCATACCAAATAGACACGTTGCGACAATTGTCGAACTTGAGCCGGACGAGATAGCGGCTTTGTACATTCATGCTCAAAAGCTCGCCAAAGCACTTTGCCAAGCGTATCGACTGGCCGGCATCAACATCTTCCAAAACAATGGAAGCGTTGCAGGACAAAGCGTACCGCATGTGCACGTCCATGTGGTGCCGAGATATGAAGATAGTGAGCGTGGCAAGATTTTTAGGGAGGTAGATTTTGAGAAAACTCCTTTCGCCGAACGCTTGAAAATTGCAGAAGAGATTCAACAAGCGCCCCATTGACAATAGAAATCGATTCTGCCAAATCTCATCAGTAAAATCTGAAAATCACTTGTACGCAGATTGCTTAGATTTCCAGGATTTATCTGAGTGAATCTGTGAACTCTGAGTACCTTTATTTCGAATACTTGGTTGATTACTCAACCAATATGGATCGAATACGTCGAAGCGCGGTTTGAACAGCTTCTGTCAGATCTGCGTTCTGATTCGCGTGTAGTTGACTGAGTTTATCAAACACTTGTTGATCGGGATAGAGTATTTTGCCCAGACGTTGGGCAGCCAGAAGCTGTGCGCTAGCATCTTTTGACTGTAGGTCGGTCAGCAGAAAGTCCTTGTATTGCGTCAAAAAGTGATTGTGAAACGCGAGCGCCTGATGGCAAAGGTCACGCAAAAGCCGTTGGTCAGCGGGCGAATCGGGGATGAAATAGAGCCACTCAATGCGACATTTCTGATAAATTGTCTCAAGCAAATCGCTCCACTCATCATTGATATGCGTCCGGTAGAGCTTGACGCACTCTTGCTTGCCATGCGCAAAAACGCCACTCCGACGTAGAATCAATGCCGATGCCGACCAAAACGTACCGGTGAGCAATTCATGGGTGCCCGGCACATCCCGACCATCTAGCGTCCGCGTGTGCCGCCTGTCATACCCCAACCAGGCTCCTATCGGATCGGGGTGGTCAAGCGGGAAGGTGAGGACCTCAATCTGATTACGCGCCCGCGCAAAGAATGAATAGGGTGCATGCATAAAGATTCTGACATAGTCCACAAGCGGCAACTGTGGAACTGTCGCTCGGATATCGTCGCCAAACAGCCACTGCGTTTTGCGTAGCCAGATACGACCGCCTTCTCGGATTTCGACTTCGCTGTAGGCCACAATGTCCAAGGATATGGAGCTGATCCGTCCACAACAATCGTAGATTTTGCGTAGGCGTTCCCGGTTTGTCTGCAGCGTTTCACCTTTGAAGATCACGCACAAATCAAGATCGCTGCTGGCGACTGCGCTCCCGTTCCCATAGCTCCCCGTTAAATAGTAGCCGCGGACTTGCTCCGGGAAGATTAACTCGGTTATCCCGATAATCCCACGAATGATTTCGTCGATTTTCGACTCTCCGGTCGAGTATAGTAGATGGATTGTGTCGCTCAAGATCAATCTTTTCCCAAACTTTGCTTCAGAAACTCTCGAACTCGTCGCCACGAATCTAAGCTGGCGAAGGCTGTATCTTTGGGATTGCCACCAAAAGAATTAAATTTTCCAGAGACAGGATGGTATGATTTAAGAACCGTCGTGGGCCTATAGGGCGGTCTAATCAAATGGCCTGCCCCTTCATAACTCAAGTGTTCATAGGGAAATGGATGGGCATGTTCTTCTAGCCTCAACCTTGCGACCTCAGAATAGGTCGCTGAGGGCCACAACCGATCATCTTTGCCAGAGATAAGCAGTACAGGACCATGAATGCGTTCAGCTGGGATGATTGCACCCTCGGCTGCGGTGTCGGTGTGACCTTTCCGAAAAGGCAACGGCTGCCCCTTATAGGTCCATGCCGCTCGGTTCTTGACACCCGATGTTGTCACAGATCGATGTGTGTATCCACTCCCTACATAGCTGACAACTGCTCGGATTTCGCTGAATGTTGCGCCTAAAAGCAGCGCCAACTCGCCACCACGCGAAAATCCAACAACGCCTAACTTATCCTCCATGACCAGTTCCTGGCTCTGCAACCAGTCGATGGCCTGCTCGAAATATTCGAGTGGAATCCCACACAAGTCCTTCGGTAGTGATTCAGCCTGAAAATAAGCTAATGCAAGTGCCGCATAGCCGCGAGACGCAAGCAAGGCCGCCAACGTTTCAAGGCGACCACCGTTAGAACCGCTCAACACCAACAATGTCGGGAAAGGTCCTTGACCCCCTGGAATAAAGAATGTGCCAACCAGACCATCGTCACGCATCGGTTGCCGCGTTACATCTGGATGTACCAAAAGGCGTTTTAATTGTACAGCGTCCAGGATTTCATCATTCACTGTCGCTGCAAGGTCTACGAGCCACGGCATAAGCAGCTCAAATTCTCGCCCTTTCCTCCTCACCGATTCTGGCACAGGTTCCATAGACCAGAATAAGCCCATCGGATCAGCCATTTCATAAGTACCAGCAATGGGATGCTGTGTACGTACATCCACAAACCCTTCTGCATCTGTCTCGAATATGGCATGTGAGTGGAAAGCAGCACCGCTGCTATTTTGAGCGATTGCAGAAATCGTGACCGAGTGATTCGCCGGAAAGTGACAGAGTTGTATGCTCACCTCTTCATCTATCATTGCAGTCGTAGGTGAGACCTGAATTTGTGGTTTCATGCTGGAACACGTCTAGCTATCGTTCGTGAAGATGGTTTCAGGGTAAGCGTCGGCAGACCATTCGCTATCGCTTCACGATTTTAGTGTTTATCCGAAAAGTTCTGTGACGATGCGTTCTCACCCGAGAAGCTAGTCGGACTCACAACCACTTTTCGGATAGGTTCTCAGAGGAAGTGAAACTTCTTGCCAGACAATCCGTTCTAGGCCAATGCCGATGACAATATAACTCCGCAGCTTGAGTACGTCACCATACTTCTTGTACAGGGTCTGCTCGTAGGCGCTCAACTGAGCTTTGGCTTCATCGACTTTCTCTTGGACCGATGGCAAAGCCAGCAAATCCCTTTGTTTCATCTGACGTAGATCTTCGCCACTTAGCTTTTTCTTTCCTTGGCGGGCCTCGTTCTGTTTCACATGCTTAAATTCAATCAGCAGATCAAAGACGCTAAAATGTCGCATATCAGGGCGGACGAGCATGATCAAGTCGGCATATCGTCGCAACAAGGCTGGTTCTGAATCCATAATGTAGACCTGACTATGTTGCAGGAGTGCCAGGAACAGCGTTTTGATGGTTAGTTCATTGAAGCTGCGAGTATCTCGATTATCATAGATGGCCAGGTAGTGTTGTTCGATAAATTCACAGACCTGCTGCATCTCCCCATAAGCATAAAGACGTTCGGCTACCTGCTGTCCTTCATCTTGAGCAGCTGGCTTTGGAAAGCTCAGTTCCAGAATCCGTTCGGCGTAGAGCCGACGCATCACGAGATTTGGGATTTCTAATGTAACCTTCCCTCTGCTGGTTACGCCGTTTACCGTTAAAGCGCCCAAATAAGTAAGGAGTGTTGCCAGACGATCTCGTTGTTTCTCTTTCTCTAACATCTCCTTCATGCCAAAGCGCTCACTCAACGTTGGCACGCTCACCATCTTTTCGTCGTGAACAGCATCCAATACCAGTTGCTTTCCAGCTGCATGGCTTGAGATATAGACCAGTTTGTTATAATCCGGTGCGAGATTTTGGTCCAACATATTTTCTGGGTAGACCCCAAAGGTCTGCAACTCTTCCAGAAAATAGAATGTGAGAATGGGATTGTAGACTTTGGGTATATCTTCCAGGGTTTTGCCAGGGTAGCGAGTGACAAAACGCGAACCGTTGTAGAAGATGCGCATCTGTTCCAAGGCTTCTTCCCCTTTGGAAGAAGGAAAACCAACATCGTTTACGACTTGGGTGACAAGCTGGCGCACTTCCTCTTCTACAAAACCGCATAAATCATGCAAATGAGGGTGCCAACTGACGTCCTTTGCGACGTTCGCTCCACTGGTCGCATCGTTCAGCACAATCGGCGAGACACCCGTCAGAAAGAGGCGATCCAGCCCTTCACCAGAACCAGCGCTTTTCACGTTCTTAAAAAGGGTTTTGAGCAACCCTTCGCCTGACATCAGATCATGATATCGTTTCTGATTGTCGCTGGCGCTGCCCATCATCACTTCGTTGGCAAAGTTATCATACTCATCGACGAATAGATAGAATTTGTATGGAGAACGCCCAGCCGCCGCGACGACGGAATGGAAGGAACCGAGGGCGTTCTCTGAAATCCTGACCTCGTTGGCTAGTGTCGGCACGAGATGCTGATAATACTTGATGAAGTTGTCAATCCACTGGTTGATATGGGCAAAGAGCGAGTCGCGAATATCACGAATGGAACCGTACGACTCGATCTCAGAAAAATCCCACCGCATGACCAGATATTGATTGTGTAACGGTGTTGGATTTTGTCCAATCGCAAGAGCACCAAATAGGCGCCCAAAGTCATCGGTTTTGGCAACGTCGTAATAATTCATGAGGGTAGAGAGCCAGAGACTCTTGCCAAAGCGGCGTGGGCGCAAGAAGAGAAGTTCAGAAGCCGTCTCTTCTATCACTCGAATGCGGTCAGTACGATCCAAATAGAGATAGTCATCAGTGATTAGTTTATCAAAGTCGCGGATTGCGTATGGGAATTTCATGCAGATAGTATACCACAAAACGAAAAGTGGAATAAGGCCATGCTAGAGAAATAAATCCCTGATTTGCCAAGTCGATTTCTCTGGCACGGCTTGAGCTTTTCCATATCAAATTAGGTATTTTAATTGTTGGAAAAGCCTAAGCGGTTATTTTGCCGCCATGTGGCAATCCGTTGCCACAAGCTTGTCGTCAACTCTCTCGATGCGTACGCAGCGTTCTTCGCCTAGAGCATAGAGACCTACATATTTGTCGAGTGTCTTTATCCGGAAGACTCAGGGCCTCAAAGCCTCTTCAGAATGATTTTTCAGACACGCGTTTATTCGTCATAAGATACCTCGCGCAGCGGCTTGTGCCCGAGTCCCCACTTTTGTTATGCCACCCAAAATATGCACTAAGGCCAATCCAAAAAATAAAATATACGCGAGAAGGTGTTAAACTAGCTCTCCAAAAGGAGCAAAAATGACAATCTCGCCAGAAATGGTTGAAGTCTTGAAAGAGACGAAGGCCATGTTAAGTGGATACGAAAGAAGGCACTTCATGGCCCAAACGGTCAAAACGATATGCGAAGGGAGTCCGACGAAAGCAGAACGAGAGTTGGGCTGGAATCGGGCGACGATAGCCAAAGCCCTGGAAGAACTAGAAGGCGGCTTCTGTTATGTCGACCAAAGCCACCGACGTGGTCGCAAAAAAGCCGAAGACCATATCCCCACTTTACTGGCCGATATGGTTGAAATCGCCGATCAATTCAGCCAGACCGATCCCACCTTTCGAACCCCCCAATTGTACACTCGACTAACCGCCGCCGAAATGCGTACCCAGCTCATCGAGCAGAAAGGATACACAGATGAGGAATTGCCTGGCGAAGAGGCCATCCGCTTGAAGCTCAATGAGTTAGGCTATGGCTCAAACCGGGTCAAAAAAAGTCAACCAGTGAAAAGATCCCAGAGACCGATGCGATCTTTGATAGAATTCATCAGATCAATCAAGAAGCGGATGCAGACGAGACGGTTCTGCGCCTCTTTGGGATGCCAAAGCGACGATTTTACTTGACCGTTTCTCGAGAGAAGGGATAAGTCGAGTGGTTGTCAAAGCGCTCGATCATGACTTTCAAGATAAGAAGACCGAGAAAGTCACTCCTTTTGGCATTTACCTCCCTTCAACCAAGGAACTCTTTCTTTACTTGACTCAGTCGAAAGTGACGAGTGACTGTATTGTCGACTGCCTGATTGATTTTTGGGAAAGCGTACGTGAACACTTTCCTCACGTCAAGACCCTCGTGATCAATCAGGACAATGGTCCCGAAAATCATACCCGTCGGACTCAGTTTATGTATCGTCTCTCTATTCAGCTCGCCTGCTACCCTCCTTATCACAGTAAATACAACCCCATCGAACGGGTTTGGGGCCATCTTGAAAAACACTGGAACGGTTCTCTTCTCGATTCTCTTGAGACCGTTCTCAATTTTGCCCGTTCTTTTCGCTTTAACCAACTACAACCCTTCGTTCACCTGAATTCCACTCTTTATGAGACCGGCGTCAAACTCACTCAGAAAGAGATGGACCGTTTGGAACAACGCTTCCAACGTTTACCTGGTTTAGAAAAATGGTTTGTCCTTATTCCCCCTCTCCATTCTCTCGTTCGCGTATAATTATTTTTTTGGTTTAGCCTTACTTCCTTATTTGAACGTATCGCTAGCCAGCATGGTCACCTGGACATCTTGGTCAACAGCGCAGGTCTCGGTCAAACTGTGACACCCACAGTTGAACTGAGTGACGATGAGTGGCAACGCGTGCTCGACGTTACGCTGACGGGAACTTTCTACTGTTGCCGTGCGGCGGGTGCCATTATGGAGCGACAAGAATCGGGATGTATGGTGAATGTGGCTTCGATCAACGGACAAAATCCAGCAGCATTGGTTGCAGCTTACAATGTCGCGAAGGCTGGCGTCATCAGCCTAACCAAGACGCTTGCTTTAGAATTAGCCGCCTACGGCGTGCAGGTGAATGCGATTAGTCCAGGACCCGTCTATACTGCCTTTAACCAGTCCGTTATGGCGCAACGCAGCCGGAGTTTGCAGATTACGCAAGAAGAGATGATCGAGCGCGTGCGGCGCGCGATTCCGTTGGGACGTTGGGGAGAACCGATGGACATCGCCCAAGCGGTTGCTTTTTTGTGTAGTCCGGCGGCTTCGTGGATTACGGGTGAAATCTTGAAAGTGAGTGGTGGCATGGAGGGAGTTTCGGCTGCACCGCCTAAAAGAGATGTCGCTCAATGACAGTAATTGCGAGAGCTATAAATGCACCCTTACTCTGTCCCCTCTTCTTCTCCGACGTCAAGTAAATGGTGGATCCTGATCGCCATTAGTACAGCCCTCTTCATGAGCGCAACCAATTCAACTACGATGAATCTGGCCTTGCCGACCTTGCTGCAGGAGTTCAACAGCAGCTTTGCCGTCGTCCAGTGGGTTGTCCTATCTTATTTGATCGCAATGTCCGTTCTCTTGCCTGGTATTGGGCGCTGGGGGGATTTGATAGGCCGCAAATGGGTCTTCATGCAGGGACAACTTCTCTTTGTGATTGGTGCAACCCTTTGTGCAACCGCCACCAATATCTATTGGTTGGTTGGATTCCGGATCGTGCAGGCAGTCGGTTCAGCCATGATGATGGGGATTGGGATTGCCATCATTACCGAGACATGGCCAGCCAGCCAGAGAGGAACAGCATTGGGAATTGCATCAGGCTGTACAGCATCCGGAGCAGTTGCTGGACCGTTGATCGGTGGCTTTTTGCTGGAAGCGCTCAGTTGGCGCTGGCTCTTTCTCATCAATGTACCCATTGGCCTCTTTTCGTTGGTCATTGTGTGGCGGATTGTACCGCAACTTGCATCGGCTAATAAAGGGGAACGCTTCGATCTTGCCGGTGCACTGGCAATCGGTGGAGCGCTACTCTGCTTCTCGCTGGCCTTGACATTGGGGCAGGACATCGGCTATGGATCTCCTTGGATTCTGGGATTGATTCTGGGCGCTGTCTTGTTCGCGGCTTGCTTCATCTTGATTGAGCGTCGAGTGTCACATCCGATGGTCGATCTCCACCTTTTTCAAGATGCTACCTTTTCCGTCAATCTGTTCGCGGCCCTGGTCATCTTTGCCTCCATCTCTGGGGTCATGGTCATTGTCCCCTTCTATTTGGAATTTGTCTTAGGTGTCTCACAGCGCACGATGGGTCTTCTCATGGCGATCTTACCACTAGCCTATATTACCATTACACCTATTGCGGGCATTCTATCGGATCGAATTGGAACGCGGCCTATGATTGGTCTTGGTCTTGGCTTGAGCTGTTTGAGTATGCTTTTGGCGACACAACTGGATACAGATAGCACAATCTTGGAGTTTATCCTCTATCTCATGCCCATCGGCTTTGGGATCGGTGCCTTCAATACACCAAATACGAGCGCCATTATGGGGCGCGCCCCTAAATCACAACTGGGCGTTGTCTCCAGCCTCATGAGCGAGACACGCACATTGGGCCAAGCCATCGGCGTGGCAGTACTCGGTTCCTTTTTTGCCTTTCGCCTTCAACACCATGCGGGTCAGGGCGTTACAGTGAACACGGCATCTAAGCTTCATATCGTTCAGGCATTGCGCGATGATTATCTGATTGCGGCTCTTCTGGTCCTGATTTGCTTAGGTGCCGTTGTTTGGGTCTGGCGAGGAAGCCCCGAAGTTGCTGTTCTGGAGGCAGGGGATTAATGTTCGGTTCATCGATACTTTAAGCAAGATTCCCACGCATCAAGCATGGTCACGGGAGTGACGTTTCCAGTCGATGGCGGATATACGGCTCAATCAATGAGCTATTCTTCAATCTGCGGATTCTTTCCCATAATCTCTTCTGCTACCTTCCAAACACGTGGCAGCAATCCTTCGATCTGTTCACGTCTCCGTTGTCGATCGGCGAATGAGCTGATTCCCAAATCGGTGAGTAGTGCGTGATAGCCAGGATGAAACTGCTCCTGTACTTCAAGGGCCGCGTTCTGTGAGAGGACGTCCTGACACCGAGAATAGGTTGCCACCATCCAGAAAATGGCCTCTCGATGATAACCCCTCTCGATCAGCTCCTGGCTACCACCAATTGCAACGGGTCTCCCGTGGTCACTAATATCCGCGGCAAATTGATAAGGCGGTTTGACCACGGTCTTGGCAACATCAAACACTGCCGAGAGCGCAGCAAGATGGCCCTCAGCTTGCTTTCGACTCATCTGAGCACATCCCAACATGTCCAACAAGGTCTCGTAAAAGTCCAAGCGATCATAGCGTTCCAGAAGCTCTCGGACCGCCATGTAACGCCGCCGTACGGTTGGGTTTTCCAGGCCGGCCACAAGCAAAATGTGAGTGGTCACTCCTGCGGCAAAGGCACAAACTGTTACCTGATGATATAATGGGGTCGACTTGCCTACCTGTTGCAGCCTATTTTGGACTTTTTGTCTTGCATGCTCACATCGCTTATGGACCCACTTGCGTTTGGCATACTCTGTAGAAACGATGGCCTGAAGCTCGGTTAGCCGACCAGATGGATCCGCAATGATGCTTGGACCGTGAAAGCTACCTGCTATCACATAGTTGCCCAAAACCTGCTCTGGCGACTGAAGCTGATCCGCTGGCCAGTAGGAAACCTCCAGCATCACATCTTGATAGATAAACTTGCCCAACTTGACAGGTGGCGGATCGGCAAAGACAACCATAATGTCCAAATCGGACGTTGTGGGTAGGATCGCATCGTCAGACAGCCAATTGGTTGAGCCATGATAAAAAGCACCCTGGAAACCGACTTGGTTGCTGGCCTCTTCGAGCACCCAGCGATGGGCGATCTCCTTCGCATCTTTGATGTTCATAGAAAATGACTCATTTGAACTCCCTACTTCAACCCCGTCAATGTAATCCCCTCAATAATATAGCGCTGCATAAAGAGGAAAATCACTAGCACGGGAATGATAGCAAGGCTTGCGCCTGCCATGACCAGCCCATGTTGCGTGCCAAACTCGGCGACAAAGACGGCCAGTCCTAACGGTAGGACATATTTGTCGCTGCTCGTAATGACAATCAACGGCCACAGAAAATCATTCCAATTCCACATGAAATAGAAGGCGATAAGCGTTGCCAGTACAGGCCGGGAAAGGGGCACGATGATCCGGTGAAAGATATACCATTCGCCGGCTCCATCGATGCGCGCTGCATCCATCAGATCGTTGGGGATGGTAAACATGAATTGGCGAAACAAAAAGATAGCATAGGCACTAGAGATTTCAGGAATGATCAACGCCCAGTACGTATTGCCCAGACCAAAGGTCACCATCATGATGTAGAGTGGAATCATGTAGACTTCAAAAGGGATAATCCACGTGCCAAGGATTAAATAAAAGAAAAAGTCACGTCCGCGAAATTGAAACTTGCCAAAGATATATCCAATGAGCGTGCTGGTGTAAATATTAATCGCTGTTTTGGTCACTGTTACCAGGGCTGTGTTCCAATAGAGTCTGGCAATATTTAATCGATCAACTACATCGACGTAATTGTCAAACGTTGGGTTGATTGGAAAAAGCCGAGGTGGAAACGAGATGGTTTCGGCTCGAGGCTTGAACGACGTACTGAGCATCCAGATGAAAGGAATCAGCATGGCCAATGCACCCACGATCAGGATTAGGTAATTAAAAAAATGGATCTGTGCCATGCGTTGCAGGATCGGTACTTTCTGGATGGTTCGCGACGATGTTGCGGTTACGGTTGTGTTCATAAAAAATATAGTTCGTTCAGCAATGCGAGCGCTTCATCCCCCAAATCCAAAAGATGGTGACCGACTGCGGCTGCTTGGACAACGCCGCCAGGATTAAGCAGACGGGGTGGTTCCACGTCTGAGGGTAATGCAGCGGCCCGGCGGGCGACATTGGGCAACTTGATGGCCTTATCCGCCACGCCGACCTTGAGTGCGGCGAGTGCTGCAAAGCCGAAGCGGACGAGACCTTCATCACCATCCCAGCCAGCATCGCGTAGACCCGCTAGATAGCCAGCAAAGATAAGTGCCTCCATTTCAGGAATGCGGTCAATATCGACAGCAACAAAGTTTAGGGTTCCCGCGAAGAGAGGAATCAATTCTTCACCCAGCAACCCAAGTCCAGCGGATCCCCAATCGATGATTGCAGTTTGTTCAAGACCATCTACTCCACGCCGAACCATCAGATTACGGCGAAAGGCATCGCGATGGCAGAACGTCTGGGGCAGCTGATCCAGTAGGGTTAACAAGTTTTTCCGTCTCTGCCACAAGTTTGTCATTCGTTCCACTTGACCGTCGGTCAATAATTCGGCAAAAAGTGGATGTTGACGCAAGCGCGGCAATTCGTGGATACCGGCTTCGGCCAAAGCCAACTGTTGATCAACGTTCGGCATTCGAAGCCATTCGTATTGAGGCAGTGGGTGACGTCCAGCCAAATAGAGGCCGTTAAATTGTCCTAAATGTCGAGCGGCCACTCTGTATCTTCTGCTCTGCCTTCTTCCGCACGCATATCTTCGATCCAAAGCCAGATTTCGTCATCGGAATGTTCAACGATTTCGAAACAGCGAGGGGCAAGCAGATCGCGCGGCAAATCGCTCAATAAACCCGATTGATAGAGCAGGACTTCTCGTTTCCAATACGCATCATCTGCCGGTGCTTGATTTTCGCTCTTCGGACGGAGCGCCTTCAGGATCAGTGACCAGGGCTTGTTTCCCTCTGTTGTTTGCGCCTGACCCCGAAAGCGATAAACTGCCGCACCACTGAAGTCTCCTTCAAGCGGCTGGTACGACCAGTTGGTTACAGAGGCTGTTTGATCTGGCATCGCTTGACCGACCAAATGGCTCAATCTTGCCTGGTCAACCATTGCGACTCGTTCCTCTAATCGAGCGGACACTTAAAATTCCCAATCCGTTCGTTGGATCCGCAGTTGCATCACAGTCATCACAATGACGATGGCAAACAAGACAAAGGCCATGGCCGCCGCCTGCCCCATGAAGAGGCGTTGGAACGCATAATCGTAGATGTGAAGCGCAATGGTGCGGGTCGAATTATAAGGTCCGCCGCGGGTCTTGAGATAGATCTGCTGAAAGACATTCATGCCACCAATGAACCCAGTGACAGTGACAAAGGCAATGACGGGCGTGATGAGAGGAAGGGTGATGTGGCGGGCTTGCTGAAAGCTCGTTGCACCATCGATCTCGGCCGCTTCGTAATAGGTCCTTGGAATGCCCCGCAACCCAGCCAAGAAGATAATCATGGTGAAACCAATCCCCCCCCAGACACTCATGAAAATGATGCTCGGCATGGCCCACTCTGGCGAAATGAGCCAGGGAACCCGCTCAAACCCCAGCATGATCAAAAATTGATTGAGCAACCCAAAGCGGGTTTGGTAGAGCCAGAGCCAGATGGTGGCAACGGCGATGGATGAGGTCATGGTCGGCAGAAAGTAGATCAGGCGAAAGAGAGTATTGCCCCATCTCACCGGGTTGAGGATGATGGCCATGGTGAGGGCTATCACGGTGCCCAGGAATGTCGCTGCAATTGCAAAATAGAAGGTATTGCCGATGGTCTTGAGAAAGAGTCCATCAGCAAAGATCAGACTATAGTTCTCAAACCCGATCAAGAATTGCTCTTTGCGCAGCAATTTCCAGTCGTGGAGGCTCATGTAGAACGCAAAGCCGACCGGATAAAAGCGAAAGGCTGGTAGAATATCAGCGCAGGGGTTAAAATTGTCCAGATGAAGCGTCGTTCGGCTCGCCGCAGCGATGAACCACTACGATTGCTTGTAACTGTCGTTAACCCTTTAATTGCCAAAAAATATCCTTTGTTTTACTGTAACCGCTGTTTCGGCAAATTAATATCCACGCTCTCCCGCTCAACTTGAACTCATCAATGCCCACTCTAAACTAAGAATCAGTAGACCGCAGTGGAGTCGCCATGCATGGCGCAGCGTTCTCTAACGCCGGTCCCGTTCGCATTAGAGAATTCTCACGCCGCGTTGCGGTCTACTGAGAATGATTCGACGCTGGCAGTCTTGCTGGTTGGCTACTGTTGTCTGATGACTCTTGACGGTCTATAAACATAATTGCAGGCACAGTTTGAGTCGCCGTATGAACAGCTTTCTGGCGTAGCTGGATCAATTGATCAGCATGTAATGCTACAAGCGCATATGTATGTCCATCTTGTGAAATGAATTCAACCTCGTATGAGTTGTTGGGGTAACATTCGACCACCGCACCAATTTCACCGCGGAAAAGATTATGTTTTGGGATGTCCGACACAAGCGCCACCACATCCAATAATTGAATTTCATCACTCATCAGTTTCAGTTCCTAAATTGGATAGCAAGTGACCAACCGTGGGAAGTCTTCGTCCGAGCGGATAATCCAAGCCGTCAGAATTAGTGCCCGTTTGCCTTGCCAGGTTAGCATAACATCAATTCGATATCGTTGACCATTTTCATCAAGTTCGCCCAACTCAGCGTCATGCATTCTTACTATTTCAAGTAGGCGACTGCGAAACTCTTCTGCATCATCTTGATCTATTCCTAAAGCCGCCGCAAAAAGCCGTGCTTTGTGACTGCCTACTCTATGTGCCGGATTAAGAGCATAGTCGCGCAGTTTGCGTATGTCGACAACAGCATTTTCAGCATTTGGGATAATCATAAACTTTGATTGGGCTTATGCGATACCCACGTTCATTATAGCACATGAAATTCTGGTTGACATGTGACAGATGAACCCTCCCGTTAGGCTAATCCAGAAAAATAAATATATATATGAAGAATCACTTCCTCGACTGGTACACGGAATACGCACCACGCACGACAAGTCGTCGCGGATAGTCAATTATTTGGAATGGCCTTAGTTTAACTCGTTGACAACGCTGAATAAATATCCTGTTTGTTCTACAATTGGTTGAATCTATGAACGATGTCGCTTAGAACAAAGATGGTATTTGACCGCTCTGCTCATCTACCCATGCTGTATGACCAGATGATAAGTCTCCTAACTTCTCCGACCACCGCTTCAGCTTCAGATCCAGCAAGCGGCTGGGGAGCGGTAACTCTTTGTGCATCGAGGTTTTCCCACGATAGCCCATGTGGTGGTAGAACCCCTTTGCTTCCTCAACCGACCCAAGGCTAATCATCCGCACACCCCGCTGCATGGCCTGTATCTCAAAAATCTCTACCAACCTTCGCCCCACGCCCAAACCGCGAACAGATGGAGCCACAGCAATCAATCGCATGGTCGAACCAAACCCAAATACGCCTCCAACAACGGAGTTGTCTGCGCAAACCACGATCATCAGTGACTGATCGGACGGAAAGGTGCTCTCAAGATCTGTGAATTGACGATCAACGTGGGTAATGGGAGGCGCAAATTGCCTGCCAACGATGTCAAAGGATTGCTTTAGGTCCTCCATCGAAGTAACAAATCGAAAGACAAAGCAAGTGGGTTGAGTGATGGTGGTAATAGGATTCATGGTTTTAGGGATTCCGTAATTGGTAATTGGTCACTGGTTATTGGTAATTGGTTGCGCGGCAAATGCTCCAAAAAACGATCAATAACCCTTTTCTACTGCAAATGCTGTGCCACACCTTCGTCAATAAGAGCCTGGATCTGCTCGTTTAAGCCAGCCAATGCAGTTTCAACAGGGATGCCCTCGCTCGTCATGAGGCTGAGTGCATCACTCCAAGGCCCATACATCCCTTCTGGGGGTGCCACCGGATCTCTTTGGAACGGGATTAAGTCCGAGACAATACTGATTGCTTCATTTTCCCTGAGCCGTGGGTCATCGGCCAAATCAGCTCGCACAGGTGCACAACTGATCAACTCTGCCAATCCCCAATAGGCATCCTTCCCCGCATCTTTGTAGAGATATTCGAGGCAACGGAAGGTCTCACCAGCCTGATCAGGGTGACCATCCAACGCCGAAACCGAAAGAACCGTCGATTTGTAGCCATAATAAGGGTCGGGTTTGCCGCTTGGCGTGGGGTTCGGAGCAAATCCCAGCTCGGGGTAGATATCAGCGTATGAACCTGCAAACTCACCAATGACCCACGCTTGATCTTCGGTCATCGCCGCTAATCCGCTGCCAACCGATTCCAGATTGCCGGGGAAGGTTGGGTCCCAGACGTTGTGTACATTGGCAAGATCAGAGAGATGTTTAAAGGCGAGCACAACCTCCTCGCTGTCGAAATTTGCTCGTTTTGAATCACCTTCGCCGGTGACAATATTGCCCCCCAGTTGGTAGATTTGGCTGAGCCCTAGCCACTCGCCTGCCGGGATAAAGCCAGCCTGGCTAATGCCCGCCGCATCGGTCTTTGTGGTTGCTTTGGCAGCTTCAATGAACTCGTCCCAGGTAGCGGGTGGCGTATCCGGATCGAGCCCAGCCTCCTCGAAGAGACGTTTGTTATAGACCAACAGGGTTCCACAGGCCGCAGTTGGCACCACATGACGACCATATGGCTCCCAATTGACGCTGGGATAGGTTTCCGTAAACCAATCGTTGGGGAAGACATCCTCGGGGAAAGGCAACAACAGCCCCTCTGCTTTCAGTTGGAAGAAATTTTCGCCCATCTTCAACATATTTGGCCCCGTTTCAGCCGCGAGAGCCGCATAGAGCTTCTGCTGGATTTCACCACCAGGCAATGTCTCGACAGTGATCGACACATCGCTATTCTCTTCGGTAAATGCGTTAGCGACACTCTCGTAAAAGGCCATCCGAATGTCCCACCAACCCCACAAAGAGAGTTCGGTTGGATCTCCACTTGCTGTGCTTCCGCCGTCACCGGTAGGTGCTGGTGATACTGATTCGCATGCAACCAATGCCAATGCTGCGCTGGCCATGCCAACACTCTTGAGAAAGTGACGTCGGCTGAGGGTATTTTGTGTCATGGGTTGTCTCCTTTGGTTCGAGTGGGTCCGAAGAACATGTTGCGTTACGTATGCAAACCAGATCTTCGAGGTGACTGACTAGCCGTCTTGACCATCGTCGTAGCTTGCCCTAGATGTACTCATCAGATGGGGAGATCCAGGTTTATTTGAATCGGCTCCATTGTATGGTACCCCTCTTGATCTGTCAACAAGATGGAGGACAATATTACGCGCACAAGAAAACCGTCCCCGTGTATTTGGCTGGTGCTTTCCTGTGGTATAATAGACTCAGTAGATCCAAATTTGGCGTTTTTGGCTATTTTTAGTCGAGATTGCAGGGATTTTGGAGTCATTTATTCAGATTTCGGTTACAGAAAACAACCTATTTCATATCTGAAAATCGGGGTGGTTCAGAATTAGGTTTACACTTTTGATACATAGATAAAAATCTATATTGAGGTCATTTTCTGCCTGAGCATGGCTCAAAGTAGAAAATATAAACATCTTTTCTCTTTGCAAAAATGTAAACCTAATTGTCCGCCTAAAATGAACCACCCCTGAAAATCGCCCAAATCTAACGCAAAAACTAGATATCGACCGGCAAATTTGTATTTATGTCAACTGTTTAGCCAGAATTCTCTCTCAAAACCTGAAATTTGGATCTACTGAGACTCGAAATCTTAATGAATCAATCACTTGTTGTGATGAATAAGACTTTTTGGAAGATCAGTGGATGTAAATATGGAAATTAAGGAGACGATTCAGATAACAGAATATCCAATCGACGCCCTACCCCGCCACACGATCTCCTACAAAATCATGACCAACCTGGCAGACGAAGATACCGAGCGCAGCTTCCAAGTCTACGCCTCACCAGAAGAGATTGAGCAATTTGGCAAGCAGGGGTATCTTGTGCGCAAGGGGCTCTTTAGCGATGAACAGCTCCAGCGCTATCGAGACGCATTAGATGAGGTCGAAGCAGCTGAGGTGACCAAAGAGCCGATTGGCCGCTCGGGAAATTTTGGCGGCTGGTTCCCTCGTTATCTTTTCGACAAACACGAAGCTTTTCACGACCTCATTGATTTTGCGCCCTTTGTTTCGGTTGCCCAGGCCATGCTGGGCCCGTTTGTGCGCATCCGTCAGTTGGGTGGGCGAGTTGCCTATCCAGGAGAACCGAATCAGGAAACCCACTGGCATCTCCACCGTCGGACAATTCCCAATCCGCTACCGGCCTTCTTTTCCCATCCACACACCCTCGATTATTTGATCTACCTGGATGAACTCAATGACGCCAATGGACCACTCGCCTTCGTTCCCGGTTCTCATCTCTGGATCCACGACGATCTACCCGCCAATGACTTCGGCGACAAACCGGGCCAAGAAGTGCTCTATGGCCCCCCTGGCACCACGCTCATGATCCACAGCAACATCTGGCACCGCGCCTGGCCTACACGCCCCGACGGCGAAAAAAGACGATTGCTCATCCTCTCTTATGGCGCAACCTGGATGCGCAAATCGCCCTTTGGCGTCAAGCCGGAAGAGAGTCTGATGGATGAGTATATTGCGAATGCCAGTCCTGAGGCGCGGGAACTATTGGGGATTGGTGGATATCAATAGCGAAATACAAATCGAAGAACATACAGCCTGTTTGTTCAGTATCACCGACGAATAAACTCCGCCGTCTGGTCAAGACGGCAGTTTGCGCTGCGGAGAATCTAAGTTTTGGTTTGGAGGGGCTTGAGAAATTTTTCACGATTTGCCAATCTGTTTATATTCTGCATATAATCATCCACCGACCAAGTTTGAAATTCCCCTGCTCCTCAAAACAAAGGAAAAACCAATGAAATCCAGATATAGCGACAAACCATTTATCCTCAACAAAGATTTCGGCCGTCCCCAACTCTCAACCGAAGATGCCTATTGCCGCACCAACGCGGATGGCGATCCGGTGGTGGAGTTGACGGTGGAACAGAAGTATGCTTTTGATTTGCAGGGCTGGCTGCTTGTTCCTGGGGTTTTGTCGGAAGAGGAGATGGAGCCAATGCGGGAGCATATCAAGCGGCTGCATACCGATCCAGAATCGATTCCGGAGAAGGATCGCTCGTCGCTTGGTGGGCCGTGTGAACGTTTGGTCGATCATCCGGTGGTGGTGGGCTTTATGAACGAGTTTGTCTACAACCCCTTTACGGATGGGTCAAAGACTCCCCCGTTGGGCAACCAGAAGTGCTATGGTTTTCGCATGGAGTATAGTTTCTCACAGTATCGACGGGCCGGCGAAGGCAGATTCGCACCCCACAACGGCAGCGGTTCGATGCGCGTGCCGGGCGACCACCACACTTATCACGTTTTTCCCGGTCACTCCAAATCCGTTTTGACGCGAGCGCTGTGGGAATTAAACCCCGTCCAAGAGGGCAAAGGAGGCACGCTTTTTGTCACGGGTAGCCATAAATCGGCCTTTCCTTCCCCAGAAGCGACGCTCCGCGACATGAATTCGTCGTTTTGGAGCACCTACAGCTGTCCAGCTGGCTCTGTTCTCTTCTTTACCGAAGCCGTCACCCACAGCTCGTCCATCTGGACCGATGAAGAGACGGCGCGTCTGGCCATCTTTAACTCCTACAATATGATCGGCTGTAAGTGGCACAACTGGGATCCGCACCCGGAATCTATTGGCCCAAATGCCTGCCATGCGGCAGACGCTCTTTCGGCCTGTTTATGTGTCGGGGAATGTGGTGGGGTAGAGGGAGGATGCTTGGTGCGTAGTGCGTGGTACTGGTTGAGAGAGTAGTCGTGCTGCGAGAGTCTATACAATGTCTCGTCAGCGATAAAATGGTCTATATTGTCATTCTGAGTCAGCATCCGGCCGAATGAGGATTCGACTCCAAAATCTCCAGTGGTCCGTGAGATTGGTTCGATCCTAGCGAAGAATCCAACGTTTCAAGATATCTATCACATTACGCTTGACGCGACAATAATTCGTCAGGAAAGTTTTGTCCTGCAAATTGGTCGAAGGGAGAGGTTCGGCGGAAGACCAACTCCGACCGGAGAGAATGGATGGCCGCCGAACCTCTTGCCCGTCTTGGACAAGACTTTTCTGGCAAGCTATATCATGTCTTTCAAGCAGAAATGAGCAAAACTTGGGCTCTTCGGGAACTCAGGAGGTTGACAAAGAAGTGCCATGAACTTCCCGGACACGCTTAGTCAGTAAGAGAGATACCAAATAGGCGCGTTGAAAAGAGTCGGAAAAAATCAACAATTCCGACTTTATGTAAACTTGGGTATTGAGCTGGTAGCAAGTAGACATAAGAGAGAAATCAAAGGCAATCAAGAAAAAAAACAGTAGCAGCAAAAGTCGGGTACAAATTTTTCATGCAAACAGAGGGCTGCTCTAGGATTTCACCCCTTATGGTCATTTTTTGTACCCGACTTTTGCCGTAGCTGAAAAAAAGAAAGCAGAAAAACTAAGCTTGTGGTCGACGACGGATAGTTCGTTGACGAATGTGGAAAGATTCGTCATAGGTGGTTCGGTCTTGCCACATTTTCCAAAGAATGGCCAGCCAGCGGTTGGCTAAAGCCCGATGAGAGCGACTGACCGAGTGGCCCTTTTTGACGAGCTTGTGTAAAGTAAGCCGAAGCCCAGCGAGATTGCTGGCGCGAAGAACGAGCCAGTTGCTGAGAAAAGTAACGAAACTCTTTATCACAAGAGCGGCGAAAGTGGACCAAGTGGACTTTGCCACTTTGGTTGGTAACGGGAGCCGTGCCAGCTAAAGTCTGGACCATGCTGGAATGGGGGAAGCGGCGGCGATCTTCGCCAAATTTGACCAGCAAAGAGGGAGCCAAGAGCTCTCCTGCGCCCGGCAGGGAAGCAAAAATGGGGTGATCCTCGTGTTGCAGAAAAAGAGAGTTCAACTGTTGGAGTGTTGCTTGCTTGGAGTTGAGGGTATGGAGCAAGAGTCGGGCAAGTTGCTGGGCTTGAACTTGACAAGCTTGGGCAACACCCGGAGCTGAACGGGGATGTTGTGTGGTCAAGGCATCAAAACAGGTGAGCCATTTGGAGGGCTGATTATGTTTATGTTGCTTGAGAAAGACCTGAAATTCATCATAGGTTGCTTTTTCTGCTGCTTGCGGCGACGGATAAGCCAGAATCAGATGAGCTGCAATGGGCGATGGCCAACTAAAGACATTGAGCAAAGCGGGATGGTATCTGAGCAAACAACTACGCAAGCGATTGGAGACAGCAACCGTTTCTTTGCGCCAAAACTCGGTCATGCTCACCACGATGCGCATTTGCTGGAGTAATTCACTCCCTGGATGCCAAGGATAGAATCGGTGAACATCTGTTCTGACCAGTTCAGCTATCGTATATGCATCACTTTCATCAGTGCGAGCACCGCTCTGATTGTACCTCGCCCGACTTGCTTTGACCACGTTCGGTGGGAGGACATATAGATTTGTATACCCAGCATCCCATAAGTAGTCAATTATCAGATTATGTGCTGTCTCTAATCCGATTCGACATTTTTCATGGCCGATATCCATCGTTTCTCGCCACTTTTCTAGTTGCTTAAAGCCATCCACACTATGTTCTATTGTCATGTAGTTAATTCGACGACCGTTTTCATCCGTTATCATTACATCATGTTTTGTTTCACTCCAGTCTATTCCTATGAATATCTGCATTTTTGACCTCCTCATTCACTTGAGGATTGCCTTTGGTCATTTTTTTCGGACGCTCTTTTCCGTTTTCCTATTATGGCATTCGAGATGCTACACGCTTGCGACGGTTCTAGGCGTCGGCTTGGTGGACGGTCCGGGAAGGGCGGTCGCACCGCGGGAAGAGGGCGGTCCTTTTTACCAAGCCGGAGTTCGATTCCGAGTGACAGCTTCTCTCTTTCTGTCTCTCTCATTCTAACTCCTTTCCTATATTATCTAATAGGAAGAGGGCAGAGATCGTCAACGACTGTTCTGACCTCTTCCTGTTAGGTAATATAGGAAAGGGAGATAAAATAAGGGAAGGCAAAAGCAAGGAAAGCCGAAACTTATTGGACTCTCGACCTGGCAAAAGGACCCCTCTTCGGTGCGACCGCTTCCCGGACAGTCCTGGTCGACGCCGTGCAACGTCGAAAGCGTGCAGCACCTCGAGTGCCATAACAGGAAAACGGAAAACAGCGTCCAAAGTTGAGGAGCTCAGGCGATACGGGAGAGGAGGTCCAAGATGAAAGTGAAAATGGGAATCGACTGGAGTGAAAAGAAACATGATGTGATGATGTTGGATGAGACAGGACGAGCGCTGGGCTATGCGCAGATAGAGCATAGCCAGAAGGGATTTCGCCAAATTGAAGAAATGAGAAAGAAGACAGGAGCGAGCCATGATGAAGTGACAGTGGGACTGGAAACAGCGCATAATTTGCTGATTGATTATCTCTGGTCGAGCGGGTACAAGAATGTCTATGTGGTGCCGCCGAATGTGGTGAACAAGAGTCGGGAGCGCTATAGTCAAAGTGGTGCGCATAATGATAAGAGTGATGCCTATGTGATAGCAGATTTGTTGCGGACCGATGTCCATCGATTTTATCCTTGGTCACCTGGCAGTGAATTACTCCAGCAGATGCGAGTGGTCAGCAGTGCCACACAATACTGGACCAAAGAGACTGTGGCCTTATCCAACCGTCTGCGCGCTTGCCTGTTGCGTTACCATCCGGCGCTGCTTGAGGTCTTCAGCAACTGGCCTTCTCGGATTGCCTGCCACCTGGTTCTGACCTATCCAACGCCAGAGCATGTGCGCAACTCCACCTATGAAGGCTTCCAAGAGTTTCTCAAGCAGCACCGACATACGCAACCCGTAAATGGGTCACTTGTTATGATAAGTTAACCGCCACTTATCCCACATCAGCTCCTGCATTTGTGCCAGCGTATCAACGAGAAGCTCTTCAGCTGGCTGAATGTCTTTTGCTTGCACTGCGCTATGAACAAGAGACCCTTGACCAGTTACAGTCACTTTTTCTGCAACATCCGGATCAGCATATCTTTGCTTCTTTACCTGGTGCTGGCCAGCTTTTAGCTCCCAGTCTTCTGGTCAAGTTTGGCGAAGACAGGAAACGCTTTCCTCTCCCATGAGCCTTCAGTCTCTGGCGGGAACCTGTCCTGTCACCAAACAAAGTGGCAAAGTCAGAACCGTTCATTTCCGCAGAGCTTGCGATCACGACTTTCGTTATTTTACTCAGCAATTTGCTGCTCCCGCAAAGAGTCTTCTTGGGCCGCTGCTTTTACACCGCCGCTCGCCAACGCGGTCTCAAAAGAGTCATGCTGATCGCACTCGCTAATCGCTGGATTTGCATCATTTGGAAATTGTGGCAAGACAAGAAACCTTATGATGAATCTTTCCATTTGCAGCAACGAGCCCATCGTCGCCAACCTATCGCTTAATTGCTTCTAATTTTTTACTATGTATCGCCTTTGGGTTCCTTGCCTTTGTCCTCATCTATATGTTGACATAACACGCTGCTGGTTCTCTCTATCAGTTCTTCTTCAACGCGCCCTTTTGGAACTGCCATTACATACAAAGCGTGTCCGGGAAGTTCAACCTCTCTATTCCGGAAGAACCAAAACTTGTAGAACCACGCTCATTTCTGCTTGGAAGATGAACGGGTTCATTTCTATTCCGCAGCCGCGGCTGTAAACTCCAACTCTAAAATCACTTCATCTTCTACACTGGCCACAAAAGGCACGGACGGGATAAAGAGGCCGAAATCTGAATAGAGAATCGTTGTTGAACCCAGGCCACTGATTTCACTGTTGCTGTTTGCCGTGACTGACATATCAAAGGTGACAGAATTGGTCGTATCTCGAATTTGGAGGTCGCCTGTCACCTGAAATTCGACTGTATCACCCGCGCTGGCAGAATCTGGCAATCCGTCGATGGCGGTGGGTGTAAAGGTGATGAATCGATTGGCACTCATGACCCCAGGATAAAACGCCGAATCGTGTTACGGCGACGACTATCTGTTGCCAGATCACGTGCGTCTACCTGAATGGGACCGATCTCTGTTTGAGCCAGATTTGCGGGATTGATCGTGATCTCACCGGTGACCATCGAGGTCTTGCCCACCACGGTTACATCTTCGCCGCGTAGGATTTCATCAATATGAAAGCGTGCTTGATTGTTCCTGGACAATCTGGAAGATTGTCAGTTCACCAACATCTGCGGCTGCTTCAGCGCCACTCTCTTCAGAGTTGCTTCCCAGCATCGCTGCCTTCCGTTTGTTCATCTTCAGAAGAAGTTGACTC
>JAHBNG010000163.1 GCA_019217005.1 Chloroflexi bacterium TSY
CGAATCTCCTCTTTAAGATGCAGCATCTCCTGGTCGTTCACAAGCCAATCAACCACTGCTGTGCGGTTCAGATTGTAGAGAGTACGGCGTAGGTTGGCGCGAGCGCGCGTCTGATCGTATTCGGGCCAAAGCAGACCGGCCAGCGTGTCACGGCTCTGAGGCTGCCGGGTGACGGCCAGATAGGCGAGCAGAGCCAGGCCCTTGCGCGACTTGATGTCTGTGGGCTGTCCGTTGATTTTGATTTGGGGGTAGCCAAAAAGATATAGTGTGTGTTGCACCAGAGGGACCTCCTACTGCCTATTTTAGACTGGATCTCTCCTTTTTTCAAGTAGGTTTTGGCTGGACGGTAGGCAATCGCGAACTTTGCAGCCAAGGTCCCAAGCAAGTCTAGATAGCCAGATGCACGGGGCGAGCCATCCCGGATTGGACCACTCAATGATCCGCTCCAGAGCGAGTTCTTGGTCCAATCCGGGATGGCGGGTGGCTCCTTCCAGTAACAATGCCATTTTATTTACGGTACGCGATTGCCTTAGCTGGACGGTGGTTTACGTTTGGGGGCGAGAATGCAACGCACGGTTGAGTTATTAACTGGACGCTCTATGTGCTTTTTCACCCGTGCATCGCATTCTTTCGATCGCGGTCCAACGAAATGTTCTGTTTCGATTTCTGTATCGAAGCAATTGCCTCCCTGTTGTGGCGTTCGTAGGCGACTGTAACCAAACTGAATGACAGGCTTGGCGCAAATGCTACCCTGAAAACTCGTCTAGAAATTGAAATGTTTCGCTTCGACCTGTCCAAGTTGACAAACGATCGACAAATTTGGAAAATATAATGCCAAATCATACAGACACATTGCATAGGCATCGACAGCTTCGTCAATTCCTATCTAAGGCCATTCCAGAAAAATATATGCCCATTGAAAGGGAGGCTTTTCCTTGGAATGGCTACGGCTTTTCCAGTCGAATTGGGGATTTCAATTTTTGGAAAAGCCTAACAAGAGTTGGCTCATTTGCCACAAGGCGAATCCTCAAAAAATAGGATGTTCAGAAAACGCTTGTCGATGCGCTGTTTTGAAGAGGAATGAATGACCCCGATAAGCGTACGAGAGCTCAATGCTCAAGTTGAGAAAGAGAGTCTATTTTTACACGATCTGCGGGCTGAAATTAACAAGGTAATGGTTGGTCAGGAACTACTGGTGGACCGTGTTCTGGTTGCCCTACTGGCTGATGGCCATATTTTGCTGGAAGGTGTGCCAGGCCTGGCCAAGACGTTGCTGATCAAGACAGTCGCACAAGCCATACAAGCAGATTTTTCGCGACTCCAATTTACCCCCGATCTGTTACCCGCAGACTTGATCGGAACCCAGATTTACAACCCCAAAACCGCCGAGTTTTCTGTTCACAAGGGACCGATTTTTGCGAATCTCATTTTGGCCGATGAGGTCAATCGGGCCCCGGGCAAAGTACAGAGTGCGCTCCTCGAAGCCATGCAGGAGCGGCAGATTACGATCGGCGGCCAAACCCATCGCTTGAGCGATCTGTTCCTGGTCCTCGCGACGCAAAATCCCATCGAACAAGAAGGCACATATCCGCTGCCAGAGGCACAGGTCGATCGCTTCATGCTCAAAGTCATGGTGGATTATCCGAGTCGGGCCGAAGAGCGTCAGATCATGGACCGTATGACGGGCACGACGCTTCCTCAGACCCGACCCATCATTTCGCCAGACGAGATTTTGCGTGCCCGAGATGCCGTTCGTCATATTTACGTTGACGACAAGATCAAAGAGTATATCCTGGATCTGATTGTTGCCACGCGTCGACCAATCGAGAGTGGTTTGCGCGATCTGCAACTGCTCATCGCATTTGGCGCATCGCCCCGTGCGGGCATCTTTATGATTACCGCGGCGCGTGCACATGCCTTTATTAGCGGGCGCGGCTTTGTCACACCAGAGGATATCAAACAGATCGCCCCTGACGTATTGAGCCATCGAGTGATCACGACATATGAAGCAGAGGCAGAAGAGATCAGCGCGGGAGCCATTGTGCAGCGAATATTGGATCATGTAGAAGTGCCGTAGGGATGAGGATATGATTATTTGTGCAGTTTATTAGAGATTGGAGATTGAGAGATTACGTCAGCAGAATCTCCCAATCTCCAATCTCTAATCTTTAACTTGTGTTTTTGCGTTCACTCCATGCTTTCCTCAGAATTAATCCGCAAACTTCAGCAAATTGAAATACGAACTCGTCATCTGGTCAACGATAGTTTTGCTGGGGAATACCATTCTGTCTTCAAGGGCCGTGGAATGGAGTTTGACGAGGTGCGTCCCTATCAACCTGGGGACGAGATTCGTACAATCGACTGGAACGTGACGGCACGAATGGGTGACCCATATGTCAAGCGATACGTTGAGGAGAGAGAGTTAACGGTACTCTTCGTTGTCGATGCCAGCGGGTCAGAGGATGTTGGCTCAGTCGAACGCTTTAAGCGAGAATTGGCGGCAGAGTTGACCTCCGTGCTTGCCTTTGCCGCAACCACAAATCATGACAAAGCGGGATTGCTCATCTTTACCGATCAGGTGGAACTCTTCATTCCACCACGCAAGGGGCGCAAACATGTCTTACGCATTGTGCGTGAGCTGCTTGCCTTTGAATCCCAATCTCGGGGGACGGATCTACGCCTTGCTTTTGACACTGTGAACCGCATTTTGAAACGGCGCAGTATTGTCTTTTTTGTCTCTGATTTTATTGCCGATCCTGAGAGCTATCAGCGAGCACTTTCAGTGACGAATCGGCGACACGACGTGGTGGCAATCGAGCTACAAGATCCACTAGAGCGGCAGATTGCCAACGTAGGTCTACTGGCGTTAGAGGATGCCGAAAGCGGTGAGCTGATCTGGATCGATACGGGACATGGCGGCTGGCGCAGAGAATTTCAGCAGCGAGTTGACTCCGATGAACAAGTGAAGCAGCAACTATTCAGGCGGGCAAATGTCGATCACATGGTGATCACAACGGGTGCTGACTATACTGGGCCATTGACATCATTTTTCCAACGTCGAGCACAACGTCTCGCCCGCTGAAGTTGCATCAAACTATTGTAAAACAAACAGCTTGTTTGTTCAGCTTCACCAGCGATACAGCAATACCATCTGACCGAAACGATTACTACACCAGTAGTAGCGTGAATAGACAGTATAGGAACTATAATTAGGACGCCGGTTTTTAGGATAAACACGGATCATCTCAGAATCAATCTGTGCAATCTGTATCCCGCATTCATAATTCTTATCATCTCTAATACGACAGTGAATAATGCGTTCGAGTTATCTCACTTTGAAATTGAGTATTGGTCTCTTGTTCGCGATCGTCTTGGGACAAGGGAATCATGTCGCGTTTGCACAGGTCAGCGATGAACAGATTCGAGCCACCTTGACAACCCGGCGCACTGAATTGACCATCGGCGATGTGATATCGCTCACTCTTCAGGTCGACCACCCTGCCGGTTATCGCGTCTTGCCCCTACCAGTCGATGCTGAACATTGGGGTGCCATTGAGATACGCGACCAATCTGTCGTCACTGTAGTGGATCAGGCAGGAGAGGAGGATGACAAGACCGTGATAGGCAGCGAGATGAGCACACAGCAGATTGACGTAACCTTCTGGTCAACCGGTGCGGTTCGTGTACCGCTTTTGCCCGTTACCGTGGCTGACACAGAGGGCAATCTTGTCGAGGTTGCAACAGAACCGCTAACGCTCACCGTGATGTCGGTCCTTATAGACGGGGATGACGCTTTGCGTGATCTCAAACCGCAGGCCACTCTGCCCCTGCCGCTCCGCTGGCCATGGGTTGTGGCCGGTCTGCTGGTGTTGGGCGTACTGGCAAGTCTTTTCTGGTGGTTACTGCGTCGTCGACGGGGACGCACCGTTAAACAGATTGCACAGCCTTTGCCGGCCCTAGAGACACGGAGGGCACACGAGATTGCGCTTCATGAACTGGCGCGGATTGAAAAGTTGAATTTGCCAACGGAAATGCGTTTTAAGGATCATTATACATTGACGACTGATGTGTTGCGGCGCTATTTGGAAGATGCATATCAGATCTCGGCCCTGGAGCAGACCACGGAAGAGATTCGACAGGCCATCAAGCCACTCTCCTTCGCGCAAAGAGAAAAAAGCCGGTTGCTGAATATGTTGGAAGAGGCCGACTTTGTTAAGTTTGCCGAGGTTGTGCCCGAACAAGATGAGGCTCAACAACTGCCCGACATGGTGCGTCAAATCGTTCTAGCGATCAAGCCACATGCCTCAGAGTCACCAATCGCAGAAGCAGAAGATGAATCAATTTAGACAGTTATAGTGCGGTTATGATGAAACCGTAGTTTTCGACAGCCCTACCAGAGAGAGCAAACTATGGTTTTCAGGTTGTCTGAGGAATTGTGTGGTTGTTTGTTGGTTAGATGGTTGGTGAACAAACGAGCAAACCAACAAACCATCCAACGTTTACCCCACAAAACCTCAAAGAGCCGGTTTTCATACAGAGCAAAGTATAGCTGAAATCGAGGATAAAATGACGAGATGACCATACGTTTTGCAGCCCCCTGGTTTCTAACATTGTTGCTTCTTCTCCCTCTTTTGGTTGCTCTGACTTATCACCCGAAGCGGCGACAACCAGTTGGGATTCTCTACGCCAATGTGGGTATCGCCACAACACAGATTCGTTCCTGGCGTTTGTTGCTGCACCCCGTGTTACCGATTCTGCGTTGGCTGGTGCTGGCACTGCTCATTGTGGCTCTTGCCCGACCGCAAACAGTTGATGCACAACAGATTATTAAGGGTGAAGGGGTGGATATTGCGCTGGCCCTCGACATATCGGGCAGCATGGCATCCCTGGATTTTGAGCCAGACAATCGTCTTCAAGCGGCCAAACAGGTGATTCAAAATTTTGTGGCTGAGCGACCCTACGACCGGATCGGACTGACCGTCTTTGCAAAAGAGTCATTTTCGCAAAGCCCTCTGACGATTGATCATGCTGTGTTGGCTCGTCTGCTCAATCAAGTCGAATTGGCCACCGACCTACGGATCGAAGACGGAACCGCCATCGGCTTGGGGTTAGCCAATGCAGCCAACATGCTGAAGGAATCGACAGCCAAGAGTAGAATTGTTGTGTTATTGACCGATGGGGTTAACAATGCTGGCCAAATTGATCTATTAACTGCGGCCGAAGCAGCCAGGACATTGGGTATCCGCGTCTACACAATTGGCATGGGACGACCCGGTCAGGTGCCTATGCCGCAGCAAACGCTCTTTGGCCAGCGGGTCGTGATGGTGGAGAGTGTTCTGGATGAAGAGACGCTGATGCAGATCGCCGAAAAGACTGGTGGGCTTTTCTTTCGCGCGGAAGACACGGCGGGTCTCCAGCAAGTCTATGATGAGATCAATGCGCTGGAGAAGTCAGAGATCGAAATTCGCACCTTCCACCGCTATACAGAGCTGTCGACTTGGTTGCTGGCTTCGGCTCTCGTACTGATGTTGACTGAGGTTGTGATGGGCAAGACACTTTTGAGGAAGCTACCTTGAAAATAAACACGGATTGACGATGACCTTTGGACAACCATTATTTCTTTGGGCTTTGCTTTTGGTTCCCATCAGCATGATCGGGTTACGTTTTGCACATCGCCAGCGACGCGCGGCGCTGGCACGGCTGGGTGACTCACGTCTACTAGAGCAGTTAAGCGCCTCTGTCAATTGGCGCGGTCGGCGCTGGCAAGGACGTCTATGGGGACTGGCGCTCTTGTTGATGATTGTGGCCCTGGCGCGACCTCAATGGGGAAGTACCATTCAAGTTGTCGAGCAGGAAGGTGTTCAGCTCATGGTTGCGCTGGATGTCTCCAAGAGCATGCTGGCCGCCGACTTGAAGCCAGATCGGCTCACGCGGGCAAAACTGGAGATTTCTGACTTAATGGGGCGGCTGCGTGGCGATGAGATTGGTTTGGTGCTCTTTTCGGGTGCCAGTTTTATTCAATTTCCGTTGACGTCGGATTATGATACCGCACGGGCCTTCCTAGACAACGTTGGACCCGAAGCAATTTCGCGACCGGGCACAGTGATCGGAGAAGCAATTCGCACGGCCATGAGCGGATTTGACTTGCAACAAAGCACGCAGAAGGTGATCGTGATCATGACTGATGGCGAAGATCATGAGACGGATCCTGTGGCGGTTGCGCGGGAAGTAGCTGCCGAAGACAATGTCCTTATTTACACGATCGGGTTTGGTTCTGCCCAAGGGGAACCGATCCCAGAATATGATGCGAGCGGTGCGTTCGTGGGATATAAAAAAGATAGCGTAAATCAAGTGATCTTGTCCCGATTGGATGAAGTGATGCTCCAGCAGATCGCATTGGCAACTGGTGGACGGTATTTTCGTGCCACAGCCGACGGACGCGAGTTGGATTCTTTGATGGCGGAGTTGGCGGAACTGCAAACGGCTCAGTTGGAAAGCCGCTTTGAGACCCAGAAGATCGAGCGTTTTCAGATTTTTTTGTTTGTGGCATTGATTGCCCTTGTCATCCATGAGTTGATTCCAGACCGGGTTCGCGCCCTTTCATGAACATCAACCAGACCGGAGACACACAAGAAACGTTTTATGAACCATATCTACTTATCCATTTCAATCACCTTATTCGTAGGTATCATGTTGCTAACTGGCTGTGGTGACTCCCCCGGCAATTTGCTGGCCGATGGGAATGCGGCATATGCGGAAGAGGCATATGCCGAAGCTTTGCTCGCTTACACGGCAGCACAAGAACTCGCACCCACAGACGCGGAACCGATCTATAACATAGCGAACACACTCTATCGACAGGAAAGCTTTACTGAGACGCAACAGTTGATGCCACAGGCATTGGGTTTGGCCGAGGGAACAGTTGCACAATCTGGTCAGTACAACCTGGGAAACGCACATTACCAGATGGAGCAATGGCTTGCTGCGGTAGAAGCATATAAGGCAGCGTTGCGTCTGAACCCAAACGATATGGACGCCAAATATAATCTGGAATTAGCCCTCAGGCATTTGGATCAGGAACAGCAGACGGAGCAACAGCAATCGTCGGACGATCAACAGGAGCAAGAGCAGCAAGAGGACGACGTTCCAAATGATGAGCAGTCAGACCAATCGCAGGAAGATCCCCAAGAACAGGAATCCGCCGACCAATCTCAGGGAAAAGAAGAACAAGAAGAAGAGTCGAACACGCAAAATCAATCCAGCGATCAGCAAGAGCAAGAGGAGCAGGCACAATCATCCGATGAATCCGATGGGTCCAAAGACGAACAAGGTGTTGAACAGCTCACCGATCAGGGTCAGCCGCAAGAGCAAGTTGTTCAGCCCTTGACAGAAGAACAGGCACGCCAGCTACTCAGCACGATCGGTCGAAACGCTGAAACATTACAGGAGCGATTACAGCAAATCTATGTCGCCCCTGGTGATCCACCGGATAAAGACTGGTAGATCCACTGAACCCGAATTTTCAATTGAGAACCAAAAATTGTAAATGGACTATGAAGGATCAAAGTAGAAAAAGCCCATATTTGTCTAGTTGGATAAGCGGAATGCTGTTGGCAATTGTGCTTCTCCTCTATCCGCAGTCCGTGACGAGCCAGCCCTCTCCCGTGACGGCGGCAGTGGATCGGACAACATTGTCCATGAATGAACGGGTGAATCTGACGGTGACTGTCACCGGTTCGGAGGCTGGACAGCCGCAGATTCCAGTACTCGATGGGTTTCAGATCGTCGGCACCAGCTCGGCATCTCAGATCCGCATTATCAATGGTGCAGTCAGTTCACAGGTTAGCTATCGCTATACGCTGCAACCTACGCGTGTTGGTCAGTTGGTAATTGCTCCGGTTCAGGTTGTTGTGGATGGACAGACTGTTTCTACCGATCCGATAACAGTAGAGGTAACGCAAGGGACCACGCCGAGCCAGCAAGCTCCAGGCACATCAAACAATCATCAGGCACCAAACAACCCGTCAACCAGCACAACCGAAACAGGCGACATCTTTGTTGAAGCTGAGGTAGATTCTCCCACACCTTATCTAAGCGAGCAGATCACTTATACATTTCGCCTTTACCAGGCAGTTCGCTTTTTTGGTCAGCCGAGCTACGCTGAACCGGAGTTCACTGGGTTTTGGAATCAGCAGGAAACTGCGCAAAAACAATACAATATCCAAATTTCCAACCGCCCGTATCAGGTAACAGAGCTGACAACCATCCTGTTTCCCACAGTGATTGGTGAGCGCACAATTGAGCCAGCTTTGCTTTCCATACCTGGTTCACTCTTGAGTGCAGGAACCAGACTGAGCACAGAGCCCGTGACCGTACAACCTCTTCCGGTACCGGCCCCCGATGGGTTCACGGGGGCAGTCGGCCAGGTTGAGATTTTTGCAGAGGCAGATATAGAAAATGCGGCGGTCAATGAACCGATCACGTTACGGGTGATGCTGCGTGGCAGTGGCAACATTCAGACCTGGCCCGATCCAGAATTGCCAGACCTTCCAAACTGGCGCAAATTTGATAGCACGAGCTCCGTAAACACTCGAGTTCAAAATGGTCGGCTGATTGGTCAGAGAGTCATCGAACAGTTGCTGGTACCAACCGCGGCGGGTGAGTTCACCATCCCCGCCCTATCATATACCTACTTTGACCCAATCACAGAAGAGTATCGTACTGTCTCCACAGAGCCTAGATCCGTCATTGTGGCTGAAGGAGTAGCAGAAGCACCCCTGCCGATCCAAATCGGCAGCTCGCCAGAAGCCGTCCAGCGATTGGTTGCTGACATTCGCCACATTCAGCCAGTACCGGCATCGCTTGCGGCGTTCCAGCCTCCGATCACCCAAAGCCTCTTATATTGGTTGGCTTGGACTCTGCCGTTGCTCCTACTTGTTATTGACCGAGCTTGGTCTATTTTTCAACGAAAACGAATGAGTAATCCCGACCAACTGCGCCGTTCGCAAGCGTACAAGAAAGGACGAAATGCTCTGGCACAACTGCGGCGAAAACAGGCGATTACCCCGGCTTCTGTGGGCGACGTACTGCTCAACTATCTAAGCGATAAGCTAAACCAACCGATTCAGGGGATGACCCGCACAACTTTACGAACACATTTGGGCCTAGCCGGTGTGGATCCATCGACGGTGGGACGGGTTGAGACATTACTCAACCAAATTGATATGGCACGCTATGCGCCAACAGACGGAAGCCAAAATGAGGTCGATGGATATTATTCTGAGACGGAGACACTCATCACAGATTTGGAAAGAGTGCTGGTCAGTGCCCCACGCTCAACTACGGCGCAAGTAAGCGCAATCCTTCTCACCCTCATTTGTTCGTCGTTCATCCAGATCCATGCCCAAACGAGCGCTGCGCCGTCGCTTATGGAACGCGGGAATCAGCTCTATGAAAACGAACAGTATGCTGAGGCAGCCCAACTCTATACTCAGGTATTGGAATCAGGTGTCATGGACAGTGCGCTCTACTATAATTTGGGCAATGCTTATTATAAGCAGGGCAATTTGGGCAACGCCATTCTGAATTATGAGCGAGCCATGCGCATTGCACCGCGCGACCCAGATATTCGTGCCAATCTGACCCTGGCTCGTAGCCAAATCCTTGATCAATATGAGAGTGCGAATGGTGCAATCACTGGGCGGCTTGCGGATTTGGTTGCTGCTTGGTTAACAGTCAACGAAACGGCTATTCTGAGTCTAGTGTTGTGGGTGCTAGTTGCACTGATTCTACTCGTTATCTGGCATGGCTGGTTGGACTCAATTTGCACCGGTCTTCAATATTTGCTCGCTGGCTGTATCCTCTTACTTCTCGTCAGTGTCACTCTTTTGGGCACCCGCATCTACGCTGATACAACCCGTCCTCCAGCCATTATCCTTGCCCAGGAAGTTGATGTTGTAAGCGGACCAGGGGAACAGTACATCACAGAATTTACTCTGCATAGTGGTGCCAAAGTCAGTGTCTTAGAAGAGCGTGGTGCATGGGTTCGTCTGGCACTACCAGGGGAACAGTTACAAGGATGGGTCATGTCGGGCGTGATCGAGCGAATTGGGTTGTGACTATGAATGAATTTTTGGAATCACCTTAGTGCTTATCGAAAAAGTTCTGTGGCGATGTATTCTCACTCGAGAAGCTGGTCGGACTCACAACCACTTTTCGGATAGGTTCTTAGGATTCGGAATTCAATCACTCATCGATAGATTCTTCGTTTCACTCGAGAATGACATCGATGAGTGATTGAATCATCATTCCTTACGGAGTGGGCCAGTGAGCCATAACAGTTTGTCCGCCGTAGACTTGTTGACCTGGTGCGACCAAAATTTCCGTGTCGAGAGGCAGATAGAGATCGACGCGGCTGCCAAATTTAACCAATCCAAAGCGCTGTCCGAGTGCTAGTGTATCTCCTACATTCGACCAACAGACAATGCGTCGTGCAATGAGACCCGCCATCTGCGTAATCAGTAGGGGGCCGTGGACTGTCGTGATGCCCAGGTAATTCGCTTCGTTCTTGTCAGCGCTTGAGAACATAGCTGGTGCAAAGCCGCCCGGCTCATAATGGATAAAATCGACTGTTCCTGGGTAGGGACATCGCTGCACATGGACATCGAAGATGCTGAGAAAAATGGTGATACGTAATGCCCGTCGATGCAAAAAGCGAGACTCTTCGATCGGCTCGATCTTGGTGATACGGCCATCACCGGGTGCTAGAATGACGGTGTCGGCACCAGATTCCGGTGCACGTTCTGGATCGCGAAAGAAGTAAAAGACCCAAGCCAACAGCATCGCAAGCAGAGCGGCAATGCGCCACCAATTCAAGAGCAATGCTCCCCCGATCAAGATGAACAGACTTAACACAATACTGCTTACTTCGCTTAGTGCTACCTTTGCACCAACAATCATGATGCTTTCGAGCCAAACAGGAAGTTTGTGGGGAAAGCACTCGCAATCAGCGGACCGCTACACGCGTAGAGTAGAAGCAGTCCAAAGGGCACTGCTTGCCAGCCACTAACGATCCAACATAGGAAGGCAACGCAAGCTGCTAGAAGCCATGCCAAATCTGAGAGTTGTTGAATATGTTTAAATTTAGGGTAAGGAAAAGGGCTGACCATGAGATAGCTGACTGTCACGACCGCCACGACCCACCACAAATTGAGAATCCAGCCCTGCCAAAAACTGCCCGTGATCAACAACAAGCTGGCTACTGGTATAGGCATTCCAATGAAAAAAGCCGCCCGGTTGGTGGGTTGGGTATTGAAACGTGCCAGACGGTACGCCCCCGCAACCACAAAGCTTAATGAGGATGCCATAGCAATTGGTTCGGCTACTCCAATCACTCGCATGAGGTGATAGAGCAAAAGAGTGGGTGCAACACCGAAAGTTACCATATCGGCCAACGAATCGAGTTCCTTTCCAATATTGGTTGTCGCATTCAGTCGCTCGGCCAATTGTCCATCCAGCACATCAAGTAGCGAACCGATGATAATAAAGATAGCGGCCAACAAAAACTCCTGCTGTCCTAATACCATAATTGCAGAAACGCCAAGCACCAACGAGCCGAGTGTCGCTGTGCTAGGGATGATTAATGTCAGTCGTCTTGTCATATAATACCTCGTGTAAAGAAGATCCAATAATGAACAAGCTTGATTTGCCATAGTCGAGCACATTATAGACTGTGAATGGCTTGGGCTTTTCCGTCCGAATTGGGTAGTTTATTTGGTTCTGTGAGGTTTTGTGGGGTAGATGTTGGATAGTTTGTTGGTTTGCTGGTTTGTTCACCAACAATCTAACCAACAAACCAACTGACAACCACATAATTCCTCAGACAACCGTTTATTTTTTGGAAAAGCCTTATACCGGTTTGCGCCAATAGTAGACCCACGTTGGTGGCACATTGGCCCACACGATTCTACGCTCAAATTGATACTGCTTTGCAAATGAATGGATGACAGTTTGGGTGGCATTCATCTCGGTGCGAGTCTCTTTCCCTGCCAGCCAATACTTCAGCTTCCCGATAAAAGCATATTTTACATAGCTAAAAACCCCTCCTGGTTTCAAATGATCCATCATGATCGTGAGAACATCTTGTACCATTTGTGTTGGGAAGTTTGTCAGGGGTAGTACAAAGACAATATAGTCGTATTGGGTATCAAACGGAAATTGGAGGAGATCGGCATTGATCAGGCGTATATCGCCCGTCTGTCTTGCAAAATCAAGATCTAGTTTGATACGCTGGTCAAGAAAATTGATGAGCTTTGGGTTAATCTCCACGGCGTCCAGCGCATCACCTGGTTTCAAGTGAGGTATGATCTCGCGGGTGAAGGAACCTGTGCCGGCACCTGCCTCAAGCACCTGGATGGGTAGGGCTTTTTGTGCAATGTAGGCGCTACCAGCTTGTCCCAATGCGCTTGAACTAGGCAATATTGTGCCCATGTGGAAGAAGTTTGCGCGAAACTCGTGAAGAAAGAGACGATGACTTTTAAACATAATGCAATATCCTGGGGTGTGGTTGCGGGTGAAGTGACGCGATTTGTATCGACTCTGGTCGTAGCCTGAGAATTTTGTATTCGTTGACTATTTATCACTCACCGGACAACCAAATATCATCTTGGGTGCGTTGATGTTTCCATACTCTACCAGAGGTTACGCGATATTGCCAAGCTAGCCGAACTGAAAATTCCTGCGCGACTCTAAATTGCCAGAGCCTATTGACAATCGACAAAATAGGTGGTATGATTTAGTTCGATGTGCATCGAACTAAATCATTTTCTGTCGAACAGGATATAATTGTGAACGATATCTTAGATTTTCTCAAATTGCTAGCTGATGCAACTCGTCTCAACATCATCGGCCTGCTGGCTCAACAACCGCGTAGCGGTGACGAACTGGCAACCATTTTGGGCATCAAGCCGTCTACTATCTCTCACCACGTGACGCGGTTACAAGAGGCGGGCCTACTCGCGGTGAACGCCCAGCAATACTACAAGATCTACGCTCTCAACACCCAAACCTTGCAACGCTATACAACCCTGCTCACACCGGAGGAACTGGCCCAACGGGTGCGGACGGAGGAAAAGGTGGACGCCACTGCTTATGCCACGCAAATCCTATCACGTTGGCTCAAGGGTGATCGCGTACAAGGCATTCCCCGCAAAGTGCAGCACAAGCGGGTCGTATTCGATTGGATCGTTGATCAATTCAAACAAGATCAACGCTATGATGATGAGCAGGTGTGGAAACTTGTCGCCCAGCGTTGTCACCCCCACTACGTTGGTGAAATGATTCGCCTGATGGTCAACGCCGACTACTTCGATCGGCTCACAGACGGCAGTTGGTACTGGCGAACAGATTCACCGCTGGTGCGGCAAGCAGATTTCAACCCGAAAGCACTACCCGTTGCCCAGCATCCCGATCCGCTCGAATACTCACTTGTGCGGGCAAAAAGGCGTGAGCTTGAGCCGGATGGCGACTACGCCAATCTGAAGCCGAGAGTACATGTGCCGAACTTGGAGCGCGAGCGCAAACTGATTGTATTCCGGTTCAAGCTCAACAAACCCTATACAGAAGAAGAAGTCGATACAACAATTGACACCTACCGCAAAGATCTTGAAGGGTCAACGGCTGAGATCCGCGCTGAACTGCTCCGCGAAGGGCTGCTTGATCAAGATGACGATGGGCAGTATTGGCGCAAGTGGATCAACGAAGTTCAGTATCCTACCGATTAAGGCGACTCCAAGAAAATAATGCTCACGAAGTAGGCGCTTCGCCCTCCACAGATGAACAGAGTAAAGTCTAGAAAGAGATTAGAAATAGGACACGGCTTTTCACAGATACACACGGATAAAATCTTGAAAACCCAATCAATCCGTGTCCAAATACTTTCTCGGCATCACTAGGATGATGGGAATTAGAAAAAACTCACCAATCCAGTCAATCTGTTGATCATTTAAAAATTGGATTGGCCTAACCTGGACAAGGCCGCTTCGCTACCGAGCTAGAACCGAAAGGACAAGATGGACCAGATGAATAAGATAATTGAGATGTCCATCCTATCATCTCGCCAATTTGGCGCATCATCTTGTCCTGTTCAGCGACTTCTTGCACAATGGGCAAGAAATTGGTTGATAAGAAACTAAGAATCACCAATCTGAAAATTTACAGGAATAAGATAATGATTGAAGTACACAGGGGCATTGAAATTACACTGCCTCAGAAATATCCGCGCGGCAGCTATCACGCCACGGTGACCATTAACGGACGTGAACGCTGGTTTCACGTCAACTCGCGCTCTTTCCACAATGCGGAAGATAACCAGTATCGTGATGCCGTCATGGCCGCGCTCAGTCAGCGGGACGATTTGCTCTTTTATGAGTACGGTCCCGATGGAAACAAACGCTATGCGAACTTGACCCATCACAGTGCAGAACTATGGCAATCAATCTGTCGCAATGACGTGCCGACACTACAAGCCGATGATGCGAATATTCTGGCTCGTTGGACTCAGGATGGACGTATTCAGTCACTCCCGCGTAAGGAGCAACATCGACATCTGCTCTTCACATGGTTTGCCGAGAAATTTGAGCGCGACCGGCGCTATGATCAAGATCAGGTTTGGGAGATTACGGGAAAATGGTGCGTGCCAGCTCAACACGCCAACTTGGTCAGTCGGGTTGTGAACACCCAATATCTCAATCGGCTGCCGGACTGCTCTTGGTACTGGCGCGCCGATTCACCTTTGGCACAACAGCCTGACTTTCAACCGACAGATCTGCCCATCGCCCAATGGCCCGACCCCCTCAAACCTACGGTTACGCGGCAGGCCATTCGCAAACGTGAACCAAACGGTGATTACGCCAATCTCAAAGAAGCAGTCGGTACGCCCAATTTGGACCGCGAGCGCAAACAACTTGTCTTCCGACTCAAACGCCTGAAGCGTTTTACCGAGGCAGAGGTCGATGCGCATATTGCCAAGTATCGCAAAAACCTCGTGGGCGAACCGGCTGACATCCGTGCCGAGTTGATGCAAGCAGGGCTGCTTCACCAAGATGAGGATGGCAAGTATTGGCGGGAAGTAATCAAATTCAATGAGGATACGAAATAAGGACAACACCGTATGTTCTTTACTTTCTGGTAAAGGCTTGAGTGACAAAGGGCAAACCGAAAGGGGCGGAAAAAAGAATCCACCCTGAAAAAACGGGATAAAATGTAAAAATAGTGCTCGGCTAGTTTAAGCAGCGGCATTGAGGCGGCGATGAGCGAGAACGCCTTTAGGGAAATGGTGTGAAACCGAGGCCTTTTTCCGAAAGTCAGGGTCGAGTTGGTCAGGAGTTGGAAAAAGAGCACTCGAGAGAACACGGCGCAGCCTGCCGGGAGTGGATTGAGGCTCTCGATCCCAGTAGCCAGTCGGTATGGGAGGAAGAGAAGCGGCTAAATGGGAAAGAAGATTGCCAGCCAGCAGCCCCAGTTCAGGTAAGCGGAAACAAGCCTCATCGGCATGAACAAATTGACGATGTAAGCCAATCATCTGCTTGGAAGCCAAGGGGGGGAGGTTCAACAGGCCAGCGTTCCAGGTAGACAAGATAAATGGTTTCAGGCTGCAAAGTCATAACGGTCGCCAAAACCAAAGGTGTGTTGTAGGCCGGATCCTGAATGACGTAAATCGAGTAGGTACGGTTGGCTGTATCGACCTTGGTTGTTCTGGGGACGAGATTGTGCCATGCTTGATAGCAAATCAGGCGACCACTATAGAGAAAGCGACCAGACGAGTCCGGAGTTGTAGCCTCGAGTCGCTTTCCCTTATAGCTGCGAGAGAGCGGACGCACAATATCACCATATTCAGGTGGTCTGCCTTTTTCTTTGCGTTTGGGGAACTCATTGCGGCGCACTGTGCAGTTAATGGCTTCCCGCAGGACAAATCGGTCTATGCCGCTTTCTAGCATTTCTCTGATTGTAAACCCGGCATCGACCACCGCCACTTCGTCTGACTCCAGTGATTTCTTCGTCTCTGTCAGCAGCTTTTTCCGAAACTCACTTTCCTTTGTTCCAACCGTGCATCTCATGATTGCCTTGAGCAGTGGCACTCGCTTCCCGCCTATCTCCCCCCGAGCTTATCATCACTCCAAAGATGAGCGCGGGCAATGCCCGACGAGCCGTTGAGTTATAGAGTCGGTTCACTTTCCCTTGCAGCTTCGGTCGCCAGAACCCTGTGATATCTATGCTTTTCACTCGGTACCCTTCTAACTTTTTTGCCTCCCATTCCCCCTTTCCACTTCTTCTTGCCACGACCCCAGCAGACTTGTGATATCCCATGATCCATATCGAAAGCTCCACCAGCTTCGCCGGAGCTCCTCATCTTCAAACCCGCTTTCTTTCAATGCGCTATGGATTGCTCCTCGACTTTTCAGAAACGACCCATTCAGCATTGCCCACATCAGACGCATTACATTTACGTTTGTTCCCATCGGCGTTACTTGCAATACATTCATCAGTACTGCTATAGTTATTTCTGGCGCGGTTAGCATTCCTTCCTCCTTTTTGGGTTCTCTACCTTTAGGATGAACTGCTAACCGCTTTTTGTCACATTTCTCACCTCATCTCTTTTCTTTTACCAGAAAGTAAAGTATGTTAAGTCAAGAAGAAATCAAACAAGCCCTGACCCACGTCCTATGGATCGGCGGCGGTCCCGATGCAGGCAAAACCTCTGTCACCACCGTACTGGCCGAAAAGTATGGTTGGTACTTCTACAGCAAGGACGAACATCTTGAAGATTTTTGGGAGAACTACATCAGCCAAGACCCCAATTCCTATGGCAATCAGGTAATGAAATTGTCGCTGGATGAACGTTGGCTACAGCCGATAGAAGAGCAATTGCAACGGCTTGATCGCATCGGCGCGGAAATTGAACCGCTGATCCTCAATGGCTTGATGTCGATCGGTAACGAAACGCCTATAATTTTTGAAGGCAATTCGTCGCCCAAGTTCATTGTCCCGTACCTGTCTTCAATGCACCAAGCGATTTGGATGGTGCCGACCGAGTCGTTTCGCAATGACTCTTTCTATCGACGCGAGAAGCACCTTGCCCACGAGAAGCGCAGTGATCCGCAGCAAACGCTAGCGAATCATATCGCGCGTGACAGGGCAATCATAAAGCAAGTTGCGGACGCGGTGCGCGGCCAAGGTTTCAAATTGCTGGAGACCGATGGCTCGCATTCGATTGAGGAAGCTGCGGAGATCGTCAAGGCACACTTTGAGCCGCATCTGGCACAGTTTTCATTTATGGGCATTCAGGATTAAGTAAGGGATAGATAGAAAAGATGCAGCAACCAACAAAACTCATTCTTGTCGAAGGCTTACCGGGTTCAGGCAAATCGACCACGGCACGACATATCGCCGACTTTCTGCTCTTTAACGGCGTTGAACACAAGCTCTACAACGAAGGTGACTTTGAAGAATCGGTCGGCTTTTTTACACCGGGAACGCCAACCTATGTCCACGATCTACAGAACTGCTGGCAGACATTTACAGATGCGAATGTAGACAACTCGGCGATTGGGATATTTGAGGCACACTACTGGCAGAACACAGCATTTTATATGTACGCCATGGGATTCGCATCAACGGAGATTATAGCGATCATCCAAACACTGACAGACGCCATTGCCCCGCTTAACCCTATGTTGATCTACTTTGTCCATGACGAAGTCGACCAGCTCAATCAAACAATGCATGAAATGCACGGGGAGCAATGGTCGCGTAGAATCATCGAGAGAGATTTCGGCTTACCTTATCATCTTGACCGGAACCATACCGAATTTCGCGATATTACCCAGCGTCTTGAAGAGAGTCAAGAGATAGCGAACCAACTCTTTGACCTGTTTCCCTATCTCAAGCTGAAGATTCGCAATCCCCATATGGACTGGCCGGGTGCATATGTGAAGATACATACATTGCTGCGCAACCATCAAGTAATTCCCTAATGATAAGCAGCGACATTGCTTATCGCCTCTCAGATAGGTGGTATACTGCCCCAGTCTGGCGCTTGCCATTGTCGCACGAGAAGAGTGGGGTAATCCTGCGGGTCCTGTTGTTTATGAATATATGAAGTCCTACGCGCCCTATGAAAATGTGGTCGCTCAGGACCATCCACACATGTTTGTCAAAGGAGGCTTCAATGATCCACGTATTCAATACTGGGAACCGGTCAAGTGGGTTGCCAAGTTACGTGCGCTCAAGCCGGATAACAATCGACTACTGCTCAGAATGAACATGGATGCCGGACATTTCGACCCCTCTGGACGCTTTGACTTTTTGAGAGAGGCAGCCTTCAACTTGGCGTTTATATTGGACGTGTTGGGGATTAAGGAATGAGATGTGGAATGGGTTTGCGAATCAGAAAAAAAGATGTAAGATCTCAGAAGTCGATTGATCATTTGGCTATTTTACTCAGGAGAACACCTTAATGAAAATCACTTCTGTCAAAACTGCTGCGTCCAAGGGACATGGTCGTAGCGGTCACGTCTGGGTCAAAATTGAGACGGATGCTGATGTAACTGGCCTGGGCGAATGCGTGCATGGTGGTCCGCAAGCCATTGCCATTGTCCAATATTTGAGTGAGAAAATGGAGGGACGCGATCCCTTTGCTGTTGATGCCCTCTTCGAAGAGTTGCGCCGCAGCCATGTGTTTGATGGGGGCTTTGCTGGCGCGCTAATCACAGCGCTGACGGCCATTGAGATTGCACTTTGGGATCTGAAGGGTAAAGCGTTGAATGTTCCTGTCTATGAGTTGTTGGGCGGGAAATTCCGCGACAAGATTCGCGTCTATGCAGATTGCCAGGTTGAGCCAGGCATGAATTTCGATGAGATTAAGCGGGTGGTCGATCATGTTCTGGAGCGGGGCTTTACGGCACTCAAGATCGACCTGGATATCCATACCTATGGACATCATGGCACTGAGCTGGAGGGATTCACGAAAGACCAGTTCAACTACACCGCTGGTCAGTGGGAGCATGAACGTATGGTCAAGCTCGTGGATATGGTGACGGAAGTCGCCGGACGTGATGTGGATGTGGCTGCCGATGTGCATACACGATTGGATGTTCCCAGTGCCATCCGTTTGGCTCGTGATTTGGAGCCATACCATTTGATGTGGCTGGAAGAACCTGTGCCCGCCGAAAACGTGAAAGCCATGCGCGAGGTCAAGCGATCGACGACGACACCCATTTGTAGTGGAGAAAATCTCTACTTGGCCTCTGGCTTCCGTGATTTAATTGAACAACAAGCGGTCGACATTATCATGCCTGACATTCCCAAGTGTGGCGGTCTTGCACATGGACGGCGACAGGCGCAGATGGCGGAACTTTATTCCATTGCCTTTGCGCCGCATAATGTTTCATCACCGATTGGCACAATGGCGTCGGCCCATGTCTGTGCGACCGTTCCCAACTTTCTTGTGTTAGAATTTCATTGGCTTCATCGCGAGTATTGGACAACAATAATTCAAGAGAAGATGGATATTATTCAAGATGGTTATATTCATTTAAATGATCGTCCTGGTATCGGCGTCAATTTGGACGAAGAAGTTGCAAAGCAGCATCAGCTCCCCAATACAACTTGGTTTGCATCATGAATCAACTTCGCCCAAACATTCCTGATCATCAATGGCAGCCGCTGAATATTCACGAAGGCGTCGCGATCTTTCAGAACGCGCCGTTTGCCTGGTATCTTGCAGGTGGCTATGCAGTCGAGCAGTTTCTGGGCCAACCAACGCGAGACTTTCATGGGGATTTAGACATTGGTTTCTTTCGCGATGAGCAACTTGCGGCACAAGCCTGGCTCAAAGATTGGAATCTCTATGCGTCTGACCCACCCGGTACTTTGCGTCGTTGGCATCCAAATGAGTATCTGCCGGTGGGCATTCACGATATCTGGGCGCACCAAGATGGCGTTGATGCTTGGCAGTTCCAGATGATGGTACAAGAGATCGACGGCGACGAATGGTATAGTCGACGCAATTCTGCCATCCGTGGCAAACGTAGCGATCTCATTCAAATTTATCATGGAGTGCCCTGTATTCGTATTGAGGTTCAACTTTACTATAAGGCAAGGGGACAAAGGGAGAAAGATGAAACAGATTTTCGTACTGCCCTTCCACACTTAAGCACAGAAGCCAAATCTTGGCTGCATGAAGCAATTTACATGCAATTTTCAGATGGGCATGACTGGCTTGAAGAACTAGAAACATAGGTCAAAAAGAGGTAGTATACCAAATTATGTGTAAATTCGATGTCTCTCTGACTGAGAGCGGCAATTTACACAATTTGTGCTATTCCACCCAAAAAGAGAGTCAAGCAAAATTGGATCTTGACATGAACGTAAATTCGAAATGATCGAGAACTTAGGGCTGTGAATGCAGTCTAAATAGTTTCCCTTAGCACACAACCCAGAAAGGGCAATTTGTGAAAGACGTAGAAGCTATCATTGCACAGATGACGCTTGAGGAAAAAGCCTCACTCTGTTCAGGACAAGATTTTTGGACGCTCAAAGGGATCGAACGACTGCAGCTCCCCTCGATTATGGTCACAGATGGTCCACATGGGCTGCGGAAACAAGCCGGAGATAGCGACCATATTGGTCTGAATGAGAGCGTTCCAGCGACCTGTTTTCCAACTGCCTCAGCGCTGGCAAGCACATGGAATCGAGAGCTTATCTATCAGGTCGGCCAAGCACTGGCGGAAGAATGTAAGCAAGAAAAAGTTGGCGTGATTTTGGGACCAGGTGCGAATATCAAACGATCTCCGCTCTGTGGCCGCAATTTTGAATACTTTTCCGAGGATCCCTATCTAACGGGCGAAATTGCCAAAAGCCACGTTCTTGGAGTGCAAAGCCAAGGGATTGGGACATCTTTGAAACATTTTGTGGCCAATAACCAAGAAACGCGCCGCATGACCATCGACACGATCGTGGATCAACGAGCCTTACGCGAAATCTATCTCGCTGGATTTGAGATTGCTGTCAAAGAAGCGCAACCCTGGACGGTGATGAGTGCGTACAATCGGCTCAATGGCATCTTTTGCAGCGAACACCATACTCTACTGACCAAAATATTGAAGGAGGAATGGGGGCACGCAGGGCTCGTTGTGACTGATTGGGGGGCCAACAACGAGCGAGTCGATGGGCTGGTCGCCGGGTTAGAGCTGGAGATGCCGGGTAGTAATGGACTCAACGATGCCAAAATCGTAGAGGCTGTTCAAGAAGGAGTGCTGAATGAAGCGGTTCTCGATCAAGCCGTTGCGCGCTTGCTCACATTGATCTTCAAGGCCGAGAGCACACTGGCGGATGAGTTTCAATATGATCGAGAAGCGCATCATGCCTTGGCCCGGAAAGTTGCGGCTGAAGGGGCTATTTTACTGAAAAACGAGGAGAAGATTCTGCCCTTGAAGCCTTCTGCAAAGGTGGCCGTTATCGGTGAATTTGCCAAAACACCTCGATATCAAGGCAACGGTAGTTCGTTGATGAATCCGTGGAGTATAGATAATGCGTATGACGAGTTGATAAAATTAGTTGAGGGAAGCCAGATTCTTTACGCACCTGGATATCGGCTCAAGGGAGATGCTGTTGATCGTCAACTGATCCAAGAGGCATGTTCCATTGCAGAAGCCGCAGACATTGTCCTGATCTTTGCTGGTCTTCCAGACATCTATGAGACCGAGGGGCTGGATCGCGATCACATGAAATTGCCGGAAAGCCACGACGCATTGATCAAGGAAGTGACCAAAGTCAATTCAAACATCGTTGTTGTCTTGAGCAATGGTTCTCCGGTGGAAATGCCTTGGGCTTCTGAGGTCAAAGCCATTTTAGAAGGATATTTAGGTGGACAGGCGGGGGCTGCTGCCATTGCAGATATTCTATTCGGACAGATCAATCCCAGTGGTAAGTTAGCAGAGACCTTCCCTCTCCGTCTTGAAGATACCCTCTCCAACGACTATTTCCCTGGTGGTCCCAAAACAGTCGAGTATCGTGAGAGCATTTATGTTGGCTACCGCTACTATGACAGCGCAAACAAAGAGGTTCTATATCCATTCGGGCAGCAGCCAAACGATTCAGGATACTGAGTCACTGACCGTGAAGCTTCAGATCAAGAACAGCGGGGAAGTGGCTGGACACGAAATCGTGCAGCTCTATGTTCGTGATGTCGACTCAACAGTTTTTCGACCCGACAAGGAACTTAAGGGCTTTACCAAGGTCTACTTAGAACCCGGAGAAGAACAAGAGATATGCTTTACTCTAGACAAGCGCTCGTTTGCTTATTTTGAGGTTGCTCTCCGTGATTGGCATGTGGAGTCAGGTGTTTTTGAGATACTGATTGGGGCTTCGTCTCGCGATATTCGGTTGAAGCATGTCGTCCAGGTAGAATCAACGCAGGAATTTGCAATTGATCCTGAACGAGCTCGCAAGCTCCAACCTTATTATGAATTACGTGAAAATTTTGCTATCAGTCAAGAGACGTTTGAAGCCCTGTGCAAACACCCCATGCCCAATAATCACCCTGTCAAAGGTGAGCCGTTCACAATTAACACACCACTTGGTGACATGCGTCATCATCTTCTGGGGAGACTGCTCTATTCAACGATGCAGCGGCAAGCAAAATCGCTCATCAAAGATGATGAAGAGAGCGTGATGGCCCTATTGATGTCGAGAATTCTAGAAGAAGCACCCTTGCGACTCTTGATAATGATGAGCCGGGGCGCTGTCTCTTATCAGATGATCGAGGCACTTCTTTCGATGATGAATGGTCGTTTTATTAGAGGGATAATTGAAATGGTACGCGCCATTAGAGAGCGGTAAACGGTTAATATGGGAGTGTGTCCCAAAGTGTGTAAATGCAGCCGATTCTCTGACTGAGGGCGTCTATTTACACACTTTGTGGTACACACTCGTATGTAATATACTCCGCAGCAGCACATTATAACATTCTTGCTCGACTAAAAAGTGTTATTTTATGGCGCTGCTCAGTATATGAATTCAAGATGCAAATAAGTCATCCCTGATCGCTATTTTTCAACTTTCGAAGTCGCGCTAGCTCTTGTTCTGCAGCTTGTGCACGCTCTTCTGCAGCAATACGTTTTCGTTCTTCTTCTCTGCGTTTTCGTTCTTCTTCTCTACGTGCATTTTGTTCTTTCAGTAATGCTCTGTGCTCACCTTCATTATCAAGCAATTCTTTGTGAGTTGTGGCGTTGGTGAGTATGAGTTTGCGTCCATCCCTACCGATACGAAATAGAACATTCGTGGTTCGACTCAAGAGCTGACCACGCGCATTGGGTCTTATTGGGCGATATCGACCGCGTGTTAGTCGATAGCCAGTCAGTTCATAATCCAGAGTGCGATCTTCCAAATGCGGATTAAGAATAATATACTCGGTAACCCCTGCTTGTCGATAGATAGTCACTTTTCTATCTTCATCACCGGGATAGTTTGGCGAAACAACTTCAACAATTAGGCACGGCAGAGCCCCTTCTTCAACAACATCAAAGCTCGTCCGTTCTTTTTCTTTGTCGCGCAAGCCAACGACAATTGCCAAGTCAGGAGCTGGTTCTTGCAATCCAGGAATCCCCCAAAGCATTTTGACATCGCTAAAAATACCCACATTTGGTGCAAAGAGATAATGTTTTTCAAACCGGTCATAGAGGGAATTGACGATCTTAAAGTGTGCGTCGGATTGTACCATTTGATCACCTAACTGAGGATCAAGAAAATTTTCTTGTGTTAGTGGAATCCAGCGAATCTCCTCATTGCCCTCAGCATTCGTTTCTACAACTGTACGCCAGCCATATGGGTAGGGATCATCTCTCTTTGTATTATAGCGACCGTTTTGAGATAGGTGATCAGCTTGCGTCTCTATTGTTTGTTTGATCGTGACACTCATCACTGTTTCTCCTTACGTCCCAATCAGTATTTGATTGCGAAAATTCTGTCCAACCAGAGCAGGTTTTGCGGATAGTGGATGGTTGATAGTGGATAGTAACACGTGTGTGACCGTCTCCTATCAACCATCCATTCCTGTTCAGTCTTCCACTGCAACTTGCAATCCATCACTGCCTGCATCTGCCACAGTCAGTCGGCTGGCAACATTATCTCCCTCATCAGCCTCCGCAATGATATTATACGGATCGAGAACGACCTGAATCTCCCGATCTAGAACACTATCACCATGCAGATCATAACGAATTTCAACCATGTCGCTACTGCGGCCCGGTAGGCTGGCAACGATCTGGGCACCGCCTATTAAATTCGCATTGCCGTCAGTCACGTCCACAAATTGAACCATCACATCACGCGCTGCAGCATCACCAATGTTGCGTATAGTCGCCGAGACGACCAGTGGTCCATCCCTTTCCTCATTCTGTCTCTCAAACTGAATATCACCAGGATCCACGATCAGATTCGCCTGTTGAGAGTCATGCAAGCTTGCACGACTCCCTTCTTGATTACGAGACGCACTGTCTTCTGTCTCTTCCTCTTCTTCTGCGGAACCAAATGTCAAGGTTTTGGTCGCAACGTTGTCTTCCTCGTCCGATTCCTCTATATCGTTCCCTGGATCAACTGTCACCCGAATCGTGCGATCATCTTCGAGACCAGTTGTGTCATATGTCATACTCGTCGTACCGCTTTCACCAGACTCGATTGTCCCTGTAATCTGCTTCTGGCCAATCAACGTCACCGAGTCCTCATCCGTCACATCCTCAACTTTCACGACCGGATCTGTAGCGTCCGCAGAACCATCATTGTCCACTGTAATCGTGATGGTCACAGTTGTTCCTGGTTCTGGATTGGTTGGATCAAAGACGATACCAGACGACTTTATCGCTAGATTTGGCAAATCTGCCGGCTCTTCCTCTGGTGACTTCACTGTCAATGTCTTCGTTGCCTGATTATCATCTTCGTCGGACTCATCAATCGTGTTATCGGGGTCGACCGTGACTCGAATTGAACGACGTCCAACCTTGCCACCGGTCTGATAGGTGACGCTGACTTCGGCATTTTCGCCAGCCCCAATGGTCTCGATCGTCTGGAGACCACCAATCAGATCCGAGCCTTCCGTGATATCGACAATTGTCACCTCAACATTGTTGGCATCCGCTGTGCCCTTGTTGTGTACAGTGACTGTAATCACAACAGGATCCCCTTCAAGCGGGTTGGTTGTGTCAAAAGCAATATCACCAGTCCCTACACTCAAGTTGGGTTCAGTCGGGGCCGTAATGGTCAACTTCTTAACTGCTCGATTATCTGACTCATTGGATTCGGTAACAGAGTCAGTTGGGTCGACCGTCACCTGGATCCGGCGTTCACCTGGAACATCTGTGTTGTTGTAAATGACCTGAACTGTGGCACTACTACCGGCTGGCAGTGCATCAATCACCTGTTCTGCTCCAATCGGCACAGCACCATCGTTGGTAATATCCACGAACTGTACCAAAACCTCGGATGCGTCGGCTGTGCCATCATTGAGAACCGTCATTGACATCGTCACCGGTTCGCCAGCCTCGGGAACAGCTGGCTCAAACTTCAGATTGCCAGAAACAACCATCAGATTGGGGGCTGGTGGTGGCACGACCGTCAGGATCTCTGCTGCCTGATTGTCATCTTCGTCGGACTCGGCAATGAAATTATTGGGATCGACTACGACCAGGATAGGACGTTCTCCTTCGAGATCGGTCGTATCGTAGAGAATCTGTGCAACGCCGCTGCTGCCGTTGCGAATTGTTGAAATCAATTGTGGTATTCCGATCGGTACTGCGCCACCATCCGTCGCATCGATGAACTGGACCACAACATCATTTACATCAACCGTACCTGTGTTCAGAATTACAGCATTGACCGTGACCAAGTCGCCTTCGGTGGGGGTCCGTGGATTAAAGCCGATATTGGCCGAGCGGACAAAGAGATTCGCAGCTGGCGATGGCGCAACATTGACCGATTTAGAGGCACTATTGTTCGTCTCCTTTGGCTCAGCCACGAAGTTACCTGGATCAACCACAACTTCAATCTTCAGTTTATCGATCGCAGCCAAGCTGGGGATTGTTACCTGAGCAAAGCCGGTCCCACCAACGGGAATGATATCGATCGTTTGAGGTGGACCAATCGGCAGCGCTCATCCTCATTTTCAATCAGAAACTGGACCACAACATCTGTGGCTTCCAGATTGCCCTCGTTGCGTACGACTGCGTGGACAGTCACTTCGTCGCCGACTTGCGGTTCTGATGGGCTGAAGCCGATATTCGATGCCGAAGCAACCAGATCTGGTGCAGCTGGTTGGATCAGTTCAAGCGTCTTTTGGGCTTCGTTGTCGCTCTCTTTCGCTTCCCGAATAAAGTTATTGGGGTCGACAACTACTTTGATCTTGCGGTCGTCTACCTTGATGCTATTTGTAGAAGCAAATTGAGCAGTGTCGTAGGTGATCTGAACTGTGGCGCTACCACCTGCTGGGATCGTCTCAATCGTCTGGGGTTGTCCCATGGGCAAGGAGCTGCTGTTGGTCGTGTCGACGAACTGAACGGCGATATCACTGGCATCCGCCGTGCCGTTATTCAGGATTGTGGCAAAGATCGTTACCTGATCACCAGGATTCGGCGTAACCGGATCGAAACCGATATTGCTCGACAACATAACCAGATTCGGAATCGTGGGCAACCCGACTGTCAGCGTTGCTTTTGCCACATTGTCTTTTTCGCTGGATTCGACAAGCAGATTGTTGCGGTCGGCAATGACCTGAATCTTGCGGTCCCCGAACAGACCCACCGTGCTGTAACCAATTTCAACCGTACTACTACCACCAACCGGAATTTCCACAATAATCTGGTTGGTACCGATAGGCACTGCTCCACCATCTGTGACGTCCACAAACTGAACGCTTACATTCTGGGCGTCCGCATCACCATTGTTCCGAATGGAGGCATGAATGGTAACGTCATCACCCGTTATGGGCGTAATAGAACTGAAACCGATGTTCTTGTCATGTACGACTAAATTGGGCGCAGGTGGGGCAGCGACCATCAATGTCTGAATGGCAGTGTTGTCTCGCTCGTTTAGCTCCGGAATAGTACTATGTGGGTCGACTAGTACCTGAATCTTGCGCTCGCCCACTTTGTCCATCGTTTCATAAGTACCTTGGACAGTGGCTGTACCGCCAGCCGGAATCAAATCGATGATTTGTTTTTTGTCAACCGGCTGCAACGTACCATCTGTCACATCAGCAAATTGAACCAGTACGCCATCTGCATCGACCGAACCATCATTCTGAATCGTGACGGTCATGCTAACTGGCTCGCCTTCTACTGGCCTGGTGGGGTTAAAGCCAATGTTGGCAGACTGAACCAACAAATTGGAGCGTGCCGATTCATTGACCATCAGTGTCTGGGTTGCTCGATTGTCGGTCTCGTCTGTCTCAACAATGAAGTTGGTTGGGTCAACCAATACACGAATCCTATGCTCGCCTGCTTGACCTGATGTGTCAAGCGTCACCTGAGTTGTCCCACTGGCTCCCATGGGAATCGACTCGATGAGTTGCGGTTGACCGATCGGCAGTGGACGACCGGTTGTCACATTGACAAACTGCACCACAATATTGGAAGCATCTGTGGTGCCGCGGTTCAAGACAGTTGCATGGATGAGCACCATTTCGCCATCGTTTGCTTCAGAAGGATTAAAGCCAATGTTCTCTGGCAGCATCACCAGATTTGCGGCCGACCCAGCCGTCACGGCCAGTGTCTTCATCGCTTCATTGTCGCCTTCGTTGGTCTCAGCGATCAGGTTATTGGAATCAACCAATACCTGGATCTTGCGGCTGCTATCCCAATTGTCAGTCTTATAGGTCACTTCAACTGAACCACTTTCGCCGATGGCGATAAAGTCGATAAACATCTCCCGCCCAATGGGAACTGCTGTGCCGCTGGTGATATCGATGAACTGGACTAAGACATCTTCAGCAGGGGCACTGCCGTTGTTGAGCACCAGCGCGCTAATCCGTACCTCATCTCCCTCGACAGGCAGCATTGGGTGGAACTTGATGTTGTTACTCAGCATGACCAAATTGGGAGCAGGGCCGCGGCGATTGTCAGCGGGCTTTGGCTTCGTTATCACTCTCATCGGCCTCGCGAATAAAGTTGTTGGGATCAACAACAATCTGAATCTGGCGCGCACCAG
>JAHBNG010000017.1 GCA_019217005.1 Chloroflexi bacterium TSY
TCTCTACCTTTAGGATGAACTGCTAACCGCTTTTTGTCACATTTCTCATCTCTTTTCTTTTACCAGAAAGTAAAGTACAATAGGTATTATAGTATACCCTAAACCCTTCAATTTAGTTATTACAATTGCCTTACAATTCCCATTTCATGCGCTTGCCAATCGCGTCTCCTAATGATATGCTTTTCCCGTGCAGCCCAATAATCCATGTGATGTCTTTCTAGAAGATCAAAATTTCATTATGCTTGATGGTGCAATGGCCACCGAGCTTGAAGTCCGCGGTGCGAATCTGCACGATCCGCTCTGGTCAGCCAAGTTGCTTGTTGAGAATCCAGCGCTGATCGAAGAGGTTCATTATGACTACTTTCGGGCTGGAGCAGATATTGCCATCACGGCTAGCTATCAGGCAACCTTCGAGGGCTTTGCTCAACGTGGTATTGAAGGAAAACAAGCCGCGGACTTGATGCATCTAAGTATACGTTTGGCAGCATCAGCGCGAGATCGATATTGGGAGCAGTTACAAGCGAGCGAAAATCGACTTAGGCCATTGGTTGCAGTCTCGATTGGGCCGTATGGTGCCTGGCTGCACGATGGCTCAGAATACCGAGGCGATTACGATCTCTCGATCCAAGAATTGATCGATTTTCACCGTCCACGGATGGAGCTCTTTGCTGAGTCGATCCGGGCAGGTGAAGCAGATCTATTTGCCTTCGAAACGATTCCGTGCCTGGCGGAAGCGGAGGCCATCGTTCATCTCCTAGTAGAGATACACGATGTTCCCGCTTGGATCAGCTTTAGTTGTTGTGATGGAAAACATATTTGCTACGGTGAAAGTTTCGCAGAATCGATTGAAATGGTGTCAAACTGTGATCAGGTTGTGGCTGCTGGACTGAACTGCACATCACCACGTTTTGTCATGGACCTATTGCAGTCTGTGGATGCAAAAATAACAACACCGTTGGTGGTCTATCCAAATAGTGGCGAAAGTTGGGATGCCCAAAGCGGACATTGGTCTCCAGAGAGTAAGGTCAATGGGATGGGCGAAATGTCCACACAGTGGCATACTGTTGGTGCAAAGCTAATCGGTGGCTGTTGTCGCACAACGCCAGAGGATATTCGAGAGATGTGCAGTGCACTACGTAACATGAATCACATAGCACGAATCAGATAAAGCTTACCCACATGACACTTCAATCAAAGCAGGTCACTATTGTCTATAATCCTCAAGCTGGGGCCGGGAATCTAGGTCTGATGATTCCGCGTATCGCTGAGGATTGGCAGGAGCAAGGGTGGCACGTCAACCTGAGTCCGACTAAACACAGCGGTCATGCTGTAGAATTAGCCCGTAGTGCCGCAAACGAAAATGTCGGCGTTGTGCTGGCCGCTGGTGGCGATGGAACCTTAAACGAGGTTGCGAATGGCCTTGCTCATTCGGAATCCATATTGGCGCCACTCCCCGTGGGAACAGCCAATATGTTTGCCAAAGAGTTAAATTTGCCTTGTCCTAATTTTTTTGAGCCAGAACGGCTCTTGGATGCTTCTCGGGCACTCCTTCGTGGAACAATTCAACATATGGATTTGGGACAATGTGACAATGAACGATATTGGTTGTTGTGGGCAAGTACCGGTGTAGATAGTTTTGTGGCGAGCCAGATCGAACCACGCTCCCGACTTGTTAAACAGTTGGGTGTCGCTGGATACGTTGCGCAGGCGCTCTTCTTTCTGCCGGGCTATCCACGTACGAGTGCCATTGTCCGGGTTGATCAGGAAACCGTCTACGATGATTTCCTCATGATCACAGTCAGTAATTGTCGACACTATGGTTCGGGTGACGTACGGCTCAACCCACATGCAGTGCTCGATGATGGCCAATTTGAAGTATGGCTCTTTCGCGGACAGTTCTGGGCAGAGACGGCACGCTATGTCATTGGCGTGGGGCTTGACTTGCATGTTGATGATCCCAACGTCAAGATGTTAAGCGGTACCCATGTCGCCGTCGAAACGACGCCGCGTATCCCCTATCATCTAGACGGCGAACCAATCGGTCAGACGCCATTCTCCTGCCAGATTCATCATAACGCCTTGCGCGTTCTGGTGCCAGAAACCACACCTCCAGGACTGTTCAATAAGGTTGGGGAATCATTGGCCTCGTGGTAGATTGACTATTGAAAATTGACGAATAATGGCCATTGTAGCAAACTTTGTTGTTATATGTTAGATCTCGTCCATTTTCTATTCAGATTGAGTTATACTCCAGAAGGTTTGCCAAAACAATATAACGAGATTGAACCTGGATATTTCGCATTTTCAGCAATGGGCATGGGATTGTTATTGAACGGTTTGAATCGCAGAAGATTCTTCGCGCTGTCACGTTAAAACCTTTAGAGTAAACTCCCCCTAGGGCGTACCATCAATTCAGCGAGCCACATGAGATAATGTAGAATCACTTGAGTAATTGGTCTTGAAAGAAATTGATTTCAGCACCTAAAAATTGGAACATCTCGATAATGATTATTGCCTACTTGCAAAATTTCGTTACACAAACGTATACGTCCCACAACCAAAGTGGGCATATCGACCAATATGGAGAATCGACCCCAGCGCCAAATAGGGCAACGCAGTCGGAGGCATGTGATCAAAGGATTGCCAACCGATTCCCTGACCAGGCCAATCTTTTTGGGTAGGCTCTAATTCACGTCTTCGAAGCTTCACTTCCTGGGCATGTGTCATCACAGTTTCCCAATGGCTGGTTTCTTTGGCCGCTCCCTCTGCATCAACACCGATTTGTTGGATACCACCAAGTTGATCAATCCGTTGCCGAACGGCGTTCAAAATTGTCGCAAGTGTTGGTGGTTCAAACAGACGTTTCTTCTGTTTTGGATTATGATTAGATGATGCAACGCTGTCACTTGTATCAAACGCGAAGGGTGAGAGCCAGGATAGCTTGGTCAGTCGCTCCATTCCCTCTGGTGGAACAAAAGACAACTCCTCGGCCCACTGCGTGTCCGTTGGCTGAGTGCGTAGATCGAGCTTACCTGCTTGAGCCAAGGGTTCCCACTTTAACCCCCGTGCAACATAGACAGCGTCGATGTCGAAATGTCCCCAGAGTTTGTAGGGACGGTTCCAGTGTTGGTCGCGTGTCCCACCTGCGCGTTCCACAGTGGGAAGAATAGTTTCCAGAAACAGATTGTGGTCAGCGTCCTGACCATAGAGCTTGAATTCCCACACAATGCGTTCACCTTGTCCATAAACCAATTTATCGGGAAACAGATGAATCACGGCGTTGATGGGCCATTGAATATCTGGAATCTCTTTCGTTTTTCTTTGTGATGCGGCTCGCTTTTCGGCGGCGGCATCGGTTATTGGTAACGTCAGAATCGGACCATCAAACCCGTACCACGGTGTCAAAGCACGTCGCCAGGCACGTGCCTCACGTGTAGGTAAATGTTCCGCAAGCAATCCACCCAAAACCAGTGAGAATTCGAGCGCGGGGTAGCGAGGTAAGCGGATGAGTGTGCTGTTGACGCGCAAAACAAAGAGGTACCGCAGCAATCTCACCGGGGGGTTAGAAGTCCACATTTTCGATTAACTCATAGAAAAATTTAATGCGACGAACTGGCCACGCGCGGATATCCCAAGCAGTGAGCAAATCACGGCCCCGCTGGTTCAGTGCCCCTGACATGCGTCCCCAGAAGAAGCTAGCCTCTGAACGATCCTCAATCGTCAATAGTTCATATAAAATCTTCTGTTCTGAGGGATGAAAAATCGTGCGGAAGATACGCGCCATCTCGAGTAAGCTCAGAAGTTCGGATGCATCGAAGGTGAGAAGACCATCCTTATCAAAGTCGTGGGGGCGCAGCACCTGATGATTCTGGGTGTAGAAGCGAACGCGCAGACGATCCAGCGTAAAATAGCTTTCGTGCCTGACGGCTTGGCATATAATATCCCCCATGCCAATGCCATTGCTCATCCCTCTCGTTGGGAAAACTTGAATATGCCCCCGCAGATCCGCACCATCATAGAGGACAAGCTCTTGGAGCCAATTTCGTAGTTCCCGTCGCTCGAGCATCATTAAGAAATGCTGTTCGTCGTGGACATACGCTCCCAAGATGAGCCGGTCTTTCATGGCATTGACACCACGCAACTGGGTAGGCAATCGATGGCAGTAAGCCCAAATCACCAACGATTCACGCGGCAGATTACCAATATCACGGGTGCCATTGCGAATCACGCGGCATGCCGAACAAAAGACACTTGCGGGTAAACGCGGAAAAAGCCAACAGCGGCTACAGGGCGTGGCAAACGCATAGTGAACTGGCCCAATAGATGCATTATCCCAGACAGCCCCAAAACGGTCGAAGCAATCTGGGTCTTCGGCCAGCATACTAAGGATAGAGAGTAGTTCTGCACCGCTACGGCTACGGCGGATCCAATCAAAGGCTTGAAGCATATAGGGATACAGCCTGTATGTTTTACAGTTCGCTCATCAGACGAAAGTGTGCAATTCACTGACAATTCGATAGTTTGATTGCATATTTGCACACTTTTCATAGATGAGCCTTACAGTTTTAGAGCGTTGCGTAGGTCATTGTAGTGATGAATGACGCTGGGATTGTGCCATCGAGCTGGGTCAAGTGTCGTTTTTCCCTGGTTGTCATTGGATGCATAGCGATCGACCCAGTCGGTTAGATAGCTTTCAGGTAAAATTCGAGTGCGCAGACTACCGAACCCAATATAACGATTCTTCCCGATCTTGTGGCCGAGGCCATCTTCTAGACCAACACACCAGATGAATCGTTGCAGTTCTGCTTCCTCCAAATTCCAAAAGCGGATGTTGAAGTGAGCCCGCGAACCGGGCAGAATCGCACGCAAATATTGATCTGTGGTTGTATCTGGAGCAAATGATGCGATCCGTTGGGCAACCGGAGCCAGCGGCGCGTGTGGAAAAACGCGCCACGACTTGTCAATTAGAAGCTTCTGTGCCGGCCCTTTTTCTGCTTGTTCCCATCGCCCATTGGTGTAGCGCCAGTTGCTGTAAAAGTTGGGCACCTTGAACCAGGAGAGTTCGGGTTGCTCGAACGTGCCAAAGCTAATCGAAACCCGCCCCATAATGGCTTGGTTTTGGCCGGACCCCACCCATCCAAAGAGGCTATCAACCGAATTCAGATTTTCAAGTTGAGCACTTTCACCTTTGGAATTGCTGGCGATGGCGTAAATGTGACGCAGCATCCCTTTCAGACTGCGGCTAGGCAAGGCGTAGACTCGATCATCACCACGCAAAGCCGCATCCGGCGATGTCATCGAGAAGGTGTCCCATCCATTCACCGGCTCACCATCGTGAATCGTTGTGTACGATGGCTCTCCGCTTTCTTGAATATGGATCGAGCGGACAACTTCGGCTTCCACATAGAGCATGCCACAATAGCCCCCAAAGGAACGATGAGAGATAAAGCCAGCACTCGCCCGGGGTGGAGCAATATCTGTTTCCACGCTTTCTTCGACCAGCGGTTGTGTCGGGCGCATCGCCGCAACTGCCGAATCATCCGCCAACATTACGGTTTCCCAGATACCTTCTTGCTTTGGCGACTGCCCTGGAAACAGATTTTCTGTTGCCCTTCCTGTATTGGCAGCCAACCAATGGACGTTCTCAATTGTTGCCGTTACCCAGCCCATGCCGCTGGTCTTTTCACCCCCTAGTGGAATGTCGCCGCGCTGAAAATCTTGCAATAAATGTTGGAATACGGCATACGCTGCCATGTCATTTCTGCCTATGTCTTTGACATCTAGACGCAGTTGGAACTTCAACTGTTCGCCATAGGCATAGAGAAAATCGAGCTTGGCTGACTCAATCGGCTCGCCTGTTTTGGGATCGATACGGATACCGTCCATTGAACACCAGGCACGCTCCGTATTGTCCGGATCGACTAAATAGGCATCGGAGAAAAAGATGCGTCCTACCTGTCCCTGTCGTCCAAAGAGCCAATCGATGACATCGTCCGTGCGACGAGACTCTCCCCAGAGTGTCTTCAACACCTGCGAAGCGCGACGGCGAAATGCACCCTTAATTGTGCTTCCAGGCACATAGGCTTCCCAGGCACCTTCGTTCTCCGCAGACGGTTTCCAAGTAAAGAGGCGCATAAAGACGGTATCATAAGGGTGTCCATGCTGGCGGGATACCTCCCGCTTTGAGCGACCACCAGCGCGGAAACTTGTATGCTTTGGTTGGGCCAATTCTTGGCGAGTACGATCCCGATACGTTTCAAGAAAATCAATGAAGTTGCGATCGTTCGTAATACTCTTGTTCAAGTTTCGTTCATTCGTCATGTGCTGATAGCGCACGCGACGATGGCTCGCCAGAAACTCGCGCCAGACTGCAGGAGTTATCCCATCTGGAGCTTGGTTATAGTTGTCCCATTGCTGCGCGCGAATTTTGCGATCGCGTAGCATCTCCTTAATTTTGACGTGCTCCCGACGATTGTCAATCTCGACATCTACCCAGTTATCGCTCTGTAAGAGACGAATTTGACGATCGACCTGTTGCGTCAACTCTGGCAGAATCGCTGAACAGGCTTGAGATAATGTTGCTGTCAATTCACGCTCAAACTCAATTTGTCCTTCGAGTTGCCTGCCCAGTGCAGGATCCAGACGAAGACCCTCTGCGATCTCTTCCCAGGCGGTCTGGTTAAAACGATGGCCTTCCTGCTTTTCCTGTACCATCACGTTCACAATCCGTTTGGCCATATTGGCCCTCTTACCCAAAGCCTCAGCAATTGCTGATTGCGCAGCTTCTTTGGAAGGAAAGGGAGTGTCAACAAGAGATTGAACGCTAGCGATTACTTTTTTGGACAAGGCATGCTTTTTACCTTTCCCCAATTTTTCCAAAGCAGGTCCTGGCAACGTCCAAGATTCAGATGAGCCAATCGACTGCTCACGTAACCAGATTGCGATCACGCGCGGCAGCATCGTGGCCAATTTACTTTTCCAATCTTCTGGGCTGAGGATCGGTCCACCAATACTGAGCTTGAGGCGTTCGCTGATCGGAGCGGGCATGGTGCGCATGGATTCTACCAATATGCGCCCCTCCACTGCGGCGAAAGCGGGCACATCGGGGTCAATTTTGCCCCAATTCCAGCCGACCAGCATAGGGTTTGTAGCGTCGAAGCGACAGGTGATGGTCAGGTGATTGACATCCGGGCTGAGTTCCGGCGTTGCTTGTGGCGAGAAGGACAACTCTAACTCCAAGCGTGTGTGCCCCATTCCCTTGCTCTTGCCTGCCCCATACCAGAAGCGCCCCGCAATCAGTTCCTGCAGTAGATAGTAGAGTTTCCCTTGATTATCACCCTGCTTGAGAACCTGATCGTTTACTTGGAGGAGGAAATCGAAGGCCGAATTGCGAAAGATGGTTTCCATCTTATAGTTGGCGTTGGCTTCAACCGACCAGCGATCCTCATCTAGACGAATCCCCATCCGCAAGTCAAAGAATCGATCTTCAGGATATGATTGTTCTTGCAGATGGCATTCTGCTTTTGTGATCAGATTTCCGGGCATCTTCTGGTCATAAAGCCGATCCCAGAGCTGATTCAAAAGACCAACATTGCGACCATTGCGCGATGCCCCCACAAATGCATCCATCAGCGATTGCGCGGTTCCTTCGATTTCGCCAGCCAATGACACCAGGCGCTGCTTGCCATCAGCATCACGTGTAAACAACGTCTTACGTGCATTGCCGCGGTAGATGGGTGATTCTGCGTAGAGTTTGCCTCGTAAGTACATTGGCGCTCTTTCCTCTCTTTGGGGTCAATGTCTGTCAATATTTTCTGGTGTAGGGTCCCCCTAAGCTTAACGTTTCATTGACAATTATACAAGTTTTGAATCAGATATATCTATCAGATAAATTTGTCTCCCGTTGCCTCCATGAGGAGAATCAACGGTGATATAGTTGCTATTGGGGCTAAAGCGGGGATGCAGATCGCATCGCCATTCACCGTCATATTCTTCTGGTGAGTGATAGGCTCCAAGCTCGACTCGTTTACCTGTCGGTACATGATAAATGTAGAGTTGCTGTTTGCGCCCATCACTCTGCCCTGCATAGGTATCATTTAGAATCCATTCATTGCCCGGCAAATAGGTGCAGTGACCATTGAGCGTCATGACACCTTTGCCAATCACTTCCACGTGGTCATCGGCACTATCTTCGTAAATATAGAATGCCGACTTATGGGAGGGATGCCACGACCAAGCCAGAATATGACTTGGATCACGCCAGATAAAGTGGGAGGTGTGGCCATATTGATCGACGGGTCGAATGTCGGAACCGTCAACGGCAGCGGTCATCATGCGCGTGTTGAACCCTGCCGCGCCAAAACGCCAGCGGTGAAGGAAGATAAATCGGGAACCGTCCGTATTAAAGAGTAGGTGGTTAAAGTAATGTTTGGCCTCGCTCAGATTGCCTTGGGGATAGGGAATTGCAGCGACCTGTTCAATGGTGATTAGATGTTCTGCTTGCCCCGTTTGCAAATCTACGCTGTAGATACCCGTATTCGCCGGAGCCAATACATCATGGTTGGGATCCGTTATACCAGCATAGCCGTAGCCAGGTCTCATATGGTTGATGCGCCTGAAATCGGTTCCAATGGCCGTCCGTCCATTGGGGGATAGCGTATAGACAGGATAGTCGATCGTGCGCTTCTGACCTGAGTGCACATCCAATATATGGGAGACAAATTGATCGCCCTGTCGATCATTCCAAATAATGTCTCGATCCGATCTGGGAATCCATTGGAGCATACAGCCTTGTTGCCAACACCAAGCACGGGTATCGCCCAACTCAATCCATTGATCACCATCTTCCAAGTCAATCATGCCAATCTTGATCACATCCTCTGGTTGAGGAGAACGGTGTTCGAATTCAACCTCCATTCCAAGAACGTAGCGACCAGACGGATCAAATTGAAGCTTATCATAGTAACCAAACCAGTGATGTTTCGGACCAGTCGTCAGGGCACGTATTGTGGTCATAAATTCTCCTCTATGGTCTAGTGTTTGATCCCATAATTGGCCGTGGCTGCGTCAAGCGCCTCGCGTTGAGGTGCGAGCGTCCCATCACCTCCAAGTGCCCGCGCCATCAAAATTGCACGAGCATTCGTGTCAAAGCGCTCAACGGCGTCAAATGCGGCGTCAAGATCTTTGCCAATCAAGAAGATCCCATGCCAGGGAGCGATTACACCCGCGGCATGTTTTTGGATGCGTGCTTCTTGTCCTCGAATCGCCGCGGCCACATTATTTGCCAAATCCATGCTGTGAGCAGGGGCATAATCCACACATTTCACTTCACCAAATTTCAGGTTGGCTTCCAGGACAGGCGGCATCGACATAGCCATGGCCGCAAACGGCATAATATTGCGCGGATGAGCGTGGATCACAGCGGTTCCATAGTCCGAGAACTCTTCATATAGCTTGAAGTGAACATGTGTCTCGCGGGGGATACCGCCATCACCTTCTAGAATGTTCCCTTCCAGATCAACGACTAGTACATCTTCGGGTTGTAGCTGCCACTGTCGCTTGCTCCCGCTTAAGGTAGGAGACATACAGACCACATCGCCAACCAATGTGCTGAGATTCCCACCGGCGGCGTCGGTCAAACGTCGCTCAAACAGCAAGCCCCCAAAACGAGCGAGCTTCGCACGCGCTTGAGCAACGGCTGTGTAACTTGACTTCGTCATGCAGATTCCATCCTTTTTCGAATTAATCTCTATAAAAGAGAGTATAAGGATCAGTAGATCCAAATTTCAGGTTTTGAGAGAGAATTCTGGCTAAACAGTTGACATAAATACAAATTTGCCGGTCGATATCTAGTTTTTGCGTTAGATTTGGGCGATTTTCAGATATGAAATAGGTTGTTTTCTGTAACCGAAATCTGAATAAATGACTCCAAAATCCCTGCAATCTCGACTGAAAATCGCCAAAAACGCCAAATTTGGATCTACTGAGGATAAAGAATATTGGGACACGGATGAACACAGATTTCACGGATTTACTTTGAGATAATCTGTGTTCATCCTGAAAATCCGTGTCCTATTTTCAATCCATATAATGTCTAATATCTTTGGATTGGGTTCTGTACAATTGCAGACCACTCATCAATCGAAATTGTGCAAATGACAATTATAAAATTACACGCCCAAAGCAGGTGTTCGCAGGGATTGTTCTTGCTCTGCTGCACCCAAAGATGAACCATTTTTGAGCGGTTGATAAACAAACGATTCTTCGGTGGGATAGAGACCAGATTGGGCCCGCGCTCCGATCGCTTGTGGAATCAATTCCATTCGTTGTCTGATATGTTCGGTGGGATAGACATCTTCCACTGTCTTCCTGGCATGGTAGCCAAAGTAGACGGTGATGCGCATATCGGGCGACGTGTTGGTGAAGGAGCCGTGGATCAGGTTCCGGCTGTGAACTAGAACATCACCCGGTTCGGCCGGAACAGGAATTGAGTCTGGCAGTCGTTCACCATGTTCGGCGATCATTGTTTCCAGATCAACCTGGCCCCAAGTATGTGATTTGGGAATGACGCGCAGACAGCCGTTTTCTTCCGTCGATGGATAGAGATAGATGCCAAAATTAACGCCGCGCTCCAAAACTGGTCCGGTCTTAAAATTCCCATCCTGATGCCAAAAGAATGGTGCGCCCTCATCAGGAAGTTTGATCACAATCGACTCGGCAAAGGGCACGAAATCCTCTCCATACAAGCTTTCTACACAGCGGAGAAGCTTGGGGTTGCCGTAGGCTTGTCGCATCACCTCTGAACGCGCACATTGATTGCTAATACGATTCAGAATCTGTCGCTTTTTCCCAGCAACTTGGTCCTCCGGCAGATTCATGAAGGCAAAATCATGGGGATGGTCGACAGCATTTCCCATACGATCGACTGGTTGATCTCGCCCCACAGGAGCAGAGTCGATCATGCGCTGCACTTCGTTGCGTAGTATGGTCACTTCTGGCTCATCGATAAAGTGGGGGAGTTTCAAGTAGCCGAATTCATGATAATGGTCAAGCTGGTCTTTGGTTAGCATGTTACATCCTTAGTGCTTATCTGAAAAGTTCTGTGACCACGCATTCTCGCTCGACAAGCTAATGGGACTCACAACCACTTTTCGGATAGGCTCTTATGTCGAATCCAACTATCGGCAACAGTCATTGTTTCATCGAATCGGCAAGGTCCGTGCGTTCGTGATGCGGAACAAACAAGCTGTTTGTTCTACAATTCGTTGAGCATTCGAGGCTCAATCATTGAATAGCCACCTGCGGTTCGCGTGGCAAAGATACATGTGGCTGGATAATTTGTCGTCGTTCGGGCGTTAATCGTGCCAATAGCTCAGGTGATGGTGTGTAGCCATGACGGAAATTGCCCCAAGAAGGACCATAGCGATAGACGATGATGCGTCGGTCGCCTGGGTTGGTGCGTCGGGCCGAACCGTGGCAAAGTGCGTCCACAAAGAGTAACACATCGCCTGGATCTAGATGGACTTCGACTGCGCCCTCAATGCCATCTACGGAACCGCCGTCGCCGATGGTATGGCCGGCCATATATGGGTGTGGAAAGTTCGATTTGTGTGAACCAGGGATTACCATGGTTGCCCCATCATTTGGTCCCATCTCGGTTAGGGCGATCAGTATATCGATTTGTCCACAGTGAAACTTTCCGTCGGCATAGAGAAACTGGGTTCGTTTAACATGACCACCAGAGTGGATCCCAATCGCCTCACTGGGGCCGCGAAAGTTGGCAAATGCCTCATCGATGAAGAGAGGGCCGTGATGATAGTCGAAGCCACCTTCGCCACCCACAAAATGCTTTACTTTATTGATCCAGGAAGGGTGATCGATCAAATGCTCGAAGGGTTCACCCGCCTCATAGATCTGCTGTAGGTTCAATCCATCTTTCTCGCCAAAGGAGTGGCCGTGAGCATATCCATACCATTCACCTTTTTTGATTGGTGGCAGTGCATCCAAGGCAGCGTTCAGCTCTGCCACTTCTTCTTGCATCAGCGCATTTTTCAAGACAATATAGCCTCGTAAATCAAAGAGAAAGATTTCGAGATCTGTTGGTTTGTTCGACATCACCTGTTTTCCTCAATATCGTTCTCTAGAAGAGATTTGTTGTGCTCCTGGTGTGGGAGATGTAACAAAACTCTTCTATGTGGGTATTCTTGTAGATGGGAATATGGCGAAGAATCAGTTGATATTTGATTATTAGTCTATTGGTAATGGCTTGATAACTGTTACCAGTTTTAATTCCTCGGATAGCCACTCATAATAAATTTCGTGGTCTGATGTCACAAAGATGTACTGATCTTCAAATGGAAAACCTATCGGCTCATCGGCATCACGCAATGTAAATAGTGCACCCCATACGTCGGGGATTAAATCATGATTGCCATCTAAGGCTAAACCAAAAAAATAATTATACGCGAACGAGAGAATGGAGAGGGGGAATAAGGACAAACCATTTTTCTAAACCAGGTAAACGTTGGAAGCGTTGTGCCAAACGGTCCATCTCTTTCTGAGTGAGTTTGACGCCGGTCTCATAAAGAGTGGAATTCAGGTGAACGAAGGGTTGTAGTTGGTTAAAGCGAAAAGAACGGGCAAAATTGAGAACGGTCTCAAGAGAATCGAGAAGAGAACCGTTCCAGTGTTTTTCAAGATGGCCCCAAACCCGTTCGATGGGGTTGTATTTACTGTGATAAGGAGGGTAGCAGGCGAGCTGAATAGAGAGACGATAGTGCTCAACAAACTGAGTGAGACGATACATAAACTGAGTCCGACGGGTATGATTTTCGGGACCATTGTCCTGATTGATCACGAGGGTCTTGACGTGAGGAAAGTGTTCACGTACGCTTTCCCAAAATCAATCAGGCAGTCGACAATAAAGTCACTCGTCACTTTCGACTGAGTCAAGTAAAGAAAGAGTTCCTTGGTTGAAGGGAGGTAAATGCCAAAAGGAGTGACTTTCTCGGTCTTCTTATCTTGAAAGTCATGATCGAGCGCTTTGACAACCACTCGACTTATCCCTTCTCTCGAGAAACGGTCAAGTAAAATCGTCGCTTTGGCATCCCAAGAGAGCGCAGAACCGTCTCGTCTGCATCCGCTTCTTGATTGATCTGATGAATTCTATCAAAGATCGCATCGGTCTCTGGGATCTTTTCACTGGTTGACTTTTTTTGACCCGGTTTGAGCCATAGCCTAACTCATTGAGCTTCAAGCGGAGGCCTCTTCGCCAGGCAATTCCTCATCTGTGTATCCTTTCTGCTCGATGAGCTGGGTACGCATTTCGGCGGCGGTTAGTCGAGTGTACAATTGGGGGGTCGAAAGGTGGGATCGGTCTGGCTGAATTGATCGGCGATTTCAACCATATCGGCCAGTAAAGTGGGGATATGGTCTTCGGCTTTTGCGACCACGTCGGTGGCTTTGGTCGACATAACAGAAGCCGCCTTCTAGTTCTTCCAGGGCTTTGGCTATCGTCGCCCGATTCCAGCCCAACTCTCGTTCTGCTTTCGTCGGACTCCCTTCGCATATCGTTTTGACCGTTTGGGCCATGAAGTGCCTTCTTTCGTATCCACTTAACATGGCCTTCGTCTCTTTCAAGACTTCAACCATTTCTGGCGAGATTGTCATTTTTGCTCCTTTTGGAGAGCTAGTTTAACACCTTCTCGCGTATATTTTATTTTTTGGATTGGCCTATATAGTTCCTGGCTTCTCTACTACATTGTACCTCTCGCATAATTCCGTCAGTGATGTTGTTGAATCTGGATTTGACTTCATTTCAGCAGCGATTCGTTTTGACTCAATGTAGGTTTCTAGCCTGGCAATCCGTTGTTCCATCTTGAGTATTTTTTGGGCTGTATCATTCCATTCATTCACGGACACAACTACAGCTTTTGGTTCTGCTCGACTTGCCAGAATGACAGGCCCCTTCTCTAACCGTTTGAATATGTCTAAATGATTATTTCGCAACTCTGATATCGATGCCATTTGCGGGACTTGATTCATGTATGCTCCCTGCGCTAAATGCCACGCTCTCTAGATGACAATATTATCTATATAGTTTTGCCATGTGTCAACCTGCAAACTGCCTACATTTTTGAAGGAACCTAGTTGTTTCTATCAGGGTTCGCCAATTCCTCGGCAAAATGACAAGCCGCATAATGTCGAGCAGAGATTTCGCGCAATTCTGGGGTCTCTTGATGACAACGCTCTTGCGCATACCGGCAGCGGGGGTGGAAATAGCAACCGCTGGGCGGATTGGCTGGATCTGCGACATCGCCTTCTAACACAATTCGATTTTTGCGCGACTTGCTTTTGGGGTCTGGTGCGTGGACGGCTGAGAGCAACGCCTCTGTATAGGGGTGGTAAGGTTGTTGATAAAGTTGATCGACATCGGCCAACTCGACCAGTTTGCCAACATACATAACGGCCACGCGGTCACTGATATGCTTGACAACGCTCAGATCATGGGCCACGAAGAGATAGGTCAGGTCTAGCTCTTGCTGAAGATATTTGAGTAAGTTGAGAATCTGAGCTTGGACAGATACATCCAAGGCAGAGACTGGTTCATCAGCAACGACCAGGGTTGGATTGAGGATCAACGAGCGCGCAATGCCAATTCGTTGCCGCTGTCCCCCACTGAAGGCATGAGGATAGCGGGACATAAACTCTGGGCGCAGACCAACCAACCGTAGCATCTCGGCCACTCTATCTTCTAGCGCTTGTCCCCGCTCTATTTTATTCAGACGGAGTGGTTCACTGACAATGTCGAAAATCGTCTTGCGTGGGTTGAGGGATGTAAAAGGATCCTGGAAAATCATCTGAATGTGGCGTCGATTTGGCCGCAATTCTCGATTATCCATTTGGGCTAAGTCAAGCTGCTTGCCTTCAGCACCGTTGGGTCGAAAGAGAATCTGCCCATCTGTTGGTGCGTAGAGCCGCAGAAGTAAGCGACCAATGGTTGTCTTGCCACAGCCACTCTCCCCCACCAAGCCCAACGTTTCACCTTTGAACAGCGAAAAATCGACACCATCCACAGCTTTCACATAGCCACTGACTCTAGAGAAAACGCCTTGGGTGATGGGGAAGTATTTTTTGAGTCCTGTCACCTCAAGAAGCTTATATCTGTCCATCTACGAATGTTCCTCAACAAAGTATTCTCTCATGGTCCACCCGCTGTCTCTTCGTGCAATAGACAGGCAACTTCTCGATTTTCGTCAAATCTAACAGGTTTCGGCACGACTTGATCACATTTGTTGGGCATGAAATCTGTGCAGCGTGGATGAAAGGGACATCCACTCAATTGAGTATAAGGGGAGGGTATCCCACCTCGAATCGTCCTGAGCCATTCACGATTCTGTTCCATGCGCGGCAAGGATTCGAGTAGGGCACGGGTATAAGGATGTTTTGGATTGTCAAAAATCTCTTCCACGGGGCCCTTTTCAACTGCTTTGCCCAAATACATGACAACAACCTCATCGGCCATTTCTGCAACGACGCCTAAATCATGAGTGATGAACATAATGGCTGTGTTAAAATTGGTTTGTAGCGACTGCATCAATTCCAAGATCTGTGCTTCCGTGGTGACATCAAGGGCCGTAGTCGGTTCGTCGGCGATCAGTAGTGTCGGCTGGCATGAAAGCGCCATTGCGATCATCACCCGTTGGCACATCCCGCCACTGAGTTGATGGGGATAGGCGTTCATACGCTGTTCCGGCATGGGTAAATTCACCTGACGCAACATCTCAATTGCCTGAGCCCAAGCTTCGGTTTTGGTGACCTCTTGGTGGAGCAATATATTTTCGCTGATCTGGTCGCCAACGGTATGCACCGGACTGAGAGAAGCCCGCGGTTCCTGGAAGATCATGGCGATTTCGCCACCGCGTATCGAACGCATCTCCTCGCCCATTGGAGGCAGATCCAGAAGATTGACCATCTCCTCCGTGGCGTTACCATGTCGTCGGTGATAGTAAATCTCACCACCGATGATTTTGCCCGGCGACTGCACCATACGCATGATTGAGCGTGCAGTGACACTCTTCCCACAACCACTCTCCCCCACAACGCCTAATACTTGACCGCGTTCAATGCAGAGGCTTGCACCATCAACGGCCTTGACCACACCCTCAGCGGTGAAGAAGTGAGTTTGGAGGTTCTTGACTTCGATTAACGTATTCATACGGCTAGCTCAAGGCAAATACAATTTTTAAGGCTTCATCAATTCTGTGCATTTCAGTTGGAGACAGCTCACCTCGAACTTTAAGCATTCTATGACTAACGTCGATAGGGCGTGTTTGGAGGCAATCAACGATTGAGCGCTTTGACAGCCCGTTTGTTGATTGAGGCTGAATTTCTACGTTTGTTCTGATACGCCCCTTTTTTTGACTCCATGCTGTAATTGGAACAACCTGAATAACAGGAACCCGAGCATTATAAACGTCATTCGTTACAATCACACACGGACGAACTTTCGCCATTTCAGCTCCTTTGGTCGGATTGAGGTTTACATCGATGACCATGCCACGTCTCAGCGTTGTCATTTTGGCCATTCCGTGATTGCAACTTCTGTGAGTTCCTGTAACTCGACGTCCTCTGCATAAATCTCTGCATAGAGATCCGCTGATTGCTTCAAGCGTTGTAGTTCAAGTTCCTCCTGAAATCGGAGCAATGCTGCTCGAACGAGGGAGCTTTTATCCTTAAATCCATAAATTTTGTAATCGTTCAGAAATTCAATTAGAGTATCTGTAAGGCTGAATTTTGCTTGCAACATAATCTTTCCCCTATTAAAGGGGCCTATATGTGGACCCGATTTTAGGGGCTAATCATAAGCCCTTCTTTATGGGGTGTCAAGTATTGAGAGTAAAGGTATTAGGGCAATCGCGAACTTTGCAGCCAAGGTCACAAGCACGTCTAGATGGCCGGATGCACGGGGCGAGCAATCCCGGATTGGACCAAGAACTCTCTCTTGAGCGGATCATTGAGTGGTCCAATCCGGGATTGCGGGTGGCTCCTTCCAGGACCAATGCCACTTTTTTTAAGGTCCGCGATTGTCCTAGTAAAGGTATAGAGCTACTACAAATCCGCGTAGGGGTCCGCCGCATCACGCAAACCATCGCCAATGAAATTAAAGGCCAGGACCGCCAAAACCACGAAGACCGCAGGTGACAAGATCCAGGGATGAATGGCAATCTCTGTGAGCTGTTGACCATCTTTGAGCAAAACACCCCAGCTAATGGCGGGTGTTACCAGTCCCAGACCCAGGAAGCTGAGAGCCGTTTCGCCCAGGATCATATTGGGAACAGCCAGACTGAGGTGAACTAGAACGTAACTCATAAATGATGGGACAAGATGTTCCCAGATGATGTAGAGTTCACTGGCTCCAGCCGAACGAGCAGCCAAGACAAAATCTTCATTGCGCAGAGCCAGGAACTTACCTCGGATCACGCGCGCCAGTGTGGTCCAACCCAGAAACGAGAGAATAATCGTGATGGCAAAGTAGAGACGCATGATGGACCAGTCGGCTGGCAACGCGGCCGCCAGCCCCATCCAGAGCGGGATGGTAGGAATAGAGCGCAAAAACTCAATGAGACGCTGAATGACATTGTCAACTGCACCGCCGTAAAGACCTGACAGACCACCCAAGAGTAATCCAATAAAGAGGCTTAAGACAACACCAACTAGACCAATTGTCAGGGAGATGCGACTGCCATAGAGAATCCTACCCAAGAGGTCTCGTCCAAATTTGTCACCACCTAATAAGGCGATTGGCCCAATGGTTTCTGGATCGTCAACTCCGTAGAGATGCCAATCCATCCTCCACAGACCCCAAAGTTTGTATTCATCACCATGGACAAAAAAGCGGATTGGGTATTTCGTGCCGCGATCTTCGATAAACTCATGGGTGTAGGTCTCTTTGTTGGTCTTCAGCTCAACTGCATAGACAAAGGGTCGTTGCCAGTTGCCATCATCATCTCGAAAATAGATGCTTCGTGGTGGCATATAGAGATGATTACTAAAGCGATGGAGGGGCTCATATGGAGCGACGAATTGAGCAAAGAGGGCCAGTAGATAAAATAGAATGAGCACAAACAATCCAATAACGGCCAGTTTATTTTTCTGAAAGCGGATCAAGACCAACTGACGCGGGGTCAGCAGCTCGGTCGTCATTTCCGCAGCGTCGTCAATATCCCGACTGATCGGGTCAAAGACGTCGGGATTGTTGCCTTTACCGACGTTGCTGGCAAGTTCAGCCATACTTATTCTAACTCCCCATACCGAATGCGCGGGTCAACCCAAGCAAGCAGAATGTCTGAGATCAATGTGCCAAGTAGAGTCAATGCGCTGAGAATCATGATAAAACTGGCCGCCAAATACATATCTTGTGACGTTAGTGCAGACCAAAGCAAAGGCCCCGTCGTTGGAAGATTGAGAACCAGTGCAACCAAGACTGTACCCGAAACAATCTGCGGCAATTGCCAGCCAATGGTGCTTAATACTACTGTGCAGCAATATATTGTGAAACACAAAGGAAATTCGTTATATTTCTGGGCATATTGCTAACAAAACGCAAACAGAATGCAAAGGAAAAATGAGATAGACTGAAGAGCCAATAAAATGAAGCAGTCTTCGATGAAAGGAAATCAAGATGAAACTTGCTCAAGCAGTCAATCAATATGACTACAGCCAACTGGAAAGCCCGCCGCTGCTGGAACTGACAGAAGAGCAACTGGCGGCACTGGCCGACCAACTCCAGGAGTATCATGCCATATATAGTCCATACTTCAGCCATGTGGCTCAGAGAGAGAGCATGCGTACCACTACATGCGAGGCTTGTTAGACCCCGAAATCAAACGCAAATCGGCCGAGAACATCGCGCTGGCGACAGTAGGAGAATCGGGTGTACGCCCCCCTGCAAAGCTTTGTGGGTCAGAGCCGCTGGAGCGGTGAAGCGATGCTGGCGGAACATACTCGACAGACAGGTGAGTTGTTGGGAGACGCAAATGGCGTCTTACTCCTGGATGGGAGCGACATTCCCAAGCAAGGAGAAGAGTCAGTGGGCGTCAAGCGGCAGCGGTGTGGCGAACTGGGCAAGATCGCCAACTGTCAAGCCGGAGTCTTCCTGGGATATAATAGCTCTCATGGCTATACCTTACTGAACTGTCGGTTGTATATCCCCCAAGAATGGTTTAGTGATGAGTATGCAGAGAAGCGGTACAAAACCGGTCTTCCCACTGACCTGACCTTCCAAACAAAAAATGAATTGGCTTGGTCCATGATTGAGCAGACGCACGCCCTGGGTGCGTTGCCCATCCGCTGGATCACTATGGATGAAGCCTTTGGCAAAGATACTCATCTGCTTGACTGCATTGATGGCCAAACCGCTTACAGCTACTTTGCTGAAGTGCCCAAAGAGACTCGTGTCTGGACCTCCAGCCCCCCAGACCTATCTGCCCGCATCATCTGGACGCGGGCGCAAAGCTTCCAAGCTCCGCGTCCGGCCTGGTGAACCTACGCCTCTCACCGTTGCTCAACTCGCTGACACCTTCCAGGAGCATGAGTGGCAACAGCATGTTCTCAAAGAGGGCTCCAAGGGCTTCATCGTTGCTTCCATTGCTTGTCGCCGCATTGTCTCTGTCCGCAATGGGCTCCCCGGTTCTGCTCTCTGGCTCATCGTCCGCCGCAATCCCGATTGCTCTCTGCAATACTTTCTCTCCAATGCACCCCTTGAGACTTCCTTGGATGACTTCGCCACTGTTTCTGCTTTGCGTTGGCCCATTGAAACCATTTTTGAACAAGCCAAGCAGTTTCTCGGACTCAACGAATATGAAACTCGCAGTTGGCTCGGTTGGCATCATCATATGACCTTAGTCATTTTGGCCTTTGGTTTCTTGGCTCGTTCTCAGTTTTTCCTCAAATATGATGCCCCCGCTCTCACTTTGCCACAGGTTGTTGAACTTCTCCATGCCGTTCTGCCTAAACCTGTCTTGACACTCGCTGAGACTATCGAGCGCCTTCGCTACAAGCAACGTCGTCTTGCTTCCGCTAAACGCTCGCATTATCTTGTGCAAAAATCGAACATTATCGAGCCTTTACTTGATGCACAGTAGTATTAAGATGGGATTAAGCGCAACACGCACCGGATATTTGATGGTTAATCTTGATTCTTTCAGACCTTTCGACCGAGCTGTTTCCACGTAGGGTCGACCTAATTCATCCAGTGTTGTGGCCCGCATGACACGAATGATACCCGCTGTTCCCGCCGTACCAACAATCACAATCGGCAGCACCATGTGTTGGAGCATATCCCAAATCTTGCCAATGCTCCAGGGTGCATCCATATACTCGGGGGAGAAAAGCCCGCCTGCGCTCGCACCAAAATATTTGATGCCAATATACATGAATATAAGAGCCAGCAGAAAGTTGGGTGTTGCAAGTCCAATAAACCCCAAGAAAGTGAAAAAATAGTCGGCGGCACTATATTGCCTGACAGCCGAAAAGACGCCAATTGGAATTGCAACGATATAAACAAAGACCAACGTTAAAAATGACATGATCATTGTCAACATGATCCGTTCGCCAATCAGTTTGGAGACTGGTCGATCCCAATAAAAAGACTGCCCCATGTCGCCTTGCAAGAAATTAGTGATCCATTTGAAATACTGAACATAGACCGGTTGATCAAGGCCATAGTAGGCCTCTAACGCAATAATTTCGGCTTCAGTGAGATCTTCGCCAGCCGCACGCAAATTTGCCAAATAGGTGGTCAAATAGTCGCCCGGCGGCAGTTGGATGATGGCAAAACTGACGATAGAGATGAGGAACAAAGTCGGGATAAATTGTAAGATACGGCGGATGATGTATGTGCGCATCTTGTTTGTATGGTTGCATAAGATGAGAAGATGATAGGATGAGGGGATGAATAAGATGAATGAGATGACTAGATGAATAACCAATCATCTAGTCATCTCATTCATCTAGTCATTTTCTCATCTCTATCTCTGCTTATAGAAGAACTGTTCCGGATGCACCGGGACCGCACGAATCACAGAGAAACCCCAGACACCATCATCAGGGAAGTTTGTCAGATTCTTCTTCATGACGACCGGCTTTGGAATGCCAACCGTACCAAAGCCTGGTAAATAGTCATAGAACCAATCCCACAGCTCGCGGGCGATGCGGATGTGTTCTTCTTCGGTCACGGCGTTGATCATATCCTGCCAGCTTTGGCCCACCCACTGAATCTCCTCGGGCGGCTCCTCGGCAATTTCGTTTTCGACGTCGCCATTCAGCCACAATTCCCAAGCGCGACCCCATTTGACATTGCAGTGAGCCGGATGGTTGAGCCGGGAACACCACACCCAAGTGATGTCGGAAATATCGCCCTCCCAGCCGGACATACCGACATCGTTGGCAGCAACCAGTTCATTTAGCAAAGAACGATTGATGGGCTTAAGCTGCGCGTCCAGGCCAACATCGCGCCATTGATCGGCAACTAATTCAAATACCTGAATAATGTCTTCCTGTTCCGTATCCAGTTGAATGATCCAGCTCACGCGCGAACCATCTGGGAAGAGGCGGAAGCCGTCGTCATCTTTTTGATCATAACCTGCTTGATCAAGTAGCTCATTGGCCATGTCCTGGTCGAACTCAGCCCAGTGTGCCTCATCGCCCTCTCGATAATATTTCGATTCCGGCCAGGCGGCCCATTGCCGTGGCTCGCCGAGACCAAAATAGACCACATTATTGATTTCATCGCGGTCAATGGCCACGGAAAGAGCATGACGCACATCCTTATTTTGGAAGAACGCCCGCACTTGCGGATCTTTGTGGGTCAGATTCGGCACGATGACGGTTCTACCGGGGAAGGTTGATTTCCACATCTTGATCTTTAATTCTGCCGACTCCAGGCTCTGCTGATACAGTTCCATATTCTTCAGCTCTGCCTGACGACCCGCAAACTCCAATTCACCTGCAATCAATTTGGCATTCGATACTTCGCGGTCAGTAATAATATGGACAATGGTATGGTCAATGTAGGGCAACTGGTTCCCCGCCGTATCAACCTTCCAGTAGTAGGGGTTGCGCTCATAAGTGTGATGGTCGGGCGCGTCATCAGTGCGAATGAAGGCCGTCATGCCAGGCAGACCAATCTGTGCTGGAATCGTGGAGCCGACGCGGGCGCGATCCTTGAGCAGTTGCGTCCAATCCTCAAAGCCTGCCTCTTCAATCATGCTCGTCAATTCATCGGCATCAGCATGGGCAGGATGGAATTGTTTGACATAATGGGCTGGCGTCCAGAGACCACCTTGCGATCCGGCGTAGAAGGTTTGATGGAGCACGATCAGGGGATAGGGTCTAGCGAAGGATAGCTTGATGGTGAAGTCGTCAATCTTCTCCATGGTCAAAGGCGTTTTCTCGCCATCCTCAGTTGTTGTCCAGTTGCCAGGGGGACCACCAGGCGCAAATTCTTCATTGCCCCAAAGCTCTTCCCAAGCAAACACGAAATCATCGGCCGTAAATGGTGCGCCATCCGACCATTTTAGTCCTTGACGCAGATGAAGAATCTGTTCAGTCGAATCATCATTAAACTCCCAGCTTTCCGCCAAACCGCTCGTGATGGATGAAAAATCGGGCGCAATGCGCAGGATCAGTTCCGTCCCCATGACGGCTTGTGGATCACCAAAGAGATGATTGGGGTTGCCAATTGCTACATTGGTGGTGCCGCCATATTGCCCGATCTCTTCAAGCGGCTCAATGACGACGGGGTTTGCCGGAAGACGCTCATCAACAGACGGTAATTCTCCAGCCGCCACACGCTCGGCCAGCAGAGGTGATTCGCTATATTCAGATGGCGGGCCAGCTGGAACTTGAGCCGTTGTGGACGTTTGGCCGCTGTCGGACGAAGCCGTGTCTTCTCCACCACTCGCCGGTTCGGCTGCACCGCAAGCGGTTGCCAGGGTTGCTGCGGTTGCAAAGGCAGTTAATTTCAAAAACGAACGTCGATCTAACTCATTTTTCATTGACACTGGTTTCCTCCTTTGTAGTTGATTGGTGCCAATAAGACAGTAAATACCGGGGTGGTTCATTTTAGGCGGACAATTAGGTTTACATTTTTGCGGGGTGGTTCAAAATTAGGTTTACACTTTTGATATATAGACAAAAATCTATATGAGACCGTTTTCTCTCTGAGAACCGGCGAAATCAGAGAATATAAACGTTCTTTCTGTTTCTAAAAGTGTAAACCTATCTATCCAGCTAAAATGAACCACCCCATTTTTGCAAAGAGAAAAGATGTTTATATTTTCTACTTTGAGCCATGCTCAGGCAGAAAATGACCTCATATAGATTTTTATCTATGTATCAAAAGTGTAAACCTAATTCTGAACCACCCCTAAATACCATTGAAGTATTCCGGGCTCAATCGGATCTCAAGGGGTTGACAAAATACCCCATTTCCTTTTTTACCATGAACTTTACTTTCTGGTAAAGGCTTGAGTGACAAAGGGCAAACCGAAAGGGGCGGAAAAAAGAATCCACCCTGAAAAAACGGGATAAAATGTAAAAATAGTGCTCGGCTAGTTTAAGCAGCGGCATTGAGGCGGCGATGAGCGAGAACGCCTTTAGGGAAATGGTGTGAAACCGAGGCCTTTTTCCGAAAGTCAGGGTCGAGTTGGTCAGGAGTTGGAAAAAGAGCACTCGAGAGAACACGGCGCAGCCTGCCGGGAGTGGCTTGAGGCTCTCGAGCCCAGTAGCCAGTCGGTATGGGAGGAAGAGAAGCGGCTAAATGGGAAAGAAGATTGCCAGCCAGCAGCCCCAGTTCAGGTAAGCGGAAACAAGCCTCATCGGCATGAACAAATTGACGATGTAAGCCAATCATCTGCTTGGAAGCCAAGGGGGGAGGTTCAACAGGCCAGCGTTCCAGGTAGACAAGATAAATGGTTTCAGGCTGCAAAGTCATAACGGTCGCCAAAACCAAAGGTGTGTTGTAGGCCGGATCCTGAATGACGTAAATCGAGTAGGTACGGTTGGCTGTATCCACCTTGGTTGTTCTGGGGACGAGATTGTGCCATGCTTGATAGCAAATCAGGCGACCACTATAGAGAAAGCGACCAGACGAGTCCGGAGTTGTAGCCTCGAGTCGCTTTCCCTTATAGCTGCGAGAGAGCGGTCGCACAATATCACCATATTCAGGTGGTCTGCCTTTTTCTTTGCGTTTGGGGAACTCATTGCGGCGCACTGTGCAGTTAATGGCTTCCCGCAGGACAAATCGGTCTATGCCGCTTTCTAGCATTTCTCTGATTGTAAACCCGGCATCGACCACCGCCACTTCGTCTGACTCCAGTGATTTCTTCGTCTCTGTCAGCAGCTTTTTCCGAAACTCACTTTCCCTTGCAGCTTCGGTCGCCAGAACCCTGTGATATCTATGCTTTTCACTCGGTACCCTTCTAACTTTTTTGCCTCCCATTCCCCTTTCCACGACCCCAGCAGACTTGTGATATCCCATGATCCATATCGAAAGCTCCACCAGCTTCGCCGGATCTCCTCATCTTCAAACCCGCTTTCTTTCAATGCGCTATGGATTGCTCCTCGACTTTTCAGAAACGACCCATTCAGCATTGCCCACATCAGACGCATTACATTTACGTTTGTTCCCATCGGCGTTACTTGCAATACATTCATCAGTACTGCTATAGTTATTTCTGGCGCGATTAGCATTCCTTCCTCCTTTTTGGTTTCTCTACCTTTAGGATGAACTGCTAACCGCTTTTTGTCACATTTCTCACCTCATCTCTTTTCTTTTACCAGAAAGTAAAGATGAAGGAAATGAAGAGATTGAAGGATTGTCTGTCTCTTCTTCAATACCTTGAGATCCTGTTGAATCGATTTTGTTCCTTTTTATTCAGTAAGCTCACTCCAATCTTGTTGCTCACTCCAATTCGATACCGAAAATGCATTTGTGCCGACAGTTAACATCACAAATTCAAACATCCCTTGCCAATAGGCATATTCAGCCTCTGTTGCGCCTTGACAGATGACTGAGTAGAGATATTGGTTACTAACGAAGACTCTGGCCCGACGTTTACGACGCTGTCCCTCATTTGTAAAATAGCAAATCCATTCCAGTCCCCACTCACCAATGGTTTTGGCATCCAGTAGACGCCACTCTTCAATTTCGATATCGTCGAGTTCATTCAGACCCGCTTTAATGCCTTCTTCCACCAAAGTTCGTTCTTCAGGTGCCAAGGGGGCTTGCAGATCTTTGACTTCAATTGTCACATTCGTGGCGGCAATGGCTGGATCAGGCTGCAAGGTAACGGTTGGACACGGCGCATCGAGTTCCTGCAGACGCCATTCAAGGGGATGCCAAAACGAGAGATGGCCATCCGCGTGATTGTACAAGCTCACACCAGTGAACCTGGGACGTTCAGTCTTCGAGTCGTTCTGCGTCATCATCAGAAATCACGCCTTCACTTGTTGATACGGGCTTTAGATAGATTCGGTGCAACGAGGTGATGGATTAGATTATATATGATGATGGAGGTTAGCCAAAATGGTTATGCCAGTTGGACTCGACTTTGGCTCTTCTCCAATCCCATCAATCGCTTTATCGTTTGATTGTTCTTGTCCACCTTATGAGACTCGATTGAGTCCAAATCTTTAGAGTTGTTCCGAAATAACGATATGAACATCGATGACCGCATTCCGGGAATGGACCAGGAGTTGTTGCGGTCGAGAGAGTTTGTTTGGTCTATTCCCGGAATGCTCTGCCTGCTTATTTCGGAACAACTCTCTTATCTAATCATGATACATGATGGCTTCGAGATTGATATTGGCTTAGCGGTCGGTAAAATCTGCCCGGTCTGGATATCGATATGAAAGAGAGTAACACGATCGCCTGCCATGTTGGCACAGAATAGCAGTCTCCCGTCGGGAGTAATGGCCAAATTTTGGGGTTGTTCTGCACCGCTTGGTGTGATGTCAATGAGCGCTAGGTGACCATCATCAGCAATTGCATAAGCGGCAATGCTGTCATGACCCCGATTGGTGCCATACAGAAAGTGTCCATCGGGGGTAATCTTCAAATCAGCACAATGAGATGTTCCGTCAAAGCCATCAGGCAAAGTCGAAATGGTCTGTTGCTCCAGAAGAGTGCCCGATTCCGGTTCGTAGTCGAACATCGTGATGGTACTATCCAATTCGTTGATCACATATGCAAATGGTTGTTGGGGATGAAAGGAAAAGTGGAGCGGTCCCGCTCCTGGATGTGTCCGAATAAATGGTTGTCGATTGGGCGATAACGTTGATGCCGCTGCATTCAGTCCGTAATTGACGCTCTTGTCAATACCAAGATCCGCAACGTAAGCATATCGGTTATCCGGGCTGATCACAATGCAGTGGGCATGGGGTTCCTGTTGGCGCGCCGGATTTATGCTGGAACCTGTGTGGGTCATGAATGATACGGCATGCCCAAGCGTTCCGTCCGCATAAATTGGATAGGAGAGCACTGTCCCGTTCTGGTAGTTTGCGGCCAACAAGGTCTGCCCTGTTGCATCGACGGTGAGATAACAGGCGGCACTGCCTTGTGTCGGCATCCGATTCAGCAAGGTCAGCTCTCCATTCTCGCCCGTGACTTCGTAGGCCGCCACTTGTCCATTGTCTCCAACGCCAAATTCACCCGGCTCGTGGATAGAATAAAGAAACCGTCGGTCTGGTGAGAAAGCAAGATAGAAGGGATTTCCCACGTCAATTGTACGAGATAGCGGTTTCAGACTGCCTGTTTCTATGTCTAACTGATAGCTATGGATGGCTCCCTGTTCGCCACTCACGCAGGCTGTAACGAAGACGAGCAAATGTTGTGTGGATTCTGCCATGTTATGATTTCCTTCGCTCCTTGGAATCGATTACTCTTGCCACATTATCGATCCTTCACCATATTTAGCACCAAGTCAATCGTAGGTCACTTCTCTGAAGTGACGAACACCAAGAATCCTGAATCATTACTTGGAATAGGTAGGAAACTTGATGCTTGTCCCGCCGGAGGCAGGACCTGCGAATCGTGATTCTAATCTCTCAAAATGTCGATCGCGCTATATTACTTTTGATCAATTGCCTCATTATTGTTCATTCACCATATTTAGCGAACACAGCGGGGGTAGGTCTTCCCTTGAATATGAAAATATTCAGGCCCCTTTCCGTCACCTGTATAGGTTGATTGGGCGGACATGTACGAAAGCGCAATGGCGCGTCGCCACTTCTGGGAACGATTTGGAGCAGTATAGTGAGGCAGGAGTGAATGAAAAAAGAGACCGCTGCCAGCCTTCATAGGAATCATCACCATCTCACCAGGATCATAATATGCCTCATCAACCACAAAATCATCGGTGACGGTTACGTGGGGCAGTGCCCCTTTCTTGTGTCCACCAGGGATAGCAGCCATACAACCATTCTCAAGCGTTGCATCATCGAGTGGAAACCAACAGGAGCAAAGCTCCATCGGTTCAATGGGCCAATAGGGTGAATCTTGATGCATACCCTTGGCGGAGCCAACCTCTGGAGGTTTGAGCAGGAGCGCATTGCGAAACATTTTGATATCGGGCCCGAGAATTTGGGTCAACACACTCAGAATATTCTCGTGCAACCCCAACTGGCGGAAGAGATCATCCTCTTGCACGAGTTGGTCGATCTTGCGGATTCCATCGCCAGGGTGATCCACAATGAGTTCACCGCGCTGTACGCGGGGTTCGACTTGAATGCGTAGGTCACCGCGTGGTCGATCTCCGTGTGTATATTCACGCAGGCGTGCACCCAACGCATCTACATCCTCAACGCATCTACATCCTCTTGCGAGACAAGATCCTCCACAACAATGTAACCATCACGTTGATAGGCATTTAGTTCTTGGGGAGTTAGCTGGATTGACATTGTTTCCTCATTTGTTTTGATCTTTACTTTCTGGTAAAAGAAAAGAGATGAGGTGAGAAATGTGACAAAAAGCGGTTAGCGTTTCATCCTAAAGGTAGAGAACCCAAAAAGGAGGAAGGAATGCTAACCGCGCCAGAAATAACTATAGCAGTACTGATGAATGTATTGCAAGTAACGCCGGTGGGAACAAACGTAAATGTAATGCGTCTGATGTGGGCGATGATGAATGGGTCGTTTCTGAAAAGTCGAGGAGCAATCCATAGTGGATTGAGTGAAAGCGGGTTTGAAGATGAGGAGCTCCGGCGAAGCTGGTGGAGCTTTCGATATGGATCATGGGATATTGCAAGCCTGCTCTCATCGTGGCAAGAAGAAGTGGAGTGGAAAGGGAATGGGAGGCAAAAAAGTTAGAAGGATACCGAGTGAAAAGCATAGATATCACAGGGTTCTGGCGACCGAAGCGGCAAGGAAAGTGAACCGACTCTATAACTCAACGGCTCGTCGGGCATTGCCCGCTCATCTTTGGAGTGATGATAAGCTCGGGGGAGATAGGCGGGAAACGAGTGCCACTGCTCAAGGCAATCATGAGATGCGAGGTAGGCACAAAGGAAAGTGAGTTTCGGAAAAAGCTGCTGAAAGAGACGAAGAAATCACTGGAGTCAGACGAAGTGGCGGTGGTCGATGCCGGGTTTACAATCAGAGAAATGCTAGAAAGCGACGTCGACCGATTTGTCCTTCGGGAAGCGATTAACTGCACAGCGCGCCGCAATGAGTTACCCGAACGTAAGGAAAAAGGCAGACCACCCGAATATGGTGATATTGTGCGTCCGCTCTCTCGATGCTATAGGGAAAGCGACTCGAGGCCACAACTCCAGACTCGTTTGGTCAATTTGTCTATAGTGGTCGCCTGATTCGCTATCAAGCATGGCACAATCTCGTCCCCAGGACAACCAAGGTGGATACAGCCAACCGCACCTATTCGATTTACGTCTTTCAGGATCCTGCTTATCACACACCTTTGGTTCTGGCGACCGTCATGGCTTTACAAGCTGAAACCATTTATCTTTTCTCTCTGGAGCGCTGGCCTGTTGAACATCCCCCCTTGGCTTCCAAGCAGATGATTGGCTTACATCGTCAATTTGTTCATGCCGATGAGGCTTGCTTCCGCTTACCTGAACTGGGGCTGCTGGCTGGCAATCTTCTTTCCCATTTAGCCGCTTCTCTTCCTCCCATACCGACTGGCTACTGGGATCGAGCCTCAAGCCACTCCCGGCAGGCTGCGCCGCGTTCTCTCGAGTGCTCTTTTTCCAACTCCCGACCAACTCGACCCTGACTTTCGGAAAAAGGCCTCGGTTTCACACCATTTACCTAAAGGCGTTCTCGCTCATCGCCGCCTCAATGCCGCTGCTTAAACTAGCCGAGCACTATTTTTACATTTTATCCCGTTTTTTCAGGGTGGATTCTTTTTTCCGCCCCTTTCGGTTTGCCCTTTGTCACTCAAGCCTTTACCAGAAAGTAAAGTTGATTGGTTATTGAGCGTTTTGCCAAATCGCCGAGGCCGAATAAAAAACAGATAGTAAGGTGCTTCTTCGATCAGCGGAAGAAAGCGCGTTTTGTCAACATAATAGGAGTTGTCGGTAGGGATGCGTCAATAATCAGCCGTACTATAGGGAATCCGTATGATGGATTGTCTGGTTATAGTTTGTGTATTATAACAGAAAACGCATGAACTTTCAGATCGTCACGCACATTTTCGAGGAGCCGCTGACATTTGGGCTATTTGTATCAAATTCACTCCCGCTCTAGAGAAAATCCTCGATCTTTATATACACCTAAATCGTCACCTCTAGTGTATAATTGCCCGTCGATGCGCCTTTGCCCATCTGTTTACACCCAAACTTTCACACCTCAATCACACATTGTTCACTCACAGATGACATCAACTAAATCAAAACGACATGATCCCTACGCAGCCTTTCGCCATGCAAATTATCGATACTATATCATCGGCTGGTTTTTCGCGATGTTGGGCACGCGCGCCCAAAGCGTTGCCATTGGTTGGGAAATCTATGAAAGAACCAACGAACCATTAGCTCTGGGATTTGTGGGTTTGATACAAGCTGCACCGGCGATGTTGTTGGTCATTCCAGCGGGTTATCTGGCCGATCGTTTCAGCCGCCGCAAATTGGTCATCTATAGCCTCGCAGGCATGACCGTCACCTCAGTGGCACTGGCGCTTCTTTCTGCCACAACTGGACCGGTGAATCTGATGTATCTGCTGCTATTACTCGATGCCACAGCAGTCACTTTGGGACGTCCGGCACGCGTCGCCCTGGTCCCACGTTTGGTCCCAAGTCAAGATTTTTCTAATGCGGTCACTTGGAACATTAGCCTGAGAAGGTGTATTAAAAGATCTGAAAAGGAATGAGACTTCCAGACAGGCTAAGTAAAATAAACTCCTCAAACGAAAAAAAACAGTAGCAGCAAAAGTCGGGTACAAATTTTTCATGCAAACAGAGGGCTGCTCTAGGATTTCACCCCTTATGGTCATTTTTTGTACCCGACTTTTGCCGTAGCTGAAAAAAAGAAGAATGAGGAGAGAAAATGAGTCGAGAAGCCTACAGTACAGATATGAACGAGATAGAGTGGCAGATAATAGAGCCACTGATTCCACCAGCCAAGACGGGCGGACGTCCCCGAGACGTCGATATGCGAGAGGTGATTAATGGCATCTTCTATGTGCTGCGAGGGGGCAACGCCTGGCGCATGATACCACACGACCTGCCGCCCTGGTCGACGGTCTATGGCTACTTCAACCGCTGGAGCAAGGCAGGCATCTGGGAAAAGATGAATGATGCCTTGCGGGAAGCGGTCCGCATCCTGGCTGGACGAGAAACCGAACCGAGTGCTGCCATCCTGGATAGCCAAAGTGTCAAAACGACTTCGGTTGCGGGTGAACGAGGCTATGACAGCGCCAAGAAGGTCACCGGACGCAAGCGTCACATTCTGGTTGACGTCATGGGCTTGCTCCTCCTTGTTCATGTCCACAAAGCTAGCATTCAAGAGCGAGATGGAGCCAAATCTCTCCTGAAGCGTCTCAAGCAGAAGGGCTTCCAACAACTCGCTCTCATCTGGGCCGATGGCGGTTACTCCGGTCAACCCATGATCGACTGGGTCTTCAACCTTGCTGGTTGGCTTTTCCAAGTCGTCACGCGTTCTGATGACGCTCAAGGCTTTGTCCTCTTGCCCCGTCGATGGGTCGTTGAGCGCACCTTTGCTTGGCTCGGCAACTATCGGCGGCTTAGCAAGGACTATGAAGTCTTGCCTCGCAACAGCGAAGCCATGATTTATGCCGCTATGGTCCATATCATGCTCCGTCGCCTCAGCAACGACCCGGCTCTCGCTCTTTAATTCTCTTGCCCAATACTTTTAAAACACCTTCTGATGCAGATTACGTCGGTTGTCGGTCCCGCAATTGGAGGCACCATTCTGGCCATTAGTTTGCCAGCAACTTACATGGTCAGCGCCCTCAGTTCTGTGATCTTTCTGCTTCTGCTCACCCGTCTAAAGCTGAGTGAATATGTAGCCCACTCTGAACCAGCTTCCTTACGCACCGTGCTGGGCGGTCTCCGTTTTGTTTGGCGCACCCGCATCATTTTGACGATCATCTCACTTGATATGTTCGCCGTTTTGCTAGGTGGTGCCGTTTATCTTCTACCGATTTATGCCAAGGACATTCTGCTTGTCGGGCCAACGGAATTTGGTTGGCTCCAGGCGGCGCCCGCTGTGGGCGCACTCTGCATGGTGCTGACATTGACTTATTTACCACCGCTAAAACAGGCTGGACGTGCGTTGCTGCTCGCAGTTGCGGCCTTTGGGGCAGCAACCATTGTATTCGGTGTTTCCCGCAGTTTTTGGCTCTCTTGGGGAATGCTTTTCCTCACGGGAGCGTTTGACAATATCAGCATGGTCGTCCGCCATACTCTGATGCAGCTGCTTACACCAGATCGGATGCGTGGACGCGTCTCTGCCGTCACCAGTGTCTTTGTCACGGCGTCCAACGAACTTGGCGGTTTTGAATCTGGGGTCGTTGCCCACTGGTTTGGACCGATTGTTTCGGTGGTCAGCGGTGGAATTGGCACGATCATGGTCGTGTTGGCAACGGCTTCGCTTTCGCCAGAGTTAGTGAGATATGGAGCGTTAGATGAAGTGAGAGAGGTAGATGACACAGAAGATCGCTAGTTCTATCAAAATATAGTGATCGCAGGTGTCTATGGTACTATTTCTTCATTCTTACCCCCAATTCAATCAACTAAATACAATCCGCGCTATAAGCAAAGTCTAGAAAGTCTTTAGAAACCAGGTGTTTGAACAGATGCTCTGCCAGAATCCCTGGGATGTGAAAAACAAGGTTTCTATTTCTAAAATACTTTGTTTACGCTGCACTTATTCAACGCCGCTAAGTATTTTGTTTTGAATGACCTGACTTTGTTTACATCGATCTTCGAGGAACCACAATGAGTATTTTGACCCCACCAATCAAGGTTGTATTAGCTGGCTGTGGCGGCATTAGCCGGGCGTGGCTCAACTATGCAGCTACACATCCAGATCTAGAATTCGTCGGTATGGTCGACCTTTTTCCCGAAAGCGCTCAGACCCGACAGGAAGAATTCGGTCTCCATGAGGCTAAAATTGGCAGCGACTTAGGCCCAATGATTGAGGAAACGACTCCTGATGTAGTCTTTGACTGTACAATCCCAGAGGCGCATCCCGCCATCACAATCGAAGCGCTCAGCCGAGGCTGCCATGTGCTGGGCGAAAAGCCGTTGGCTCCTTCCATGGATGAGGCACGCAGCATGATTCAGGCAGCCAAAGCAAGTGGAAAAGTCTATGCTGTTATCCAAAATCGGCGTTATCTCAATGGGATCGTTCGCTATCGCAATGCAATCGAATCTGGCGCAATTGGTGCATTGACAACTCTGAATGCAGATTTTTATCTAGGGCCTCACTTTGGCGGCTTTCGAGACGAGATGGAGCATGTCCTCCTTCTAGACATGGCCATTCATTCATTTGATCAGGCCCGTTTTATCTCAGGCACAGATCCGATCAGTGTGTATTGCCATGAGTGGAATCCAGCAGGTTCTTGGTATTCCCACGGTGCATCTGCCATGTGTATCTTTGAGATGAGCGATGGGGTCATATTTAATTATCGTGGCAGTTGGTGTGCAGAGGGAGCACCAACCGCATGGGCCTGCGATTGGCGCGCCATCGGTCAAAAGGGCACGGCACTTTGGGATGGAGAAGACAAAGTTGAGGCGACAACGGTTACAAGCACGGAAGGTTTCTTCCGTGAAACGGTGGCCGTTGATTTGCCCACAATACCTGACTTGAAGCACCTCAGTCACTCGGGCGTCATCAATGAGTTTATTGAGAGTCTAAAAGCGGGCACGACACCGCAAACAATCTGCACCGATAATGTGAAAAGCTTAGCGATGGTCCTGTCGGCTATCGAAAGTGCCGAGAGCGGGCATAAGGTTGAGATTCGGTATTGACAGCGACGAGGTAATCATTCATGAGGTTTTCGTGACTCCTTTTTCGGTCCCTTGCTGTCCTTGTGGGCTTTTGTAGCGGATTCATCAGAGGATTTTTCCAAACCGGACCGTTCCCGGGCGGACTGGTCCCTCTCTGTTCGATTGCCTTCTGACTTTTCATCATCTGATTTTGTTAAGTCACCCGTCTTATGCGTCTGGTTGATAGAGTTCCGCTTATTCTCCTGATGGGTTTCATGAACCTGTGTTTTAGGTGAGGGCGACTCAGATCTATCTGGATGATTTTTTTGCTGAGAGTCAATTGGCTGGGCAACAGAACGGGTCCGCTCCGTCTGTACACCACTGGTCTGCTCGGACTTGGTCCGTGCATGATTGTTGGGATCTAATGATGCTGAATGAGTATGAGAAGACCGGTCAACCATATTGTTGTTCTGTGTCAGCCGTGTTGCTTTAGCATTTTTCTGGGAGGGGAGGTGTTCCTGCACCCGATGATGTCGCTGGCTTTCTCGATTGTCTTCCGACACAGTTTGCTGATTTCGACTCGATGTATTGATCGGATTCTGAATATTAGATATTTGTGCATGTTGTAAAAGTTGATCGCTTTGTTGCTGATGTTGAGAACTGTGTGGTTTTTCTCGGCGTTTATTCTCATCCCGCGATGTATGCGTACTACCTTCAAGAAGCATACCCTTTCGCCTTGGTAACGCAGGAACGATGCGAGCAGGTGGACGTAACATGGAATTATCTATCACACGAAGCGTCAATTGGTTTCCCTGTCTGCTCTCCCTCTTGAATGCTCGCTGTTCCGTTCGGGGTTGTGTTTCATGATTGGATATCGCTGCGTTCGTCACACTTAGTGACGGTTGCTGTTCATCTTCGCTTGCGTCTTTGTGTCGCTTGATTGGTCGCCTTTTTGAGAAATTAGTTGCACCCACCACCAACTGTGGTCCATCAATATGCCCGATCGATTTCGCTTTTGCCGGAGCAGTTTCAAGGTGCATCTGTTCTTCCAGCGATGCCGATTCATCATCAGTTGAATTGACACTGGTTTCCGAAGTGCTCAGGGGAGTTGCGATGCGTGTAGCTGTCGGTTGTGCATTTGAATGAATCAGCTGCTGAACTTTCAGGTCATGGCTTGTTTCCTTTCCATGATTTGGTATAGAATCAAGCTGACTTCCAGCAGAATCAACTGGCTCGTCATTCATCGAATCCTTTGGAGGCGAGTTTTCTGGTGTAAGTTCATCAATAGAGTGTTGCATTCGTTTAATGGCATCGACCGCGGCCTGAATAGATACGAGGATATCAGAAGATTCTTCGGTACCGGTTTTAATGTTCACAGCGTTCAATTTACGTGACTGCTCTGTAAATACTTTGCTCAGTTGGTCGGTCAAGCGGCTCGCTTTGGCACTATCCTGGATGTCAACATCTGCAAGGATCTGTGCTGCGTTTTCTACTTGCCCAATAAATCTGTCTATTGCGAGCGGAATATCAGCAAACCGGTCATTAGCAATCAATCCATCAATTTCTTGGACGCGCTCATCGCTGTACTGGGATAGCAATGCAATATCGGATGTATCATCAGCTATCAGAAGCCACATGTCTTCGAGCGCAGTTTTGACGGGATATACACTGTCGCCTGGCAAAGCATCGTCTGCGGCAATGACAACACCTCGTCCCAACCCCAGTGCAATGATCAACAGGCCAATGATACTCCAGGAGATCGGCTGTTGCACAAGTACCTTCTGCAATGCCTGAAGCGCGCGATGTTGTAAGACGCGCACAGCGTTGACTTTGCGCCCCAATTTCTGGGCCGTTTCTGGGTAATCCATGCTGTCGAGAAAACGATGAGTTAGCACTTCCTGATAGGAAGGCTTCAATTGAGTCATTGCTTTTCTAACAAGTTCAGAACGTTCGTCAGACAGAAGTAGCTCATCAGGTGTTTCATGCCCATCGGAAATCAAGGTAAGGTCTTCCCATAGGAGAGTCTCTTTTTGGCTACGATAATAGTCGACAACAGCATTGCGGGCAATTCGGTAGAGCCAGGCGCGAAAGGGTGCAGTCGATGGTTGGTAGCGTTCCAGTGCTTGCCATGCCTTTACGAATACAATTTGCGTCAAATTTTCTGCTTCGTCTATTTGCCCAACGCGTTTGTGGACATACCGATAGATCGCATCTAGATGTCGCTGGTATAGCGTTCCGAATGCATCTTGATTGCCATGTTGGGCTAGACGGATTGTTTCGGCTTCTGACAGTGTATTTACTTCCACAGGGTTTCCTCAAACGACGAAAAATATATGTTGCATAAGCAAATTCGGTTGACACAAGTTAATTTGTTGGATTTTGCTAGATCAGTACTCAATCTATAACGAGGAGGAGATTTGATTCATTACAGTTTTCAGCAATCACTCATATCTGTCTTTGCGGCACTCGACTAGAGTATCGGATTAGGGAGCATTTGCTGGGGTGGTTCAAAATTAGGTTTACACTTTTGATATATAGACAAAAATCTATATGAGACCGTTTTCTCTCTGAGAACCGGCGAAATCAGAGAATATAAACGTTCTTTCTGTTTCTAAAAGTGTAAACCTATCTATCCAGCTAAAATGAACCACCCCTTGATATATAGACAAAAATCTATATGAGACCGTTTTCTCTCTGAGAACCGGCGAAATCAGAGAATATAAACGTTCTTTCTGTTTCTAAAAGTGTAAACCTATCTATCCAGCTAAAATGAACCACCCCCATTTGCTATATACTTACTCAGCAAAGTCGTTGGACCCTGATTCCTGAATTAGGGACAGGACAATCTTTCCTTGGCAAGAATATGGTAATTGATGATTGTGGATGATCCTGGCAGAGGTTATGGAGACTTTATGGAGAAAGGCTCATAGAGAGGTTGGCTCCCTGTGCATTCATAAAGTTAAGTCAGAATATGTTAGAATGGTAGAAATGTCTAATCAAAGTTCAGATTATCATAGAAAATACGCCTATGTTTCAGATGTTATCGTTTCCTATAAAAATCGGTATAGGTTTTGGGCTGGTGGGTATATTGTTGACATTGGTTGGTATTGTTCGAGGCAATGTTCCTCTGAATCCAGCGAGCATCGCTATGGCTCTATTGATTGGTGGTGGCGTTTGGTTTCTGGTCAGTTGGGCGGTTGCTGCGGCTGCATTTGATGTTGAGTCTGACATTGCAGCAGGTGAACAGGCGTCAGAGCCTGACACAAAAATATCCAGAACAGGCCTCCCTTCTTGAGAATTTGAAAAACTTTACTTTCTGGTAAAAGAAAAGAGATGAGGTGAGAAATGTGACAAAAAGCGGTTAGCGTTTCATCCTAAAGGTAGCGAAACCAAAAAGGAGGAAGGAATGCTAACCGCGCCAGAAATAACTATAGCAGTACTGATGAATGTATTGCAAGTAACGCCGGTGGGAACAAACGTAAATGTAATGCGTCTGATGTGGGCGATGATGAATGGGTCGTTTCTGAAAAGTCGAGGAGCAATCCATAGTGGATTGAGTGAAAGCGGGTTTGAAGATGAGGAGATCCGAAGAAGCTGGTGGAGCTTTCGATATGGATCATGGGATATTGCAAGCCTGCTCTCATCGTGGCAAGAAGAAGTGGAGTGGAAAGGGGAATGGGAGGCAAAAAAGTTAGAAGGATACCGAGTGAAAAGCATAGATATCACAGGGTTCTGGCGACCGAAGCTGCAAGGGAAAGTGAACCGACTCTATAACTCAACGGCTCGTCGGGCATTGCCCGCGCTCATCTTTGGAGTGATGATAAGCTCGGGGGAGATAGGCGGGAAACGAGTGCCACTGCTCAAGGCAATCATGAGATGCGAGGTAGGCACAAAGGAAAGTGAGTTTCGGAAAAAGCTGCTGAAAGAGACCAAGAAATCACTGGAGTCAGACGAAGTGGCGGTGGTCGATGCCGGGTTTACAATCAGAGAAATGCTAGAAAGCGACGTCGACCGATTTGTCCTTCGGGAAGCGATTAACTGCACAGCGCGCCGCAATGAGTTACCCGAACGTAAGGAAAAAGGCAGACCACCCGAATATGGTGATATTGTGCGTCCGCTCTCTCGATGCTATAGGGAAAGCGACTCGAGGCCACAACTCCAGACTCGTTTGGTCAATTTGTCTATAGTGGTCGCCTGATTCGCTATCAAGCATGGCACAATCTCGTCCCCAGGACAACCAAGGTGGATACAGCCAACCGCACCTATTCGATTTACGTCTTTCAGGATCCTGCTTATCACACACCTTTGGTTCTGGCGACCGTCATGGCTTTACAAGCTGAAACCATTTATCTTTTCTCTCTGGAGCGCTGGCCTGTTGAACATCCCCCCTTGGCTTCCAAGCAGATGATTGGCTTACATCGTCAATTTGTTCATGCCGATGAGGCTTGCTTCCGCTTACCTGAACTGGGGCTGCTGGCTGGCAATCTTCTTTCCCATTTAGCCGCTTCTCTTCCTCCCATACCGACTGGCTACTGGGATCGAGAGCCTCAAGCCACTCCCGGCAGGCTGCGCCGCGTTCTCTCGAGTGCTCTTTTTCCAACTCCCGACCAACTCGACCCTGACTTTCGGAAAAAGGCCTCGGTTTCACACCATTTCCCTAAAGGCGTTCTCGCTCATCGCCGCCTCAATGCCGCTGCTTAAACTAGCCGAGCACTATTTTTACATTTTATCCCGTTTTTTCAGGGTGGATTCTTTTTTCCGCCCCTTTCGGTTTGCCCTTTGTCACTCAAGCCTTTACCAGAAAGTAAAGAAAAAAGCTGTTGACTAAATGCGCATCCGTAAAGTTCCATGACGATGTATTCTTTTGAGGAGTTGATCGGACTCACAACCAGTTGTCGATAGATTCTGAAAGGACTGCGAGACAACGAGACCATAACGAACACCAAACTTGTCGTTCCTATGTGGAACTGGCTCCTATTCATTTTTGCCGAAATTTACTACTATCATGAGCAATTCAATAAACTTATCACAAATTCGCGCTGTCCTGCTTGATATGGATGGCGTTGTTTATGTCGGCGATAGTCCGCTGCCTGGGACACAAGCATTTCTTGACTATCTAGAAGCCACCAATCGTCAATGGCTCTGTGTGACAAATAACTCATCCAAAACGCCAGAATTGTTTGTCGAGAAGCTACATCGTATGGATGTTCGAGCAACACCAGAGAATGTATTGGGGAGTGCACAAGCGACTGCAACGTGGTTAGCAGCTCAGGCATCTATGAGAAATGGAACCCGTGGCAAAGTCGTAGTGATTGGCGAAGAGGGTGTGGTGTCTGCTCTAGAAGAAAATCATTTTGAGATTACGGAAAATCCCATCGAAGCAGAGTTTGTCGTGTCAGGTATTCATTTTTCTCTGACTTATGAAATGTTGGCTCGTGCAACACTCGCAATCCAGAATGGAGCGAGGTTTATTGGGACGAATCCCGATCCATCCTTTCCAAGTGAGCGTGGGTTGATACCCGGTACAGGTAGTATTTTAGCGCTGCTCGAAAGAGCGTCTGGTGTTGAGCCGACAGTCGTGGGTAAACCGAATCCAGGCATGTTTGAGCAAGCGCTTCAACGATTGGACGTATCACCACAAGAAACAATGATGGTGGGTGATCGATATGATACAGACATTGCAGGTGCGATTGAGTTAGGCATGACGACAGTAGGTGTTTTAACTGGCGTCACATCACGTGAAGGCTTTGAGCAGGAAAATGCTCCCCCCGATATGATCGTAGAGGGATTACCCGAGCTTCTAACTTTGTTTCAAGAGTCGTCCAATTAGCCCTTCAACCAGGTTCTGTGACGTCTCAGCTCCCTCCGCAGAGAAAAGAGCGCGGCTCTTCAGGAATTCAAGGGGGTGACAAGCCCAGAAATGGTGAGCGTCGAATGAGTGGCGTAGCCGCATCACCCCTTGTCTCACCGCTTTATCTTTGGCGAAAACATCGATAAACCAACATCTTTTTGACTCCGCTAGAATGCATACGCTACAATCACTCCATTATGTATGCATTTCAAACGATAATTGATGCTCCAACAGATAATGCATACCCCACATCCTTACTCGAATTCTCGCAAGATGAACTTGTTGAGTATTTGGCGGGATTTGGGCAACCCAAGTATCGTGCGCAACAAATCTGGGATTGGATATACAAACGTCCTGTCTTAACCTTTGGCGCGATGACCAATCTCCCAAAAGAGCTTCGTCAGCAATTATCGGAGAACGCAACAGTTGCGCCCCTTGCGCCGATCCAACAAATTGTATCGAAAGAGCGCAGCACCAAAAAAAATCTCTTTCGTCTCGCAGATGGTAAAACCATTGAATCCGTCTTAATGATCTACGACAAGCGGCGCACCCTTTGTATTAGTAGCCAAGCTGGTTGTGCAATGGGATGTACGTTTTGTGCAACAGCCATTGGGGGATTGGCGCGCAATTTGTCCGCTGGCGAAATTGTGGCTCAGGTACTTTATGATGCTCACTATCTAGCGAACGCGCACATAAGTCCATCGATGGCACCTGTGCGGCCAACCACCGTGACAAATATTGTACTGATGGGTATGGGTGAACCGATGCACAATTATCGGAACGTCTGGACTGCCTTGCGCCGCCTGACCAATGGAACCGATTTTGGATTGGGGGCACGCCATGTGACGCTTAGTACAGTAGGTCTTGTCCCGATGATCGACCGAATGGCTGATGAAAGCCTTCAAGTTGGGCTGGCGGTTAGTCTTCACGCTCCTAATGATGAGTTGCGCAGCCAGCTTGTCCCGATTAACAATCGCTACCCAATTGCAGATTTAATGGCTGTCGTAGAACGATACATACATAAAACGAATCGACGCGTAACGTTTGAGTATGCTCTAATGAGGGGAATCAATGATAGTACGACTCTTGCTCATGATCTGGTAAAACTGCTTAGCCCGCTTCTTTGTCATGTGAATGTGATTCCACTTAACCCTGTACCGGATAGTCCATACCAGCCAACGAGCGAGACTGACACACAGCAGTTTGTTCAGATCCTCAAAGAGGGCAATGTCCCAGCAACAGTGCGTGTACGCTGTGGAATTGAAATTAATGCAGGTTGTGGACAATTACAACGTTTTGCGGCGATTTTAAATAGTAGAGTTGTTCCGAAATAAGCAGGCGGAGCATTCCGGGAATGGACCACGCAAGCTCTCTCGACCGCAACAACTCCTGGTCCATTCCCGGAATGCGGTCATCGATGTACATATCGTTATTTCGGAACAACTCTATTGTTTTGTCAGATAAGTTATAATACGGTAAACTCTGCCAGAAAGTGACTAAAAAAACGAGGAGGCAGAGAGAAATGAAGCAAGTATATAAAGTTAAACTAAGTGATAAAGACAGAAATGAATTAAGGCGAATAACGGCAAAAGGAAAAGAGAACGTAAGAAAGATAAGAAGGGCACATATTCTGCTCTTGTCAGATGGAGGAAAAACAGACAGAGAAATCATGGAACGAGTGGGAGTGACGCGAGCAACGGTGGTGCGAATCCGCAAAAGATATGTGACGGAAGGGCTAACCAAAGCCCTAGAAGAGAGGCCAAGAAGCGGACGACCAGTCGAGATTAGTAACGAAGCCAGAGCCAAAATCACGGCACTAGCGTGTACGAAAGGACCAGATGGGCGAAGCCGATGGACTTTAAGGCTGCTAGCAACCACAGCGGTTGAGTTAAAGTTTGTGGAAGACATTTCGCATGAAACCGTGAGTGAAATTCTGAAAAAAACGAACTGAAACCCCATTTGAAGGTGCAGTGGTGTATCGGAAAGTTAACACCTACATACTTGTGGCACATGGAACAAATCTTGGACCTCTATGCACAGCCCTATGACCCCAAGAATCCTCTCTGGTGGGTGTTACGATGAAAACCTTGTCAGCTCTTGGGCGATACAATCGTGCCGATTGAGATGAAACCAGGCAAGAAATGGCGCTATGATCATCACTATGAACGCAAGGGCATCTGTTACATCTTGATTGCTTACCAGCCACACACTGGACAGCGGGTTGTTCAGATTACCGAACGGCGCAGAGGCCAAGAGTATGCTCGCTTCATGCATGATCTCAAAACGAAACACAATCCTGATGCCGATTCATTACAGATTGTTCAGGATAATCTCAACATTCATTCACCCAGTTCCTTCTACACCATCTTTTCGCCTGAGGAAGCTTTCGCTCTGGCTCAGCACTTTCAGATGGTTTATACCCCCGTCAACGGGAGTTGGCTTAATATGGTTGAAATTGAACTCTCGGTTATCACTCGCCAAGTTCTTGATCGCCGCATTGATTCCAAAGAGCTTCTTGAGACTGTTGTCCTTGCTCTTGTCAACGAGCGCAATGAACAATCCGCTACCATTCAATGGCAATTTACCCCCGCTCTCGCTCGCCAGAAGTTCCAGCGTTTCTATCCTGTTTTGGATACCGATTCTGATGACCAACCTGTATCATAACTTATCTGACAAAACACTAGTGGTATACCACAAATTGTGTAAACGCTACTTGGTCTCTCTGAGAGAACATGGGTTTGAACACAATTTGGGATACCACCCTTTAAACTGAATTCTGTATGAAAAGTTTGAGCAAAGGCAAATTGTTCGTTCATGGATAGAGTCGGAATTGTTACAGATAGTAATGCGTGTTTATCGCCCAAAATCCGCGCGGAATATGGGATCGAGGTGATTCCACATCGGATTAAGATTGGAAATAACTTCTTTGAGGAAGATGAAACGTTTTCGGCGCGCGAGATGTTTGCAAAAATGGAAGAGATGCAGTTAACGGGTCAAGATGATCTACCGGAAATTCAGCCGGCAGATCTCAATGCGATCCTAGATTTTTACCACGACGTTGGCACGCGCTACACAGAAATCGTCTCTGTTCATGTCAGTAGCCACCTGAGTCCTCTCTGGTTCGAAGCACGCAAAGCCGCGGAAATTCTTAAGGGGCGATTGACAATCCGAGTGTTTGATAGCTTGAGTACATCGTTTGGTCTGGGATTACTCGCCCAAAAAGCAGCAATCACATCAAACAATGGAGCCAATATAAATGAAATCGCACGCGTGATCAACGGAACAATTCCCCACCTCTACTTCACAGGCTTCTCGGAAAGCCTTAGCTATCTAGAGCGTAGTGCTCAACTCAGTGCATCGCAGAGTCTATTAGGAACTATGTTGGGAATTAAAGCCATGTTGATGATGGAAGAAGGCGCACTGATGCCTCTAGAGAAGGTGCAGACGCGTGATGAAGTTGTTGATAAGCTTGTTGAATTTGTCACTGAGTTTGCTAGTGTGGAAGAAGTTGGCTTGGTACAGGATTGTTATGAAGAACATCAAACTGCTCTGATACAGCGATTGCAGGAGGATAGCCGTCTTAGGGATATACCAATTCATCAAGTACCGTATCCTCCTAGTTTGGCAGCACATATCGGTTCAAATGTGCTAGGTGTTGTTGTCTATGAAGGGGCGTTTTAGATCATGAGTATTCCTGCTTTTGAACGTCTACAGAAAATTCTCGACCTGGAAGAAAAGCAAGGTTTCCGAAATCGCGCCGTCGTTGGAGGGATGCAAGCGATGGGGAAACGATGGTCAACAGATGCACAGGAAGAAAATGCAGATTCCCAGGTTGTCTCTGCGATTGTGTCTTTAATGGAGCGCTATGCCGAGGCCGATGGATCTATGAGGCAATCATTTATTGACCAGATGCGTCAAGCTATCGGCGGTGATCTGCCCGTAGGTTTGACAATTGATTCGGGATCGGATTTGACGGCGGGTTCAGAATCTGAATCCAAACATAAGAATGTAACCAACGAACGCGCTCAATTGCATCCAACACAGAAGGCATCTCGACAGAAACGGCAAGATGCAACAAGCCCTGACAGAAACGAGCCGCTTGAAAATGCGATTCCGCCTGCAGAACCTACACATGTTGCTAAAGAGCGTGTCCGTAGAAAGAAAACTCAAAACAATCGGAGTCCACACGATTTACAGGCATCTGTTCAGATTCTTTCTGGCATTGGAGACGCAGTTAGCCAACAGCTTGCGCGTGTCGGCGTCGAGAAGGTCATCGACCTCATGTGGCACCTCCCAACACGCTATGAAGATTATAGCCAGTTGCGCACGATTTCAGAACTGCAACCGGGCGAACAGGTAACGATTATTGCCAATTTGTGGGAAGTGAATGAGCGCAAAATAAGCATGAATCGCCAGATTGTTCAAGGAATCCTGGCCGATGCATCGGGGACACTTCATGCAACATGGTGGAATAAATATGTAAAGAAGCAACTGACCCCTGGTAAAACGATGCGTTTTAGCGGCAAAGTCGGACTCTACATGGGGCAGAAGACACTGGACAATCCTGCGTTTGAAGATCTTGATCAGGAGATGGTGGCCACGGGGAGACTCTCTCCAATTTACCGCCTAACTGAGGGTCTGAGCAATAAACGTCTGCGCAATTTGATCAAGACGGTTATCGATGATTATTCACACTTTCTCTCCGACCCCTTGCCCATTGCGGTACGAACCAAATATAATCTAATAGAACTGGCAACCGCATTGCATCAGATACACTTTCCAGACGACCAACAGCGGCGAGAGCAGGCACAGAAACGTTTGATCTTTGAAGAATTTTTCTATATTCAGCTCGGTGTCCTGCAACGCCGCAATCTGATGCAGCAAGCCACCGCACTTTCACTACCAAGCGATGATGAGACGGTGACTCGGTTTACCTCTTCACTCGCTTTTCAGCTGACGAATGCCCAAGCTCGCGTATTGAATGAAGTTCGTCTCGACCTTGCCCGCGAGGTACCAATGACGCGGCTTGTGCAAGGTGATGTAGGAAGCGGGAAGACAGCGGTTGCCGCAGCAGCGATGTACATTGCTGCTGCCAATGGAACCCAGGCTGCGCTTTTGGCGCCTACGCAAATTTTGGCTGAACAACACCATCGCAGCATTTCCATGCTCGTCGAATCGTTAACCAATGCCCAGGGTGAGCCACTAAAGGTTGCTCTGTTGACTGGACGAGTGACAGGCGCGGAGCGCATTCGCGTGCTAGAAGGTATACGGAATGGGGCAATTGACATTGCAGTTGGCACAACTGCCTTGATCCAAGATCAGGTCGAGTTCAATCGACTCGGATTGGCAATCGTCGATGAACAGCACAGATTTGGTGTGATACAACGAGGTGCGCTGCGCGGCAGACAGGATCGCCCTCATCTGTTAGTAATGAGTGCCACACCGATTCCACGCAGTTTGGCCATGACAATCTATGGCGATCTGGACTTGAGCATAATCGATGAAATGCCACCAGGGCGAACACCAATCAAGACTCGATGGTTCCTCCCAACTGAACGAGAACGTCTTTATTCCTTCATGCGACGCGAAGTTGCAGAGGGTCGTCAAGGTTTCATCGTTTACCCTTTGGTTGAAGAGAGTGACAAATTAGACGTGGGTGCTGCAATCGATGAACATGAACGGTTGCGCAAAGAAATATTTTTCCAGGAACGAGTCGCCCTATTACATGGACGGATGAATGGCACCGAAAAAGATGCAGTGATGCAAGCCTTTGCTGACCGCGAATATGACATTCTTGTTAGTACAAGTGTGATCGAAGTTGGTATCGATGTACCAAATGCATCGTTGATCATCATCGAAGACGTCGAACGCTTTGGCTTAGCCCAATTGCATCAATTTCGAGGACGTGTGGGTCGCGGTCAATATGCAAGTTACTGTGCATTAGTGAGCAAAGGGACCAGTTCAGATGCTGAAGAGAGACTGACAGCTCTTGAAGAAAGCAATGACGGCTTCGTGCTGGCCGAAAAGGATCTGGAATTGCGTGGTCCGGGAGATTTCTTTGGGACACGACAGAGTGGGCTTCCAGAGCTTCGTGTGGCCCAATTGAGCGACTTGGCAACACTTTCTCTGGCACGTGAGGCTGCCCAAGAACTCTTTGAGCACGATCCAAAATTGCAGAAACATCCACAGCTTTCTAGACAGGTTGATCGATTCTGGCGTGGTCACGGAGATGTAAGTTAAGGAACGAGCATCAAATAAGTTGAGCATGTCATTTGTCCGAAGTTTAAATGATGTGGCTATAAGTTGCCGATCAAAGGGAATACAAGGATGAAACTTGGCTGTTTTCAGAGCAATCGCTCGCTTCATGAGATGAAATATGGCGATTTTGCGACGCAGGCGACGGTCTTGGGCTATGAATCTCTGGATGTACCACTGGATCATGAGAATGCAGCGTCTCTATGTGAGACGCTTGGATTAACGCTTTTTGCAAGCGCAGCAAATCAACCACCAGATCTAAGCGCCGATGCGACACATCAGGAAGAGATCATCCGGTTTGTCAAGGCATCTATCGATGATGCAGCCCAAAAAGGGCTCCGGGTAATTACACACTTAATTGGTCGCGATACAAGCTTGAGCGGAGATGAGAATATTGCAATCTATCGAGATGTTTATGCACCGATTGCGGCTCATGCAGAAGCGAAAAATATCCGGTTAGCCTTCGAGAATTGGCCCTGCAATGGCACGATGCTTGCCATGTCGCCCGAATTATGGGACGCAATGTTTAACGCTGTCCCTTCACCAGCCATTGGGCTGTGTTACGATCCTTCACACCTTGTTTGGCTTGGAATCGATACCATCCAGCCAATTTGGGATTTTAAAGAACGAATTTATCACGCACATGCCAAGGATACAGAGATCTTGCTCCAGGGGAGAAATCAATTCGGCATCTATGGGCCTCAGCTTACAACCACGGTGCCAGATCGCTGGTGGCGCTATCGCCTACCCGGATATGGTCATATTAACTGGCATCGTTATCTGGATGCACTCTACCAAATTGGTTATGATGATGTACTGAGCGTCGAACATGAGGATCGCGCTTGGGCCACAACACCAGAACACGCGCTGCAAGGTTTGCAGATCGCCTACCAATTCCTGGCCCCTATGATCGTTTAGTAACATTCAGCCTTGGCGGCCGTACCGGCGAATCGTCGATCAAACAGCTTGTTTGATCCGCATCACGAATTATCTTGAGTAATGGTTCCCTCAGCTGAGTTAACCCCCCACGACCAGACCGTATTCAACAAGTGTTGATTCTCTTTTGGTCTAGCTTAGGCCAGTTGCCGTCCTTATTACTGAACGACGAACATCTACGGGCAGAGCAATTGACGGCTCATCTCCGCGCGTTGGTTCTTGAACTGATGCTGGCACTCAACGGCATTGCTCCTCCATCAGAAAACCAGCCCCTCAATCAATATCTTGGACAAAGTCAACGCGAGGCGATTGAGAAGACATTGCTGACACCAGTCGTTTCGGCCAGAAGCTGGGTTGGGCACGCAGTTGCGCTGATCGTTATCTATCGCTGGTATGCACCGCAACTCGTGGAGAAATATTGTTAAACTATCCAACAAATCTTGAGAAAGAAGTGCTGATGGATTTGGTACAACAGATCCCGGCGTGGCCTACGAACATCACAACAGATTGAGGAACTTTACTTTCTGGTAAAAGAAAAGAGATGAGGTGAGAAATGTGACAAAAAGCGGTTAGCGTTTCATCCTAAAGGTAGAGAACCCAAAAAGGAGGAAGGAATGCTAACCGCGCCAGAAATAACTATAGCAGTACTGATGAATGTATTGCAAGTAACGCCGGTGGGAACAAACGTAAATGTAATGCGTCTGATGTGGGCGATGATGAATGGGTCGTTTCTGAAAAGTCGAGGAGCAATCCATAGTGGATTGAGTGAAAGCGGGTTTGAAGATGAGGAGCTCCGGCGAAGCTGGTGGAGCTTTCGATATGGATCATGGGATATTGCAAGCCTGCTCTCATCGTGGCAAGAAGAAGTGGAGTGGAAAGGGGAATGGGAGGCAAAAAAGTTAGAAGGATACCGAGTGAAAAGCATAGATATCACAGGGTTCTGGCGACCGAAGCTGCAAGGGAAAGTGAACCGACTCTATAACTCAACGGCTCGTCGGGCATTGCCCGCGCTCATCTTTGGAGTGATGATAAGCTCGGGGGAGATAGGCGGGAAACGAGTGCCACTGCTCAAGGCAATCATGAGATGCGAGGTAGGCACAAAGGAAAGTGAGTTTCGGAAAAAGCTGCTGAAAGAGACCAAGAAATCACTGGAGTCAGACGAAGTGGCGGTGGTCGATGCCGGGTTTACAATCAGAGAAATGCTAGAAAGCGACGTCGACCGATTTGTCCTTCGGGAAGCGATTAACTGCACAGAGCGCCGCAATGAGTTACCCGAACGTAAGGAAAAAGGCAGACCACCCGAATATGGTGATATTGTGCGTCCGCTCTCTCGATGCTATAGGGGAAAGCGACTCGAGGCCACAACTCCAGACTCGTTTGGTCAATTTGTCTATAGTGGTCGCCTGATTCGCTATCAAGCATGGCACAATCTCGTCCCCAGGACAACCAAGGTGGATACAGCCAACCGCACCTATTCGATTTACGTCTTTCAGGATCCTGCTTATCACACACCTTTGGTTCTGGCGACCGTCATGGCTTTACAAGCTGAAACCATTTATCTTTTCTCTCTGGAGCGCTGGCCTGTTGAACATCCCCCCTTGGCTTCCAAGCAGATGATTGGCTTACATCGTCAATTTGTTCATGCCGATGAGGCTTGCTTCCGCTTACCTGAACTAGGGCTGCTGGCTGGCAATCTTCTTTCCCATTTAGCCGCTTCTCTTCCTCCCATACCGACTGGCTACTGGGATCGAGAGCCTCAAGCCACTCCCGGCAGGCTGCGCCGTGTTCTCTCGAGTGCTCTTTTTCCAACTCCCGACCAACTCGACCCTGACTTTCGGAAAAAGGCCTCGGTTTCACACCATTTACCTAAAGGCGTTCTCGCTCATCGCCGCCTCAATGCCGCTGCTTAAACTAGCCGAGCACTATTTTTACATTTTATCCCGTTTTTTCAGGGTGGATTCTTTTTTCCGCCCCTTTCGGTTTGCCCTTTGTCACTCAAGCCTTTACCAGAAAGTAAAGAGGAATGAAGATCGTTTTTGTAGCACCATTTGGGCTGGGGCAGAAGACGACGGTTTGGGCACGAATTCTTCCGCTGGCACAGGCACTCGCGAAGAATGGTCATTGCGCCACAATTCTGATCCCACCCTGGGATACACCAGAGCAAGCCGGAACAACCTGGAACGAGCAGGAAGTGAATCTGATAAACGTCCAGCTCACGGGTGGCCTCCCCTTGATTACACTCCGTCTCTTACGTCAGATTCGACAGCTCAATCCCGACATTGTCCATGTGGTCAAACCCAGAGCCTATGCAGGGTTGGTTCAATGGTGGTTGTGGATCCGCCGCCTTTGGACTCGCTTCACAAATCAACCCCATCGTCCCGAGATCTTTCTCGATATTGATGACTGGGAACAGGCTTGGAATGCCATTAACGATTACCATCCTCTTGTTGCGCACTTTCTCACATGGCAGGAAGAATGGGGCATCCGTCATGCAGATGCGATTACGGCGGCCAGCCGCTGGCTCGTCAATCAAGCACGAGACTATGCACCGGAGACGCCTGTGCTCTATTTGCCAAATGGTGTGCCAGACATATCTGTAGTCAGGCAGCCAAACAAGACCTCCCATCCCCAAAAAATTCTCTTTTTCACGCGTTTTATGGAAGTAGAGCCAGAATGGTTCAGTGCGTTTTGGTCAGCGTTGACTGCTCGGTTATCAACCGTTCATCTGCTGATTGCAGGGAATGCGCTAGAACCTAGACGGGAGCAGCTCTATCAAGAGGCAGTTCGACGGGGACAAGAAAAACAGCCGACTGCTCAAAAACTGAATCAGATCGAATGGCTTGGCTTCATCCCCCCGGAAACCTTACCCGAACTTTATCATTCCGTACAGTGTGCGATCTTTCCTGCCAAACCGATTCCATTGCTGCAAGCAAAATGTAGCGTTAGGCTGGCCTCGACTTTGCTCTATGGGGTTCCGGTCGTGGCAAGTGCAGTGGGTCAACAAGCTGAATATGGGGCAGATGGCGCGGCTGTCTTGGTGCCGCCTGATGCATCACCGACAGAGTTTGCAAAGGCTGTGAGCCAATTATTGTCACAGCCGGAACAGCAACAAACGCTCATTCAACAGGCTAAGCTGAATTTGCAACAGCGATTTAATTGGACAGGTTTGGGAAAGAAGTTAGAATATTTCTATGATGAAAATACCCTTCGCTCTTCATAAAGTGATTGGCAAAATTGTTCATCTGTTCTACAATATGAGAGAAGTCATGTATCATATACATCTATGGTAGATAAATCGAGCATTCTGTGTTCAGGGAGCTGAAATCGAATGGCAACCACAACCGTACCAGCAGAATCAATATTCGAAGCATCAACTGCTCTGGATGATGCAACGTTGGATTATTCTCAGGAACTTCCTCCAGATAATGATCCATACCGCTATGGATGGCGTGAAGTTTTGCAGGTAACAGAAAATGGTGAAGAAGAATTGGTCTACATACCGCTTACATTGGAAGACATTCTGCATCCCGAAGAGGACGACCGACGAATGCATGCTAAGGACCACGAACGTACCTGTTTCTATCTATATGGCGCAATCGACATGAACTTTTCTGATGATCCACATATTACTGTCTTACCCGATGTACGGATCGATTGGAATGTTCCTGGGTTGAGACCTATGACCCCTGACATTGCTGTCGTTTTCAATGTGCGAGAAGAGACCAACTGGAGTACCTTTTCTGTTGCAGACGAAGGAACTGCACCCAGCTTGGTAATTGAGATGACGTCTCCCACCACCCGCAACGTCGATTTGATCACAAAGAAGGAGAGGTATGCCCAGGTTGGTGTGCCCTTCTACTTCATTATCGACACGATTCCCAGGCGCGTACCGGTTGAGCGTCGGCTGATTGGCTATCGCTTGAGCGGCAATCAATATGTAGAGATCCAGCCAAATGAGCAAGGCTGGTTGTGGATGGAGCCAATGCCCTCTCATCCTGGCAAGGGCATCCGCGGATACTTGGGACCATCTGCAGAATAAGCGTCGTTTGCCTCTTGCGCAGCCCGTTCCTCCGCTTTCTGGCGGGCGCGATAGCGCTTCCGTTCGCGTGAGAGCCAGCGAGATTGGTCCACGTCATCCGCAATTGTCCGTGCAAAGACTAAATATCCCGTATGCCCCACCATCTCATCCTCTGGTCGCAGCCGATCAGGGACGGCCTTGTAGCGCCGCAAGAGCAACTCCTCCACCTCAACACAAGTAAAGGGCGCGTCCTCTAACGCTTTCAACAGATTTGTCACTTGATTCGTGGTTGGCATCAACGCTGCAAAATGACCACCCGGTGTCAGCGCAGCATGCACATGCTCCAAATAATTCCACGGATCTCGCACATCCAACACCAATGCATCCACATTCACCTGTTGAAATCCATCTTCGATCGACGCACAGACCGCATCCACATAAGGCAGCATATTACAACGCTTCAGATTCTCTCTGGCAATATTGTAAACCGATTGGCGACGCTCATATGTATAGACACAGCCAGCCGGCGCAACGGCCCAAGCCAACACCAGCGTCAATGCCCCACTCCCCGTTCCAGCCTCAATCACCCGGCTTCCGGCCTGCAAATTCAGCCGATAAACCAGATAAGCTGCATCTTTGGGATAGATAATCTGCGTCCCCCGCTTCAAGCTACGAATCAAGTCACTCAACGAAGGTTGCAAGATCAAGGCCGACTGACCAATCTGGCTCATGACGGTCGAACCATAACGCTGACCAATGATGTCGTCATGCTGATACTTGCCACGATGGCTGTGCAAGATACGCCCCGCCTTGGCGCGAATCACAAAGCGCTTGTTGTCGTGGGTGAGGAGGAGGACGAGATCTTGTTCGGCGACGCTCTTTTGGTTGGTGGGTGTTGGGATGGTGGTTGGTTGGGTTTCTGGCTGTTGCATAGTGCAGAAAATTATACCGTAGAAGGTGAGAGAGTGTCATAATCGTGCTCGTATGGGGAGAATATCGGCTGTATCATTTTGTCACATAATTGCTCCAGAAATGTCATTTATTGAACACCCCACTGTGTTAGTATAATATCGAGCCATAGTTATTGTTGTCTCTATCTACATAGTCTGCATGACTCCCTTAGCACATGCAGATTATGCGTGAGACAGCGGCGTTCCACAAGGCAGCAGTTACCCAATTTTGATAGAAGAAAGTGCCAGAAGTCTAACAGATGTCTATTCGCATAGTTAGTGCTTATCCGAAAAGTTCTGTGACGATGTATTCTCGCTTGAGAAGCGGGTTGGACTCACAACCACTTTTCAGATAAGTTCTTAGCTCTAGATGCACATGCCGTTATTTTACCGTGGCTTTATCCAGTTCATTCTACACTTTTCGTTCCATAGCAACTCATATATGAAAATGAGTTGACTCGACTACAATGTGAAGTACCTTCTTATCCGTGATAGTGCTCAGCATATTCATAAATGGAGTGGGGAGAATCCGATGAGTTACCCTCAAATGTTACATAACAAATGGCTCGAATTTCCTGATACATATCGAGCAGAGGCAATTGCCTCGATTTTACAATGGATTGCGTTGGGCGAAAGCGGTGTCGTTATCGGTGGTAGCGGAAGCGGTAAAACGAACATTGCAGGATATATCGCTTCACGCTCAGATGTGAGACGAATGCATCTGCCCGGGACCAACGAAGATTACTTGTTTCTCTCTCTTGATCTCAACGGCTTACCCATCATGAATATGGTGAACTTTTATCGGACAATGCTCGATCAGATACAGCATTGTGGAATAGATTATCCTGAACTAGTACAGACAATCTCATCTATCGTTTCTGATCCGGTTAGCAAAGATGATGCATTGGCCCTCTATTTGGCACTACAACGTGCGCACAATCTGCTCATCGGTCAGGCCGGTATACATGTGATCTGGCTATTCGATCGCTTTGACGAAGGGTGCGAACGATTGGAGGCAGATACATTAAATAGTTTGCGCAACTTACGCGACCAGTTCAAAGATCGGCTATCCTACATTGCCTTTACGCGCTATCCCTTAGCCAGGTTACGCCCACCAGCCGAATATGACGAATTTCATGAAATCATGGTCATGCATACTTGCTGGATTGGCCCCATGAATCGATGTGACGGAGAGTGGGTGGCTCAGCAGGTCATGACACGCTATGCGACAAACTTTTCTGAAGCAGCCATTGCCACTATTTATGATCTCTGTGGCGGGCTACCTGCTTTTCTGAAGATTGCCTTTTCCGCGTTGGCTAGTGGTGAATTATCAACCAATACTTCTATGGTCGAATGGCAGGAAAAATTGTTGGCGCTGCCTGCTATGTGGCGGAACTGCGAGGAGATCTGGGATAGCTGTTCCGAAGAAGAACAGACCATGCTTGCGTCGCTTGCAGCGCGACGTGAAATCACACGTCACGCCAAAGTGGCGGCGAGCTATTTAGAACCGATTGGATTCATCACATCCGTTTCGCTTGGCAATCCGGCTATTAGCCAACGGCGGCTCTTTTCGCCTCTTTTTGCCAAGTTTATTCGACAGCAGCAATGTGGGCCTGGACAAGGCATCCATATTGCGCATGGAATTGTTTATCAGGATGGAGAGCCACTCTCGGATGAATTGTCCCCGCTCGAATTCCGTCTACTAGAGTATTTGTGGAAGCACGCTGACGAAGTTTGTACTAGACAAGATCTGACAGACTCAGTAGATCCAAATTTCAGGTTTTGAGAGAGAATTCTGGCTAAACAGTTGACATAAATACAAATTTGCCGGTCGATATCTAGTTTTTGCGTTAGATTTGGGCGATTTTCAGATATGAAATAGGTTGTTTTCTGTAACCGAAATCTGAATAAATGACTCCAAAATCCCTGCAATCTCGACTGAAAATAGCCAAAAACGCCAAATTTGGATCTACTGAGACTATTTATGGCCACATGATGTTGTAGTCGATCAAAGTCTCGATACGCGGTTGACTTCAGTCGCCAGACGTTTACGCAATGCCATTAAAGCCGATTCTGAGCATCAGTATATTCACACAGTTCGTGGACGAGGGTATCGGTTCAGTCAGCCGATTGTGTGAAGCTTTCTGTAGAAAATTGGAAGTGGGTGGCTGGAAGTGGGTGTATGACCTATCTTGAGCATCTTTACTGTAAATATGACTCATCACTCACCGGTCGTCCACTACGAGAAAATCGGGCCTTCAATTTTATTCAGTATCAGTAGACCGCAACGCGGAGTCGCCATGCATGGTGCAGCATTCTCTAATGCGGCGTTACTCGACTGTGACCGGCGTTCTCTATTACACGCAGTAGACATAAAAGTTAAAGTGGTTGCTGTTGAAAAGTTGATTCAAAGGCATTCTCCAAAGTGGGACCCCAAATAGCGGGGTCAGGTTCAGGGATAGCGTAAACAGAATGTGAAGCCATAGCGGCTAAATAATGCTGCTGAATGGTTTCATCGTAGAGCTGTGCATAAAGCATGGTGGTATCGATATGAGTGTGCCCCATGAGTTTCTGCAAGGTAGTGATGGGCATAAGGCCACTGTTGAGCAAACGGGTGGCAAAGGTATGGCGCAAGCGATGAGGAGTGACGCCCTCTAAGTTAGCTTCTTGGGCGGCAAAGGCATGAAGATGGTTGCGCACATAATTGGCTCGAAGAGGTAAGCCATCGCGTAGTAAAAGCGGGGAATGAGTAGCCAGGTCATCGGTGCGATGTTGCAGATGGGCATCGATGGCAAGAGCAGTGCGTTGGGTAACAGGCAACCGACGGTCACGATGGGATTTGGCATCTCGAACGAGCAGAGTCTGTGTATCCGAATTCCAGTCAGAAACGAGCAGAGCTTGCACTTCGCCCATACGTAGCCCAGCATCAACCAGAATAAGAAACCAAGCACGGTCAAGGAGGTCGGAAGGAGAAAGGCTCTGAGCCGTTGAGTTTAAGACGAACTGTTCAAGTTGAGCAAATTCATGCTGGCGCAACGGACGAGGTAAGGTAGTGGGTCGTTTGAGACGTTGAATGCGATATAAAGCCGGAGCGATCGACTGGCCACATTCTTCAGCAAAATGCAGAAAACACTTGAGGGTACAAATAAAATGATTGATGGTATGGACGGAATACTCTAAGTCACATAGGTGGGTGATGTAGTCTTGGAGATCGCGCCGTCTTAGTTCGGATAAGCTGGAGAGCATGCGCTGGTCGAGCATCCATTGCCAACCGCGTTGGAGTTCGCCAAGCCACTGAAGGGCTCGTTCCCGCCGATAGAGGGCTTTCCAGCGTAATTGCTGGTGGAGAAGTAATGAGATGATGGGTTGATGAAGCCAGAGCGGCAATGAGGTGAGACGTTGACGGATCTCATCAGCGGACAAACAGATGCCAACAGCTGGCTCCACTGTGCGATGTTCAGAAGGCACAGTATTCTCTGTCTCTATTGCAGATGTCGTTCCTTCAATATCCGAGCATGCGGCTTGGCGAGACAACTGCTCCATAGCAGCTTCATAGTCGGCTCGCATATCAGGATTGGCACCATCGATGTAAATCTGGGTCGTTTTCAATTGACTGTGGCCCAACCAATGAGAGAGACTAGGCAGTGGCATACGCGACTCTGCCATTCGTCTGGCGAAGGTATGGCGCAGGCGATGACAGGAGACCTCGTTCTCGGAGAGTCCGGCTTGCTGACGGTAATAATCGAGGCGCTCCTGGATTCCGCGGACACTGATGCCTTTGTGACGACGAGTCAGAAACAGATGGCTATCGACTGCATCAGGACGCTCATCCATATAGCTCACCAACAGCGCTGTGGTTTCTGGCGTCAACCAGACTCGACGCTCTTTGTTCCCTTTGCCGCGTACGCGCAGTGACCACAGTTCGTCCGGATTTATGGCAGCTTCAATATCGCCCATCTCTAGTTTCGACACTTCGCCCACCCGCAGGCCAACGTCGAGCATCAAGGCCAACATCACTTGGTCTCTTATCTGACCTTGACTCACGCTCCCCCCATAACTGGCGGACGATGCGTTCCGCTATATCTCTGGGAAGATGGCAACCTGTATCCAGTCGGTGTAGACGCCACACCACCGGGTTTGACCAGCTTTCGTCTTCTGCCTCATCCGCCAAGTAGTCGAAAAATCGGCTCAACGTTGCCACTCTGCGATTGACCGTCGCACTGCTCATCCCCGCTTCGAGTTGCGCCGTTACAAACGTCGTTATCTCTTGGCGACCTATCTCTCTTGGTCTTTTTTCTATCACCTGGCCAAATTGATTTAGGTCACTTTCGTAATGTTTTACAGTTTCGCTTTGCGGAGAAAGCATTCTCACATGGGCACAGAATCCTGTTACTGCGGCGCTAAATTCTTGGTTCATTTTGGCCTCCTAGGGCTATTTTACCCCTTTTTTGGCCTACTGCGTGTAATAGAGAACGCCTCCTCTAACGCGGTCTACGAGTATGAGTGGTTGCATTATTTTCCCCAAAGAAAGGAAACAAATTTAATGAAACATCCATCCGATGAGCTGCAACCATCATCGCAGTTACCACGATTTAGCAAAGAGCAGGGCATCGAAATGACTGATGGACAGATTCAGTTGTTAAGGGAGGCTTGCCGAGAATATGAAGCAGTTCATGTTGAAAAAGAGTTTGGAATCGGTAAGAGTGGTGCTAAGTCATACTTGATCCAATGTGCTGGCCGACCTCATGAAGTCGCCAAGTTCGATCACCCACATTATCTGCGGCCAGAGTTTGAAGCGTATAGAGACTATGTAGAGATGATTCCACAAATGTATAGGGTGGAATTACGAGGCGGTCTGTATACGAACCCAAATAAAACGCTAGGGTTGATCATCTACAATTACTTGGGCCGTCGTCGCTCAGACTCAGATGACAGCGATTTGCTCAAATACTATCAACAAAAAAACGGCGAAAACACAGCAAACACATTAGAAGTGCTATTTAAGAATTATGAAAAGTGGCGAGAAGCTCCCCAAGCGAAAAGAAGCTTGCTGGCCTATGATCAAGAGTACGATCGACTTCTGCCAGTGCGATTTATATTGAGTCGTGTGTGGGATTCATCAAACATTCCCGATAACCCGGTTGTTCTACAGTCGGGCGCCATTCAATGGACAGAGATTGATAAATTGGAGGTTGGCCAGATCGTTGAGTTGCGAGATTTCGACGTTACTGACAACCGCGAGGAGGTGCTGCGACTGAGTGGTCTTTCACCAGAAGAAGAGAATTCAACTTATTTACGGATCAAGCTTGACAAGCTGAGCTTGGATCAATATCCTCCAGGCACAACACTTGAATCTGCCCATGCCAAAATAACGGCAACTCGTAAAGAGTTGCTGAGAAGCCATGCCCTCGAGTCTAATATCCGATTCACGCACGACAAAGATGAATCAGAATTTATTCTGGATGGCAAACGTCATCCGAATCCATTGCACTATGTAGATCCTGTCTTGAAGGAAAATCGGAAGGAAGTTCAATACTCGGTCATTCATGGCGACCTCAATCTGCGCAACATCATGGTCGATCCGGAGACAGGGGCGAGTTGGCTCATTGACTTCGCAGACATGCGCGAAGGACCGACGCTTTTAGATTTTCAGCGATTGGAAGAGCACGTTATTGCGGAAATGCTTGCCCCAGCCATGCAAGAAGCAGGAATGGGTGCGAACTATCTTGTCGAGATCTTCAACGTACTCCATACGAACACAGAGAGTCTCCAAACGCGACTTCGTCTTCAATTCGTGAGGCTACGTTACCGAAAAATTTGGGAATCATTTATCATACTCAGTAGATCCAAATTTGGCGTTTTTGGCTATTTTCAGTCGAGATTGCAGGGATTTTGGAGTCATTTATTCAGATTTCGGTTACAGAAAACAACCTATTTCATATCTGAAAATCGCCCAAATCTAACGCAAAAACTAGATATCGACTGGCAAATTTGTATTTATGTCAACTGTTTAGCCAGAATTCTCTCTCAAAACCTGAAATTTGGATCTACTGATACTGAGAAAAATTCGCGCGTTAGCTAAGAAACACCTCATTCCAGATGACAATTGGACCGAATATTATCGCGGTCTGTTTTTGGTTTTCATGGGCGCATTGAAGTTCAACAGAAGCCAATATCAACGAGATGTAGCCCTTGTCGGTGCAGCGACGGCTAAGCATTATATAGATCCTCCCCATTCCCCGTATGTACCTGAGAAAGCAAAGGAGACTTCGATGCGTGACATATTGATAGGTGTAATAGCAACAATCGTAGTTTTTGGGCTGGGTGTTGCGACTACATTATATGTGGCTGGACCCACACAAAATCAAGACGGAGAGAATTCGACCGCTTCGCCTACTTTTCAGAGTCCGGATGAGCCCACCAAATCAGCAGAAACGATGCCAACTGCCAATAACACTGCAACAATAGAAGCCGCCATTACCGCGGATGCAATAATGGCAGCCACTAAGACTGCAGAATCAAATTCTGCAGTAGCAGCAGCTGTAAAAGCAGCAATGGCGGATTTGTCCATCGAAACGGCTACCACAGCCCCCACACCAACCAATACAGAAACCGAAGTGGCTACCACAGCTCCCACACCAACCAATACAGAAGAAGTGGTTTCTTCATCATCACCCACGGCTACCACAACTCCTAAGCCAACAAACACATTTACACCTGTACCTACTCCTACACTCAGCCCTTCACCCACACCGACGTCAGTGATAACTGCAAAAGGGATACCAACACCTCCGCTCGTTGTGGCAGTAAGCAAAGAGGCTTGGCCATTTAGCTACCAGGAAGGAAGCAACTTTAAGGGATTTGAAGTTGACTTGATTAAGGAAATTGTAAGGGGCTGGTATGGACTTGAAGACGATGCTAATCCTGAAGCCAGGGGAGTTCTGAAATTTGTCGATACTACTGTTGCTGAGCGTGAACCGAGAATTCGCTACGATGGAACACCTAGACCTGAACGAGAGGATTATATTGAATATGAAGAACCTGTTCACTTTCTGATTGGTTCAGTTGCATATAGAGCTGCACGCTGCGAACCAGCGAATTCTAAAGGGCTAATTTGTACGCGATATTCTCATGCAAACAGAGATAGATTTGCATTGCTTGTACAAGCTAACGGTCCATTCGATACATTTTGCGATCTAGATTTCCAAAGCAACATCAAAGCTCGGATACGTATTATCCAAAACACAACTGGCGAGAGCGTTCTCAGGGACTTTGAACGTATTTGCAAATTTGAAGACATCACAATCGAACTAAATGATCTGGACGATTGGAAGGTTCCGTCACGCCCAGCGGCAATTAACGCAGTGAAATCGAGTGATGACGGTCGGGACGTCTATAGAAGTAATTACTACCTTTTAAAGTATGGAGCGGATTATAACAATTTCCCTGAAGAGTCGCGTGAAATCTTTCGGGCACCAGAATCATATTTCGATACCTACCATATTTGGTTGCGCGGCGAACATGCAGAATTACGGGATTTATTAGATGAAGCGCTCCTTGCAATGAGAGCAAGTGGCGAATATGACAAGATTTGCGGAGGGGAACCTTACTGTCATGTAGAGACTTCTCACATTGGCATTGCAATTGACCTGTCCGGTAGAAATAGTCCGCTGGGAAAAGATCAGCAGAAGGGTGCAGATATAGCCCAAAGTCTCTTCAATAGATTGGGTGGTATAAATGGAAGACCGATTGGAACAATCCGTAGGGACAACACAAGTGATCAGTCGGAACAGCAAAATATAACCATTGAAAACTTTAAGGCGTTGATTGACGAAAACGTTATTGCCATTGTGGGGCCAAGCCTTTCTCAGCAAGCATTTACGGCAAACAAGTATGTTAATGAACAAATTGGATGTATCCCAATAATTGGGCCATCCAATACAGCTGAAGGGATCCCTCAACTCGGTGATTGTATTCTGCGAATTTCGGCACCAGTTGCCAGATATGCCCCATATGCTGTCGATGTAGCTTTTCGCCGCGGCGTTGAGCGAGTCGCAGTTGCATATGCCACAGATGATGCATTCAGTCGATCAGAAACCGTTACCTTTCAGAAAGCTGTTACTGACACCTATGGGCTGGAGTTAGTTACTGTAGAAGCATTTGAAACAACAGATAGTGACTTTTCTGTTCAGGTGGAGAATATTCTAGATGAAAAACCAGAGCTGGTCATTATTTCAGGCCTACAGAGAGATGGCACTACATTCCTCACACAATTGCGAGAGAGCGGTTATGATGGGCTGATTATCGGTGGAAATGGCCTAAACACTCCAAGAATTCTCCCACTTTGCAAGCAATATTGTGAGGGTGTTCTCATTGCCCAGGCGTATAGCTACGAGTTAGATACACCAATCAACCAGCAATTTATTCAGGAATTTCAAGAACATCAAGATGAGTTTGAATATCCGCCACAGTTTACGGCGCAATTATTCTCGGCTATACAAGTAATTGTTGAAGCATTAACCATTGTTGATGCCCAAACGCCTCTCGAAGATATGGATATAACACAGCAACGTGAAGCCCTAACGAAACAACTGCTTTCAGGAATGATGTTTGAAACTCCGTTAGGAACTATTTCATTTGATTCGGAAGGAGAGGTGCATCAGAACAATTTTTATGTAGCTGAAATTTCCGATAGTCAATTCAAGACGATTGCAACATATGAAACAGATTAGTCTATCCATGAGCAAATCCATAGAATTGCAGTAAGGCTTTTCCAACAATTAAAATCCTGAATTTGATCTGGAAATGCTCAATCGATTCCAGAGAAATCGACTTGGCAAATTAGGGATTTATTTCTCTGGAATGGCCAAAGTGAGTATCCATCATGCTCCTTTAGTTGCCGATACTCTCATTATTACAATGCATCAAGTTTAGAAACCCTCGCCGCATCGGCGAGGGTTTCTTGCGTTTTCAGGTGACGATCTACATCCCGTCACAATCACCACCAAATTGACACAAACTTGCCCCGAAAATCAATCATTTCCCGCTCTCTGATCCGTCATACTTAAGATCAACTCAATTTTATTCAACCATTCATAACACTAATTGCTAACCGACAGAACATCGTGGAGGTTTTAACCGACAGCGAAACGTGTAGTAAAAAGCGCAAGAGACCGACAGAACATCGTGGAGGTTTGTGTCGGAAAGACGCGTCATAAAAAGGATAGTAAGCATCAGAAATTTGGTAAGGTCGCGTATAGTGTTTTCCTGAAACCGCCAGCAAGCGAAAGGAGAACAAAATGCACGATGAGTTATCGGCAAGACAAGCAGCGATCCGATTGCGTCTGGCCGGAGAAAATATTGAAGCGATCTGCCAAACATTAAATCGTTCAGAGAGTTGGTTCCATAAGTGGTGGCGTCGATACATGGATGTAGGACCTGCAGGATTGTACGATTTGACGCGTGCTCCTCGGCAAGTGACGAATCGAACACCGCCCCATATTGAGCGAGCGATAATCAGTATTCGGAAACGCTTAACCAAACGAGCGACAGCCGAGACGCGATACGGATTGGTGGGCGCCGAGCAAATCCGAGCAGAACTAGAAAACTTGGGATACACGCCTCTACCATCAGCACGGACAATTGAGCGGATTGTCAATCAGGCTGGATTATCCTGTCCACCCTTGCAGCTTGCTCCTCGAATTGCACGGACCGAATATCCGGGACCGCAGGCGCAGGATAGCAATCAGGTGCATCAGGTTGACTTTGTTGGACCTCGCTATCTCAAAGATGATAAGACTCGCTACTACTTTCTGGTCTGTCGGGACATCTTTGATCAGGCTGTCTATATCGAGTTCGTCACCAACCGTACCTCTGATACGGTTCTTGAATTCTTGGTTCATGCCTGGATGAAGCTCGGCATCCCAGCCATCGTTCAGTTCGATAATGGCAAAGAATTTACTGGTTGGGGCACCGCTGCCCGCTCACTGAGCCGAGTCATTCGACTGGCTTTGCGATTACAAGTAGAAGTCTCTTTCCTCCCGGAAGGCAAACCCTGTTACAACGGCTCTGTCGAACAGTTTAACGGCTGGTTTCAGCCTCTTCTACTTGAGCGCACCTATCGTCGTCCCTTTGATGTACGCCGTCAGGTTTCTCGCCTTATCTTGACCGTCAATGAACAACATGTCCATGCCCACCTTGGTCATCAGACAACCGTTGCTTATCGACGTAGCAAACAATTGCGAAAATTACCGGCCGATTGTCGGTTGCATCTGGAGAAGCATCCCATTTCCGTCGGCAAAGTCTCTTTCATCCGTTTGGTTAAGTCCAACGGCACTGTAAATATCTTGAGCCAGCAATTCAAAGTTGGTCGCCGACTCAAGTTTCAGTATATCAAGGCGTCGCTCTTCACCAAGATGCGTGTCTTGAAGATTTATCACAAAGGTCGTCTCGTCAAACAATTCAAGTACGAATTGTCGGATAAATAAACGCTAATCTACACGCTTTGCTGGCGGTCTTTTCAACAAAAACCTCCACGATGTCCTGTCGGTTAGCACCTAATCAAGAAAACACAATGTGCTAAGGAGGAAGAGGACAAATGCGAACAAAGATATTCCATTTGCTGGGTCCAATCGTCTGTTGCTCGCTGATTCTCAACTTGATCTCCCCGGTCATGATGATAGGCGCACAAGAAAAAGAGGCCGAACAGTTTCGAGAGACCGAACTTCATCGGCAGATCTTCCTGCCCGTGATCCGCAGCGGAGAAGAGCGCTCAAACACCGAGATGAACTCTACTGATAATATCGAACATACTCAACCAGATGGAACAACTCTTCAAGCAGTTGTGCTAGACTCGCAACTGGTTAACGATTTGCCCGCGACCGAGCTGAAACCACCGAACCGTGCGCTCACAACGCTTTCGGATTTGGTCAACAATAGCGTAATCATAAAGGGTCATGCAGGAAGCATTGAAAGTGGTCACCACGTGCGCATCACCAATACACGCACCGAAGAAAATGTCGATGCGACGGCCACCTCAGATGGTCAATTTAACGCGACCGTTCCTGCCCAACCAGGTGATGCGCTATCGATTATAGCAGTTCACAATGCGAAGAGAAGCATTCCGGTGCTTGCTGTCGTGCCCAGGAGCCTAGAGGAAGAAGAACCGCTAGTTGGTTCGGTTCCTGGAGATTTTAGCGTCAATTCATCGGGAGCAGCTCAATATAGCATTCCTATCGTTGCCCCGCCGGGAATCGCTGGTATGGAGCCCAAGCTCTCGTTGGACTATAGCAGTCAAAGTGATAACGGGATTATGGGAATCGGCTGGCGTGTCGGCGGTCTGTCAGTCATTCATTGCTGCCCAGCTACACCGGCACAAGATGGCATTCACGACGCCATTGACTTTGATGACAACGATCGGTTCTGCTTGGATGGTCAGCGGTTAGTGGTCATCGATGGCAAGCCTTATGGCTCAGACGGGACAGAATACCGCACGGAGATTGAGAGCTTCAGCAGAATCATCTCGTACGATTTGGATGAAGACCATAGTCCCGATTCCTTTAAGGTTTGGACCAAATCAGGAGAAATTCTGGAATATGGTGTGACTGACGACTCGCGCATTGAAGCACCAGGCAAAGGAACCCTTATCTTTTGTTGGTTGGTCAATAAGATCTCCGATACAACCCAAAGCAGCAACGATCTCAAGATTCGTTATTACGAAGATAACGCAACGGGAGAGAACTATCCGATCCAGATCGATTATGCAAATGGCAATGCATTTGTAAACTTTGAATATGAGTCGCGCCCGGATGTGGAAGTGCACTACATCGGTGGTTCTCAGTTTGGAGCAACGATGCGCTTAAGTCGTATCAAAACGTTCGTGGAGAGCGAAGCCGTACGCGAGTATCGATTGTCTTATGAACCTCCTGGCGGTGCGAACAGACGGTCGAGATTGGCCAGCATTACGGAGTGTAGCGCAAGTGGAAACTGTGTGAAACCGACTATGTTTACATGGAGTACACAAGAAGATGTTCGGTTTCGGGATGTTTCGTTTGGTAATCGATCTGGCATTATTGATTCCAAATGGGCAGGCTACCGGGTTGCCGGCAACGGTGATTTTAATGGCGATGGCTTGACCGACCTCTACCTCAAGCACTCTTATGAATCGGGACAGTCTCAGTAGATCCAAATTTCAGGTTTTGAGAGAGAATTCTGGCTAAACAGTTGACATAAATACAAATTTGCCGGTCGATATCTAGTTTTTGCGTTAGATTTGGGCGATTTTCAGATATGAAATAGGTTGTTTTCTGTAACCGAAATCTGAATAAATGACTCCAAAATGGGGTGGTTCATTTTAGGCGGACAATTAGGTTTACATTTTTGCAAAGAGAAAAGATGTTTATATTTTCTAATTTGAGCCATGCTCAGGCAGAAAATGACCTCATATAGATTTTTGTCTATGTATCAAAAGTGTAAACCTAATTCTGAACCACCCCTCCAAAATCCCTGCAATCTCGACTGAAAATCGCCAAAAACGCCAAATTTGGATCTACTGAGTCTACGGGGAACCCCAATGACTATGTCTGGTTAAGCAAGGGGGATGGCGGGCTGGTTCAGAAATAGGTTGACAAAGAAGAGAGTACGTTAACAAGAGAATAGGTTAGAGAAAGAGGCTCCTGTTCAGGCAAAATAAGGGTGTTCAGACCAAAATAGCCAAAAAGGAGCCTCTAAATGTCAGAGTATCGAACAGACCCCCTATCATTGTCAACCCGAATCGATCTTGCGTTGGAAATGCTCAACCCGAATCGAGAGTGGGGGAGAGTGAGCGAACTGTCAACGGCGTACAATGTGTCTCGAACGTGGCTCTATAAGTTGAGAGAGAGCGGTGAAGCGGCGCTGAAAGCGATCTTGTCGCCAGTGAGTCCAGGACCGCAGCCGAAAAGCCATGTGATCGAAGTGGATGAGACGTTCATCCGACGAACCATAACGGTGTTGCCGATGCTGCGAGGAAGCGTACGAGATATCCAAAGGGGGTTGGGGTTGCTGCTAGGTGTGGAGCGGTCGGTGGGATTCATCCAAGGGACGCTGGCGGAAGTTGGAGAACTGGCATCGGCGTACAATGAGAGCATGGTGCCGACGCTGCCGGTGTTGGGGGAAGCGGATGAAATTTTCTGTGGCGACCAACCGTGCCTGACGGTGGTGGACGGAGCATCGTTTGCGCTGTTGAATATCTCAGCAGCCGATGCCCGAGATGAAACAACATGGGGGTTGAAGTTTCTCGAATTGCTCGAGCGAGGCATCACCTTTGATGACTTGGTGACCGATGGGGCTTTGGGCATTCAGGCAGGAGCCAAGGCAGCGGGGATGAATGCGCCACACTCCTATGACCTCTTTCACCAAATGCAGAATGGCACCAAAATCACCCAACGTCTGGAGAGAAATGGACCAGGCCATGACCGACCGTGACGTAGCGGCAAGTGTTGGACGAGCAGACTGCTCCTGCACGTCGCCCTGGGCGACCACGCAAATGCACAGTGACTCTCGAGGTTGCCGACCAAACGGTGCTGACAGCAGTTGACTTGCACGAGAACTGGACATGGCTTCTCCGAACGGTCCGTCAGGCACTGGAGCCGATTTCACCGACCGGGCAGCTTGTCAACACAGATGCGCGCAACAAACCATTCTGGCTGCCACCCAACTTATGATGGAGATGAACCGCGATGAAATTGCACACTTTGCCACCCAACTGCAGCAGAATCTACCTACATTGCTGGCTCCCCTCCGCCAGAACCTCTCACCTGAGTACGAAGCCTTCATCACACACCTCTGGACTTATCGCCATGACCATCAACTTCCCATTGAACAGCTTTTCCCTCCCTCATTGCAGCCTATGGCTCTTGCCTTCTGGCATGCACTGGATCGCTTCCATCGGGCTTCTTCTCTAGCTGAATCCTTTCATGCTTGGCTCAGGCCCTTTCTTGCAATCCATCGCTCTTTGCCCGATTGGTTGGCCGCTCTTTTACAGCTCTTTTGGAATCATCGCACCTTCTCACGTGGCAAACGCTCCGGTCACTCACCCTTAGAACTGGCTACCGATTCCTATGTCCCTTCTTTGGCTGACGCCCTTGATGCCATTCTTCAGCCTCAACAGCAACTGGCTCTTTAACCTATTCTCTTTTTAACGTGCCCATTTCAATTTTGTAAACCTAACTCATCCCTTGTTCTGAACCTGCCCGGGATGGCGCCTTTCAAACCATCAGTTTGGGGACTCAATCAGGTATCCCTGGCTCCCTCTGGTCGAGCATGGCGGTGGCTGGCAGCGGTGACTTTAATGGCGATGGCTTGACCGATCTCTACCTCATGCCAATGGATCAACACGGACGCTCGACGGGAAATAGCTTTGACCACGTCTGGCTGAGCAAGGGGGACGGCACCTTTCACACCATCAGTTTGGGGACGCAGTCAGGAATTCCTGGCGCTCTCTGGTCCAGCATGGCGGTGGCTGGCAGCGGTGACTTCAATGGCGATGGCTTGACCGACCTCTACCTCATGCCAGTGGATCAATACAGACGCTCAACGGGGAATAGCTTTGACCACGTCTGGCTGAGCAAGGGGGATGGCACCTTTCACACCGTCAGTCTGGGGACTCAGTCGGGCTCCCTCTGGTCGAGCATGGCGGTGGCTGGCAGCGGTGACTTCAATGGCGATGGCTTGACCGACCTCTACCTCATGCCAGTGGATCAACACGGACGCTCAACGGGGAATAGCTTTGACCACGTCTGGCTGAGCAAGGGGGACGGCACCTTTCACACCATCAGTCTGGGGCGTCAGTCAGGTATTCCTGGCGCTCTCTGGTCGAGCATGGTGGTGGCTGGCAGCGGTGACTTTAATGGCGATGGCTTGACCGACCTCTACCTCATGCCAGTGGATCAACACGGACGCTCGACGGGAAATAGCTTTGACCACGTCTGGCTGAGCAAGGGGGACGGCACCTTTCACACCATCAGTTTAGGGACTCAATCGGGTATCCCTGGCGCTCTCTGGTCGAGCATGGCGGTGGCTGGCAGTGGTGACTTTAATGGCGATGGCTTGACCGACCTCTACCTCATGCCAGTGGATCAACACGGACGCTCGACGGGAAATAGTTTTGACCACGTCTGGCTGAGCAAGGGGGATGGCACCTTTCACACCATCAGTTTGGGGACTCAGTCGGGCATTCCCGGCGCTCTCTGGTCGAGCATGGCGGTGGCTGGCAGCGGTGACTTTGATGGTGATGGCTTGACCGACCTCTACCTCATGCCAATGGATCAACACAGACGCTCGACGGGGAATAATTATGACCACGCTTGGTTGAGCAGAGAGGACAAACCCCTAGAAGACCAGAACGAGAACCGAATGTACCCTGCTAGACTGTTGCGGTCAGTTCGTAACGGTCTTGGCGTCACGATTGACATTGACTACAAAACCCTATCTGAGCAGACAGGCAACCCTCTTTACACCAAAGGGTCAAATGCATCATATCCCAAAATTGATCTTCAGATACCGCTCTATGTTGTTGCAAAAACTCGCATAGACAACGGTGTCGGCGGAGAGACCGCGCTCACCTACCGCTATGCTGGGCTAAAACTAGATGTACGCGGTCGCGGCATCTTGGGTTTTGCTGAGCGTACAGTGATCGATGAAGAGACCGGCATTGTCGTCACCACTGAACACGCACAGCAGTTTCCCTACACCGGTCTGGTCTTGCGTAAGGTGACTAAACAGAATGACGGTCAGAAGTTAAGCGAGACAAACAATACTTTTGTTGCTAGTGGTGATACCACAAAGGGTCCCGTCTTCCCACATATTACGTTGACAAACGAGCGCACTTACGACCTATCTACTGAGCAAGTGCTCTCAGAGGTGCAGACAACCAATACTTCCGACGAATTTGGTAACCCCACACAGATTACAGTTGTAACGTCTAGTGGCAAGGGGACAGTGCTGCAGTCCGTAGAAACAGTCAATGAATACAAGAATGACACTGCGAACTGGCAGCTTGGGCGTTTGACCAAAGCTACGGTTGTCAGTTCGGATGGTTCCAACTCCTCTCGCATTACTCGAACATCAGCATTCGAGTATGATCCGCAGACAGGCTTTCTGACCCGTGAGATTGTTGAGCCAGATGAGGCCTTACTCCGAGTGGTGACAGACTATACTTACGATGCGTTTGGCAATAAGACAACCGTCACTCCGAGTGGTGCTGACTTCTCGCCCCGCACGGTCCAGACTGAGTATGGCAGCCGGGTCGCTGGTCAGTTTCCATCCAGAGTGATCAACGCGCTGGGTCATGTCGAAACTCATGAGTACGACAGGAAACATGGTGGGCAACTGAGTCTGACTGGTCCGAATGGTCTCACCACTCGCTGGCGATTCGACGGAATGGGTCGCAAGCTTCGTAAACTTCGTGCTGACGGAACTGAGACCAATATTACTTATGGATGGTGTCATGAAAGCTGTCCTCACCCCGGTGCGCTCTACAAGATTACCACAATCAATAGCGGCTCACCGACAGCGGTGGCCTATTTTGACAAGGTCAATCGCGAAATCCTACACGAACGTGAAGGATTTGATGGGAGATCTGTCTATGTTGAGATCGTCTACAATGCGCGTGGACAAGTTCAAAAGCAGTCTTTGCCTTACTTCACGGGTGACACCAAACGTTGGGTCGAATATACCTATGACTTGTTGGGCCGGGTGGTCGAGGAGAATTCTCCCGTCACCGGCCAAACCACGGTTCACCATGACGGATTAAAGACGACGGTCATTAATGGTAAAGGTCAGATCACAACTGAACTCAAAAATGCGCTGGGACAGACCATTGAAACCCAAGATGCCCAGCAGCACATAACTCGCTACAGCTATGATGCTGTGGGAAATCTGATTCAGATTCAAGATCTAGTGACTCTCAGTGGAGGCCCTGTTCCCAATGTCACCACCAACCAGTACAATGTGCGTGGGCATAAGATCGCCATGGATGACCCTGATATGGGACTCTGGCACTACAAATACAATGCACTGGGCGAGCTACTAAAGCAGACTGACGCCAAAGGGCAGGTTGTGTCAATGATCTATGATGGGTTGGGTCGCTTGATCAAGCGTACCGAACCGGAAGGTGTAACAACCTGGCTCTACGATACGTCTCCATATGGCGTCGGCAAGTTGGCTACGGTTTCTGCGCCCAACGGATTCAGCCGCACTCACCTGTATGATGGGTTGGGCCGCCCTACTCAGATCCAGACAACCATCGACGGAGCCAGCTATGTCATGCAGACGAGTTACGATCTCTTTGGCCGCCCAGATACATTGACCTACCCCAGCGGTTTTGCTGTACAGAATGCATATGCAAGCAACGGTTTCTTGAAGGCCGTACATGATTCGGCAAATCCAAGCACTCTCTACTGGGAAGGGCTTGAACAGAATGCTAATGGTCATTTCACCAAAGAGCGTATGGGCAACGGTCTGCTCACCCAACGACAATTTCATCAAGCAACAGGACTGCTCGAGCAAATTACCACCGGCAACGGCACAATTCAGAATTTGCGGTACCAATTTGACATACTCAGTAGATCCAAATTTGGCGTTTTTGGCGATTTTCAGTCGAGATTGCAGGGATTTTGGAGTCATTTATTCAGATTTCGGTTACAGAAAACAACCTATTTCATATCTGAAAATCGCCCAAATCTAACGCAAAAACTAGATATCGACCGGCAAATTTGTATTTATGTCAACTGTTTAGCCAGAATTCTCTCTCAAAACCTGAAATTTGGATCTACTGATACTGGGAAACCTGGTTGGTCGTCAGGATGCCAACTTGGGATTGGATGAAACTTTCACCTATGATGCGCTCAATCGCCTGGAAACAGTCACTGTAGCGACCAATGATATCTCCACCACCGAGACTTATCGCTACGACGCACGGGGCAATATCGTCTCCAAACCGGGTGTGGGTACGTACAGCTACGATCCGCAGCACCCTCGTGCTGTGGCGCAGATCACCGGCGCACTCAACGCCACCTATACCTATGACGCAAACGGCAACATGACGTCGGGTGGCGGGCGCACCATCGTTTGGTCGTCCTACAACAAACCAATAGAGATCACCAAAGATAGCAGCAAGATCACTTTTGCATATGGTCCTGACCGGGCTCGCTTCCGCCAAACCGGAACGAGTGGCGCAAATACCAAGATCACTACCTATATCGGCACTTTGTATGAAGAAATGCGAAGCGGTTCCCAGGCTGAGTGGAAGCACTATATTCGAGCGGGCAATGTTACAGTGGCAATCTACACGACGCGCCACGACAACACCCAAGAGACTCGCTATCTGCACAGAGATCACCTGGGTTCAATAACGACCATCACCGATGAATCAGGGCAAGCCATTGAATGTTCTGTCTATGAACCTTTTGGCAAACGCAAGTCGGTGAAGTGTCCCGGTGCCCCAGACGTGTCCAACGTCAACTTCAAGCGCGGCTTTACGGGCCACGAACATCTAGCTGCTGTCGGTCTGATTCACATGAATGGACGGGTCTATGATCCTGATATCGGTCGTTTCCTTTCTGCCGACCCGTTTGTGCAGTTCCCCAAGAACTTGCAGAGCCTGAATCGATATAGTTATGCTCAAAACAATCCTTTGTCTTACACCGATCCCACTGGTTTCTTTTTGAAGAAATTAGTGAAGAAGATTGGACGAGTGTTTAGGAAGGTCACAAAGTGGGTGAAAGAGAATTGGCGAACGGTGGCCGCGATTACTGTAGCTGCTGTGACAGGTTACGTAACGCTAGATGCTTTAGGGAGTAAGATGTTAGAAAGTAAGATATTGGCAGGAGCAGCGGGCGGTTTTGCGGGCGGTTTTGTGGCTAGCGGCGGGGATGTCAATGCTGCCTTCATCGGAGGTTTGTCAGGGGCTGCGTTTGCCTTTGTCGGCGGCAGCACGATTTTTGGAGAAATCGGGGCAATCGGACCAGAACGCGTGATCGCTCATGGCGTTGTCGGCGGCATAACCAATGAAGCACAGGGGGGTAAATTTGCGACTGGATTTATTACGTCGGCGTTTTCGAAATCAGCCGCAGGTGAGATTCAAGGATTGAGCGGTGGGGATCCCATCAAAGGAGCGCTGATATCAGCTGTTGTGGGTGGTACTGTATCTAGACTATCTGGTGGAAAGTTTGCCAATGGTGCTTTGACATCGGCATATGGATACTTGTTTAACCAGGCTTTGAGCAATACCAATTCTTCTATCAGGACAAATTTGAAATTCTACTCAAGAGGCATCAAGTCACTTTTCTCCAATATTGCAACAATGGTTGGTCATGCCGGTGTATATTATTATGCTGGAGCTTGCGCGGCTTTATCTGGTTCGGCTGAATGTTCCGCCGTATTTGAACTAGCTAAAGCTGATGCGGGAAGAATGGGCGGAGCCGTATACGATTTTGTAAATGATCCAGAATTACGTAGTCAATCTATGAATGCGCTAAGTGAACTATCTGGAAATGATCGAGCACAGGCATATATAGCGGGTCGCGCGACCGGAGCTGTTGCGTTGTCTAGAATTCCACTGGCTAACGCTTTTGCGATACTCGCTATTCCCGGAGGCGCGTTGCGAGCGTCACAGATTTACGGAGACGGTATGACTCTAAATCATGCCATAAGAGGTGGGCTACTTGGATATTGATATGAGAAAGCTCATTTTACTTTACTTTCTGGTAAAGGCTTGAGTGACAAAGGGCAAACCGAAAGGGGCGGAAAAAAGAATCCACCCTGAAAAAACGGGATAAAATGTAAAAATAGTGCTCGGCTAGTTTAAGCAGCGGCATTGAGGCGGCGATGAGCGAGAACGCCTTTAGGTAAATGGTGTGAAACCGAGGCCTTTTTCCGAAAGTCAGGGTCGAGTTGGTCGGGAGTTGGAAAAAGAGCACTCGAGAGAACGCGGCGCAGCCTGCCGGGAGTGGCTTGAGGCTCTCGATCCCAGTAGCCAGTCGGTATGGGAGGAAGAGAAGCGGCTAAATGGGAAAGAAGATTGCCAGCAAGCAGCCCCAGTTCAGGTAAGCGGAAGCAAGCCTCATCGGCATGAACAAATTGACGATGTAAGCCAATCATCTGCTTGGAAGCCAAGGGGGGGATGTTCAACAGGCCAGCGCTCCAGAGAGAAAAGATAAATGGTTTCAGCTTGTAAAGCCATGACGGTCGCCAGAACCAAAGGTGTGTGATAAGCAGGATCCTGAAAGACGTAAATCGAATAGGTGCGGTTGGCTGTATCCACCTTGGTTGTCCTGGGGACGAGATTGTGCCATGCTTGATAGCGAATCAGGCGACCACTATAGACAAATTGACCAAACGAGTCTGGAGTTGTGGCCTCGAGTCGCTTTCCCCTATAGCATCGAGAGAGCGGACGCACAATATCACCATATTCGGGTGGTCTGCCTTTTTCCTTACGTTCGGGTAACTCATTGCGGCGCGCTGTGCAGTTAATCACTTCCCGAAGGACAAATCGGTCGACGTCTCTTTCAGCAGCTTTTTCCGAAACTCACTTTCCTTTGTGCCTACCTCGCATCTCATGATTGCCTTGAGCAGTGGCACTCGTTTCCCGCCTATCTCCCCCGAGCTTATCATCACTCCAAAGATGAGCGCGGGCAATGCCCGACGAGCCGTTGAGTTATAGAGTCGGTTCACTTTCCCTTGCAGCTTCGGTCGCCAGAACCCTGTGATATCTATGCTTTTCACTCGGTATCCTTCTAACTTTTTTGCCTCCCATTCCCCTTTCCACTCCACTTCTTCTTGCCACGATGAGAGCAGGCTTGCAATATCCCATGATCCATATCGAGCTCCACCAGCTTCGCCGGAGCTCCTCATCTTCAAACCCGCTTTCACTCAATCCACTATGGATTGCTCCTCGACTTTTCAGAAACGACCCATTCATCATCGCCCACATCAGACGCATTACATTTACGTTTGTTCCCACCGGCGTTACTTGCAATACATTCATCAGTACTGCTATAGTTATTTCTGGCGCGGTTAGCATTCCTTCCTCCTTTTTGGGTTCTCTACCTTTAGGATGAAACGCTAACCGCTTTTTGTCACATTTCTCACCTCATCTCTTTTCTTTTACCAGAAAGTAAAGTTTTACAAAATCTCGAAAAATGGATCTTCATTATTCTTTCCCTGCTGGCGATTGGTGTTGCCATGATCGACTTTTTGGAACAGGTAGGGGTAATCTCTCCGAATGCAGGTCTGTCAGCCCATATACCCTACCTAACTTTGCTGATTTTGGGCACCATCACCATCTTTGCTCTGCTTGAAATCAGCAGCCTTCATCAGCTGGATAAAACTATGGAAACTTTGGAACGAATCGATTCACGAACTGCCGAATTGGATATCGATCTGATCGCCGAAGAGTTACGCCATGCGCGTTATGCAGGAATCAATCAGGTACCCAAGAGATTTCCCACGGAGATCTTCTGTGAGCGTCTTACGCAAGGCACAGAGATACGGATTTTGAACATATGGATCCCGAACCTAAATGATTTTATCGAACCGTTAATTGCTGCTATTCAAAACGGGGCGGATGTAAAAATCTTGCTTCTCTATCCAAGATCGCCCATTACAGAATTGCGTAATGAAGCGCTTCGGGTTGGACCAGAGCCTTTTCTTGAGGAACTTGTACAGATGGGTATCATGAACAACTTTGCCGCGCTGAAGTATATTGCTGAAAAGATATCTGATGACCAAAGGAATCAGCTACAGGTCCGAGCTTATCACTCCTTGCCATCTATTAGCATCTATCGCGTTGATCACTTTTATCTGGTGGGTCTCTTTTTTCATGGAAGTCTAGCCATCCACAGACCGCAACTTGAGATTAGAGACTCCTCATCGGTTTTGGGTCAGCGCATGGATGCAGAATTTAATACGCTTTGGTCGATTGGCAGGCCGATCCACGATCTCAGAAACTGGCGGATTGAGTTGGATCGTCTGACTGATCAATTTTGACCGTCTATCGGTTCAAGTTGGCGGACTGCTATTCACGGTTATTTTATTGCTCCATGATTTTAGGAGGAAAATTTGGCAGCGTTAAAGACACTTAGAAACTTAGACAAGTATGAACAGATGTTAATCAGCAGATTCAAGAGTCATCCATGCTTTGGCAATCTGTATCGATTCTCTCGAGAAGAATTTCTGACTCTTCTTTTGCAACGGCGTTTTCTATCTCTCGCTTTCACGCCTGTCTACGACATGGCAATCGATGGGCTGACAGATCCGCAAGCAAAGCAAACGGCGAGACACCTTCTGCGCGAAGAATACCCTGATGAACGAGGAGTTGTACTGTCTCACCGTGAGGATCTCGTGACCGATCTGCTCAGTTTGGGCGCAACACGCAAGATGCTCTTTGAGTCTCATCCGACAGACGTAACGTTACAGAGTATTCAGAGCACCTTTGCACTTTTTGGGGGATATACGGACGATGACTTCTATCAGATTAGACTGCTGACGATTTTGCGCTTTTGGGGTGAGGTTCTGGTCTCCGTAGAGTATGGCATGTTATGGGACAGACTGGAAGAAATGGGTCTAGCGCCCACGGGAGGCAAACAATCCATTTTCTACTATCTACACTATCGGCATGATGCAAAACAAAAGTCATTAGACGATCCAGCCCTGGTCGTTGCCATTGCTCACGCTGATCGACTTGCCGTTCATTTGACGGAGCTGCTGACTTCTCCATCTGCGATTGAGCATTGTGCCCAGGTTGAAGAAGAAATTTTGGTGGTTAAATCCCAGTTCTACGATCAATTTATCAACGCTTGACAGAAAGCCGGGACATCCACTACAATCAACGCCTATAGAGACGCCACTAAAACTTGGACAATGGGACCGGTTTTTGATCGAGAGACGAATGTCTGAAGTTTAAGTGATGTGGCTATTAGGAATATCAGCACCTGCCCGGCATACACCGGCCAACAGGAGAGAGTATGAACAAAATAGAAACGCAAGAGCGCATCCTGAATGCGCGCGCTGGCATTCAGCCTAAAACCTTCCACGAACGAACAACCGACAAGACGTCCCACTCCGAGCGAAAGTATCATATTTGGACAATTGGCTGCCAAATGAATGTGGCCGATTCCAACCATGTGGCGGCGGAGTTGGAGAAGATTGGCTATGGCCCGACGGATTCGCTTGACGATGCCGATGTGGTGGTACTCAACACCTGCGTTGTGCGGCAGAGTGCCGAAAATAAGGCCATTGGAAAGCTTGGTAGTCTCAAGCCTTGGCGGCGGCACAAACCCGATGGAACGCTTGCCCTCATGGGCTGTATGGTGGGCCTGAAGCCCAGCCAACAGCTGCTCAAAGCCTACCCCTATGTCGATGTTTTTATGCCACCGAGCGAATCATCCCCGCTCGTGAACTATCTGTGCAAGAACGAGATCGATGCTGAAATGGCCTCAATCGAACGTGACCAATTGGCAAGCCGTTACCAGGTGCAGGACAATGTTGAGCCTCTTGAAACATCGTTTGCACCTAGCAACGGTGTGACGCAATCAATTAAGCATTTGGCGTTGAATGGTGAAGTGCCTGTTGCAGCGCATGTTCCCATTGTCTATGGATGTAGCCACGCCTGTACCTTCTGCATCATTCCTTTCCGACGCGGCGTCGAGAGAAGTCGCCCAGTGGACGAAATCGTCAATGAGATTCGTGGCTTGGTGGAGCAAGGCGTACGCGAAGTGACTCTACTGGGCCAAATTGTTGACCGCTACGGCTACGACTGGCATGGTCCCCTTGGAAGCACCGAATCAGTGCCCGCCTATCACGGCCCACAAAGCGCAATTGGCCATCACGACACACAGCACGCAACGCGCAACCCTGTCCTGAGCCTGTCGAACGGAATGCAACACGATCTCGCCGACCTGCTCCACGAAGTGCACAAAATCGACGGCTTGTGGCGCATTCGTTTTCTTACGAGCCATCCCAATTATATGACCGACCGCATTTTGGAAACGGTACGCGATTTGCCAAAAGTCTGCGAACATATCGAGGTGCCGATTCAGGCTGGAGACGATCTAGTCTTGGAGACGATGCGCCGGGGCTACACGAATGCCGACTATCGAGCACTCGTGCATCGCATTCGTCAGATCATTCCGAACGTGGCCATTCATACGGATATCATTGTGGGGTTCTGTGGCGAGAGTCCGGAACAATTCGACAAAACCGTGGAAGTCTTAGCCGACCTCAAGTTAGATAAGGCGCATTTGGCGCGTTACAGCCCGCGTCCGGGAACCGTCAGTGCTCGTCGATTGGTCGATGACGTGCCAGAGGATGAGAAGGTGCGGCGACATAAAATATTAGAAGCTTTGCAAGAAAAGATCTGTACGGAAATAAACGCCAACTATCTGGGTGAAACAGTTGAGATTTTGGTTGAAGGTCAGCATAAAGGGAAATGGCGCGGCCGGACCCGACAAAATAAGCTGGTCTTTGTGGAGAACGAAGAGCGGCTGCGTGGTCGGTTGATCGAAGCGCAGATCACCTGGACAGGGCCATGGAGCATGCAGGGGCGCCTGGTACGCGATGTTTTGCCATAACTGTTCTGTGCTTATCATTCTTGTCAGCGTCGTGTCAGCGAAATGTCAGCATTTTGTCATATTTGAAGGGTCAAATGTCAGCTAAACTGTCCTCATTTGCGCTAGGATAGTTTACATATGTTCAACCACACACACTTAATCAACATCCTGCTCTTCGGGGCAGGTTTTCTCTTTCTGACAATGGGGGCGGAGTTATTGGTGCGCGGTGCGGGGCGCATTGCGCAGCGTTTAGGAATCTCGGTCACAGTGATTGGATTAACCGTTGTGGCGTTTGGCACAAGCCTGCCCGAATTGTTGGTGAGTTTGGTGGCGAATCTATCGGAGGATAGTACGAGTCACATTGCAATTGGTAATATCGTGGGGAGCAATATCGCCAATTTGGGATTAATCCTTGGTATTGCGGGTCTGATGGCCACGCTCAAGGTAGAAAACAAGATTCGACGGCGTGAGTATCCAATTTTAATGGCCGTGACGTTTGCGTTCTCCCTCATGGCCTTGAATGGATCCATCGGTTATATAGGTGGATCAGTTCTGCTAGTTGGTTTAACTTTACTTTCTGGTAAAGGCTTGAGTGACAAAGGGCAAACCGAAAGGGGCGGAAAAAAGAATCCACCCTGAAAAAACGGGATAAAATGTAAAAATAGTGCTCGGCTAGTTTAAGCAGCGGCATTGAGGCGGCGATGAGCGAGAACGCCTTTAGGGAAATGGTGTGAAACCGAGGCCTTTTTCCGAAAGTCAGGGTCGAGTTGGTCAGGAGTTGGAAAAAGAGCACTCGAGAGAACACGGCGCAGCCTGCCGGGAGTGGATTGAGGCTCTCGATCCCAGTAGCCAGTCGGTATGGGAGGAAGAGAAGCGGCTAAATGGGAAAGAAGATTGCCAGCAAGCAGCCCCAGTTCAGGTAAGCGGAAACAAGCCTCATCGGCATGAACAAATTGACGATGTAAGCCAATCATCTGCTTGGAAGCCAAGGGGGGAGGTTCAACAGGCCAGCGTTCCAGGTAGACAAGATAAATGGTTTCAGGCTGCAAAGTCATAACGGTCGCCAAAACCAAAGGTGTGTTGTAGGCCGGATCCTGAATGACGTAAATCGAGTAGGTACGGTTGGCTGTATCCACCTTGGTTGTTCTGGGGACGAGATTGTGCCATGCTTGATAGCAAATCAGGCGACCACTATAGAGAAAGCGACCAGACGAGTCCGGAGTTGTAGCCTCGAGGCGCTTTCCCTTATAGCTGCGAGAGAGCGGACGCACAATATCACCATATTCAGGTGGTCTGCCTTTTTCTTTGCGTTTGGGGAACTCATTGCGGCGCACTGTGCAGTTAATCGCTTCCCGCAGGACAAATCGGTCTATGCCGCTTTCTAGCATTTCTCTGATTGTAAACCCGGCATCGACCACCGCCACTTCGTCTGACTCCAGTGATTTCTTCGTCTCTGTCAGCAGCTTTTTCCGAAACTCACTTTCCTTTGTTCCAACCGTGCATCTCATGATTGCCTTGAGCAGTGGCACTCGCTTCCCGCCTATCTCCCCCGAGCTTATCATCACTCCAAAGATGAGCGCGGGCAATGCCCGACGAGCCGTTGAGTTATAGAGTCGGTTCACTTTCCCTTGCAGCTTCGGTCGCCAGAACCCTGTGATATCTATGCTTTTCACTCGGTACCCTTCTAACTTTTTTGCCTCCCATTCCCTTTCCACTCCACTTCTTGCCACGACCCCAGCAGACTTGTGATATCCCATGATCCATATCGAAAGCTCCACCAGCTTCGCCGGAGCTCCTCATCTTCAAACCCGCTTTCTTTCAATGTGCTATGGATTGCTCCTCGACTTTTCAGAAACGACCCATTCAGCATTGCCCACATCAGACGCATTACATTTACGTTTGTTCCCATCGGCGTTACTTGCAATACATTCATCAGTACTGCTATAGTTATTTCTGGCGCGGTTAGCATTCCTTCCTCCTTTTTGGGTTCTCTACCTTTAGGATGAACTGCTAACCGCTTTTTGTCACATTTCTCACCTCATCTCTTTTCTTTTACCAGAAAGTAAAGTTTAATCTGGTTTGTCTATCAGAATTATGTCGCAACGCGTTCGACAACAGAGCAGGCGACCCAAGAAATAGAGATAGACAGGAAGGTCGATGAACTGCCCCAGTCAACCATGTCTGTCCAGGAAGAAACTGGTCATCTTTCGAACGTACTTCTGCGGCAAGCGTTCCTCGTTATCGTTGGCATTCTAAGTTTAGTGATCGGTGCTCGTTGGCTCGTTGATTCTGCCGAAGTACTGGCACGTGCTGTTGGGATCAGTGAGTTGGTGATTGGCTTAACTCTTGTTGCTTTGGGGACAAGCCTGCCAGAAATTGCGACAACTGTTGTGGCGATTCTGCGAGGCGAAAGCGATTTAGCAATCGGCAATGTTGTGGGAAGCAATCTCTTCAACATGCTCTTAATTGGTGGCGTGAGCGCGCTTGTTCGTCCGCTTCAGGTACCTGCACAAACCGTTCAGATCGACATTCCGGTCATGGCAGGCATGTCATTGTTGGGCTATTTCCTGCTAGTGCCACGTCCACATACGCTCGAACGTTGGGAGGCGATCATTCTACTTCTCAGCTACGGGGCTTATATTGTTTGGTTATTTCTTTAGGAACATCGACGCCAAATTTTGGACAGTGCCAGTTATTATCGTGTGAACGAAACCAACGATTCCATGGTTAATACCATATTCAGTAGACCGCAATCGTGTCATTCCGCTCACGTAGTGGGTGCGAAGCACCAACGAAGTGAAGAAGCTATCGATTGCGGTCTACTGGTACTCAGAGGGCGTTTTAAAAGTCTGACGAAAGGGTGAGCCAACGCTGGTTGAGTCGCAAAGCGGTATCGAAACCAAACGGGTCGACCCGCAAACGCTGGTTTCGATACCGCTTTGCGACTCAACCGGCTCTGATATCTCACCATTTAAAACACGCTCTCAGAACAATGCCGATCGTCCGCCCGTGGACAAATAAGAACGCCGTCCACGCAGTTGGACGATCGGCTGACAGATCCTGTTCAGCGCCTTCGGTCGTTATCGTGCCACGATCGGGAGAAAGATCTCCTGCTGCGGAATTGTGAAGCTGGCCGTTTCTGAGTAGTTTCCAGCACCACAGGCATTGTGGGCACGAATCCGCCAATAGTAGAGAGTTTTCGGGAGCAGTGATAAGTTTGTTGCATAGGTAGGTTCGGTTACAACTGCACGGTCTACCAGATTTGTAAAGGCTGGATCTGTGGCAAGTTCAAATGTATAGCTACGTGCCCCATTGGCTTTGGCCCAGACGAACGTTCCCCCATTAGAAGTCAACCCAAGCGGAAGAGTGGCGGTGCCTGACCCTGGTAAAAGGCGATCGACAGTTAGATAAACTAAAGCACTGTCGCTGAGTTCCCCGTCTTCCGCTATCACATTCATGGTGTGGACCCCCTCTACCTGTGCGTCAATATCGAGCGTCAAGGCAACATCTTGGACACCGTTCCCTGGAATTGTCAAGGAATCTGAGGCGAATTGAGCCGTTACGCCGCTGGGGACATCTGTTAAACGCAGAGATGGGTTCCCTTGATACCCAGAGAGTGCCTCAAAACGGATAGAGGTTGTGACCTGAGGTGTGTTACAGACTTCAACCACGTTGTTTTGCGCTTGAATCGTAAAATCTGGGGGCAAATTGGGGCGTAGGACAAAGAGTCCTTCACTGATTGTGCTAACAATGACCACACCGCTGTCAAAGTAGGGATAAACACTCCAAGCACTTCTATATTCGATTTTATCGTTTTCTGGATATGTATCAAATGTGGCAACAGTCTTTAGTTGACCACTGGCGATAGCGCTGACATCTAAAACGTGCAATCCGGCAGAATAGTTCGCTTGGAACACATGGCGTCCTCGCACATAGAGATTGTGGTCGACAGTGTTAAGCTCATCCGTATGATAACCCAATAGGGTGGGATGATCGAGGTCAGATACATCCCAAAGAAGGGTACGCATCGGCTGTTTGTTAAATTCATCTAATTCATCACCTAGAAGGAAGTAGCGATGATCCTCAGTCAACCACCCCTGATGTGTATACCCAGAAGTGTCATATCCTTGCCGCGCGAGCATCGTTGGAAACTCTTTATCGCTCACGTCCACAATCGTCACTGTGTTTCTTCCCCCACCGCCATTCGAATTAAAGCAGATCTCACTTCCCCGATACGTAAGATCGGGACCATGATAGAGAACACATTGAGCATCGTGGGTATACCCATCTTCGGCAAAGCAGCCAGCAAATGTGGGGTTCGTTGGGGATCGAATATCAATCATGTGCAGCCCCCCTGCACATGTATCTGAACCAACAGCATAGGCATAGCCAGATGCTTCATTGATCACGATATTGTGCGAGTCGCCAAACTCATCATAATGAGCAGTTTCAGAGAAGATTACGGGTGGAGTCACCGTGGCGGATGTGGCAAGCTCACTCAGCTGGGTTAGATCAAAGATCTGCAGACCGTGACCGCGATTTTTGTCTGCAACAATATAGGCGTGATCTTGGTAGACTTTTATGTCACGCCAGATTGAAGAACCACCTGGAGCGTGGTTGGGTAAATTCCCCAGATAGATCGGATTTTCGGGATCGCTAATGTCGACAAAAGCTGTGCCATTTGTTCGCCCCACGATTGCGTATTCTTTGCCGGTTGTAGAATCGGTCCAACCCCAGATATCGTTGCCGCTCCCTCCTCCGATGTCAGAAAGAGGAAGAAATGAGAGTCGATCAACTTGGTGACAAGGAAACTCACCAGCTTTTCCATTTACACAAGGAGCAGGCCCTAGGGCCTCCATGTCAGCCACAGCAGCGACGATCTTATCATCGGCTGGACGGACAGCCAGATAGAGAAAGGGCGTGGGACTGTCGCACGATACGGTTACGCCCATGCCATCCACACATCGTTCATCTGCAGTTCGGTTGATGTCCATACCATTTGCATTTGGCCCAGATGACATCACCGGCACTTCGCAGGTCAAGATTCGGGCCGTGCAAGAAGGCAGCATATCTGGATGATAGCGCGGACCACGGTGGGCCGATACATCTTTTGTTTGGACGAGAAACGCCATAATGATGGCGAATCCGATGGTTAGATAAGACCAGAAAAGTTTCTGACTGCATTTCTCTATGTAATGCTGGAGTAAAACGTTTCGGAAGGGCAATAATGATTGCAAAATAATTCGAGAGGATTTTGGTAGGTTCACAGTAACTTCCTAATGAATTGTCAATAGTCAACGATAGTCTATGGCCCACTGTGTGATCTGTTGTTAATCGTTAGCAATCTTTAAACAAAGATGCGAGTGGACAAGGGTCGGCAACTACGCTCAAATGTTTGTATCCGTTATGATCATCGTAGTTGTTTCCGTAATTGGATCAACAACGATGCAACTTCGTCAATATCGGACAATACGCCCAGGGCAAGTTCGAGGATGCGAATTTTTTCGGGATCTCGCTCACCATTGCCAGAATCAAGCAGGAGCGATATGAGATCCGTACGGCCACTGGCTGCACGTGCTACCAGCAAAGTGACTAGATACTGATAGGCGTCATAGCGTTCACTATTCGCCAAAAACTCGCCCAATAATTCACGGCCATGTGGTCCTGTTTCATGCTCAAGCAGAAGATCGAAGAGACCGATCAAGATGACATCATGTGGACTCGCTTGATATCGCTCGATGATTCCCGGCAAAAGATCATCTGGCAACGTCGTCAGATTCCGTAGGCTCTCCGAGACAAGCTCTGGCAACGTGCGATCAGCGGGTTGCATTACATAATAGTAGAGCGGTAGCAACTCTTGTTGAGATCCTAGAACAATCAGGGCCGTGCGTGCTGGCTCACCAGACATTCGTTCTGTATACTCATCAGCAAGTAGACGAACGGCATGATATCGTGCAATCTGATCGTCCAGATCATTGAGTGCAATCAACCCATTGGTGCGCAGTGGGACAGCCTCCTCCGTAAAGCTAGGCGGCAAAAACTCGTACGTGTTCACTGCTTGAACCAATGTCGGGAGATCGGATGGATGCCAACTTGGGCGGAGTGCTTCTAGAATTGCGGCTCGTGCATAGGCACCTGGATCGCGCGTCTCGCCTTTTTCCATATAATACTGGAATAGCGGCAAGAGTACTGGACGTGCATCGGTCTTTTGGCGAGCACTCGTAGGGTGGCCTGGATTAGTTCACGTTGCTGACCGCTTCGGCGTCCTTTGGTTGCAACCTTCCCTTCTTGCAACAATGAAAGGGCATATTGAGTCTGTTCTTCTGGCTTAGAGGCCAACGCTGTCAGACGGCGTATTTGAGCGCGTGTTTCATTTGCCATAATGCTATTCTAACATAGATCGATTCGACAACAATCATGTCGCTCAGGTATGATGAGTGTTCTACATTCACGATCCATCATTTCACTAAATATGACGATATCGTATGATGTGTTCATACTTGTCTCACGTATCATTGTGTTTGTATGTGGGTTTTGCCTCGTTTGTGCAACCTTATTTTCCGCGATCCGTAGTTTTGTGCTGCCGCGTGGAGCACCAGATGCGATTACAGCCATCGCCTTCCGTTGTATCAGAATTCTGTTTGCTCTGCCCTTAACATTTGCCCGTACTTATTCGGCACGGGATCGAATCATGGCGCTCTATGCACCGATTAGCCTCTTTATTCTGCCACCGATCTGGCTTACGCTAGTCTTATTGGGCTATATGGGCATGTTTTGGGCATTTGATCTCTCACCGTTGCGGGATCTCTTTTTGTTGAGTGGTTCGAGTCTATTGACGCTCGGTTTTGCATCCGTCGAGACACTCCCTCAGATGATCCTTGCCTTTAGCGAAGCAACTGTTGGGTTATTGCTCATTGCGTTGTTAATCGCCTACCTTCCGGCAATTTATGGCAATTTCTCACGTCGCGAAACGGCTGTTGCGCGTCTCTCGGTCCGTGCCGGGACACCCCCATCCGCGTCAGAGATGATTCAGCGTGTACATCGTATTGGTGAATTAGACTATCTGCGGGCCTTTTGGGAGGAGTGGGAGCGTGTTTTTGCAGAAATTGAAGAGAGCCATACTTCGATTGCCGCTCTCGTCTTCTTCCGTTCACAATCACCCGAACATTCTTGGGTAACAGCAACGGGTACAGTTTTGGATACAGCCGGACTCATCTTGGCAGCTGTCGATACACCCAATGAGCCCCAAGCAGCGCTTTGCTTGCGTTCCGGCTATTTGGCGCTCCAGCGCATTGCATCATATTTTAAGATTCCCCACAACTCAGATCCCCACTACCCTGACGAACCAATCAGCATTACGCGCGAGGAGTTTGAGGCCGTGTTGGTGGAGCTTCAAGAAAATGACGTACCAGTGAAAACAGATTGGGATCAAGCGTGGCAAGATTTTGCGGGTTGGCGGGTCAATTATGACACTGTGCTTCTGGCACTTGCATCGCTGACGATGGCGCCTTATGCCAAGTGGTCTTCCGATCGCTCACAGGCACCGAATAAGGCCAGACGTAAATATCTTGTTAGGTAAGACTGCTCTCTTCATCACCCTCGATCAGGCGATTCAAGGTCTGAATCAACAACCGATGTTCCGTTTGATGAATGCGGTTTTCTAGCATCTCTAATGTATCGCCTGGATAGATGTGGACTTCTTCGGTGCCCAAGACAGGGCCAGCATCGACGCGTTCATCTGGCACCAAATGGATCATCACACCCGTCTGCCTGATCTCCCCTCTTTGAAAGGCAGCAAAGGCATCTTCTATGGCATGAGCACCAGGGAATTTCCCCGGAAGAGCTGGATGGAGGTTGATGACACGATAGGGAAACCGATCGAGAAACGGTTGAGAGAGGAGATGCATCCAACCGGCAAGCAGGACAAAATCGGGCTGGTGCTCAGCCAACAGATTTGCAAGATCTTGATCATAGTCGATGCGAGTACGTCCTGCATCGCGATAGCTTTTTAGGCCATGATAGCGTGTAGGAATGCCAGCTTTGTCGGCGCGTTCCAAACCATAGGCTTTTTTGCGGTTCGAAACCACAAGTACAATCTCGGCATCTAAATATTTCCCGCGAATGGCATCAATCACGGATTGGAGATTGCTGCCACGGCCAGAGATGAGAACGGCGATTTTTGCAGTCATAATCCCTTTCCATAAGATCAAGAAAGTTCTTGGACACGGATTTACACGGATGAAACCCTGTAAATTCCGGGGTGGTTCAGAATTAGGTTTACACTTTTGATACATAGATAAAAATCTATATGAGGTCATTTTCTGCCTGAGCATGGCTCAAAGTAGAAAATATAAACATCTTTTCTCTTTGCAAAAATGTAAACCTAATTGTCCGCCTAAAATGAACCACCCCTAAATTCCTGTTCTAATTCTCCACAACCGCAGTTGGTAAAATATATTAACGGCCAGTTAACCCACTAACCATGACGCCTTGAATAATGTGCCGCTGGAAAATAATGTAGAGAATCAGAACGGGAATGGTGGTCACCGCGGCGGCGGCCATGCTTAATCCCTGCATTGTGTATCCTTCGTGTTGAAGAATCGAAAGTCCAACGGGTAATGTGCGCATCTCATTGGAGTTTAGGGCAATTAGGGGCCAGAAAAGATCGTTCCAACTACCGAGGAAGGTAAAGATGGCCAGAGCGATCAAGGCCGAGGTGCTCAAAGGAACGATGATCCGCCAGTAAGTGCCAAATTTGGTACATCCATCGATGATGGCGGCGTCCTCTAGCTCACGCGGGATCGATTGAAAAAATTGTCGCAGCAGAAAAACACCAAAGACGCTCGCACCGGCGGGCCAAATCAGCGCGTTATAGGTATCCAACCAGCCCAAATCACGCATAATCAGAAATGTTGGAATGAGCGTGACTTCACCGGGAATCATGATGGTGGTCAAAACCAAAACGAAGAGAAACTCACGTCCGGGAAATTCTAGACGCGCAAAGGCATAGGCCGTTAAGCTATTGATGAAGAGAATCAGAATCGTGACCGCTGTACTCACAAAAAAGCTATTAAACATCCAGCGCATCACGGGCAAATTGGGCCAGGTTGCGAGCTTGATGAAGTTCTCAAATGTTGGGTTGTCAGGAATCAATTTGATTGGCCAATCATAGACGTTCGCTTCGGGGGTCAATGCTTGCGAAAACATATAGATTAGCGGCATCACGGTGAGAATCGCCAATGGAACCAATACCAAATAGATTGGTATCCTGTGGAGAGTTCGGCGGAGCCAGCGAGGCATCGTGCGGTTCTCACTGTGAGAAATTGATTTAGATTCAACTTTTACTGTCGTTGCCATAGGGATTTTTTGGGATTAGTATTCGACTCGTCCACCAAGCAGACGGAAATTGATCAGCGTAACGACAAGGATGATTAGTGCAAGACTGAAGGCTAAAGATGATGCATACCCCATCCGAAAGAAGCGCCATCCCGTATCATATAAATACATGACCACCGAATATGAAGCATGACCAGGGCCACCTTGCGTCATAATAAACATCTGTCCAAAGACTTTTAGGTGACCAATGAACTGGGTGACCACCACAAAGAGCATGACTGGTTTGAGTAGAGGTAGAGTGATTTTGAAGAACGATTGGAAACCGTTTGCTCCATCGATCTTTGCCGCCTCATATAGGTGGTTGGGAATGTTTAATAAGCCAGCAAGAAAAACCAGGAACGGAAAGCCAAAGGTCCACCAAATCGTTGCACCAGATAGGACAGGGATGACATAGTTTGGCATTGCCAACCAAGGAATGCTGTCAATACCGATCCAGTTGAGATAAAAATTGAGCAGACCATACTCAGTGTTAAATACTCGTCTCAAGACTACACCCATCACAGCCACAGATATGACGACTGGTGTGTAGAACACAACGCGGAAAAGATGTTGACCTGGGGCTTTCTGATTGACCAATACAGCCGCCAGGAGGCCCACAACAACGTTGCCGAAAACAGTAAATATGGAAAAAAGTACTGTATTGCGTAACGAGACCCACCATAAATCATCGTTTAACAGTTCTTGGTAATTTCCAAACCCAATGAAGGGTTTGTCTGGCAGCAGAATATCCCAATTATGGAAACTTACGAACAGTCCATAGAAATCTGGTCCCATACGAAACAGAAGGAAGAAGAGAAAATAGGGCAAAATAAAGAGATAATTAGGGAGTATTTTCTGCCAACGTGGTTTGCGACGATATGGTATGGCCTGAGTCTGTGCTGCCAACTTCTCCTCCTATCTTTGACAAGATGACAAGATGAGAAATCAAATCCCGAAATGATAGGAAAGCACTTTATCATTCCGTCATCTTGTCATCGATCCAAGAATAAGGCATTTCCAGAAATTAAACTGTTCAATTCGATTGGAAAAGCCAAAGCCATTCCAGGGAGAACGTTCTGTTCAGATGGATGATTATTTTTCTGGAATGGCCTAAAGAACTTATAAAAGAATAACTTCGACATGTCATTCTCGGGTGAAACGCACTCTCAAAGTCGAAGTTATTCTTTTACATTCCTAAACGCGGTCCAACACCTTCTGAACACGCTCGTGAGCCGTTGCAAGTGCTTCGTCGATCGTTTTCTGGTCCGTCAAAGCAGCTTCAAACTCAGGCTGATAGGCTTCCTGGATCTCCGTAATATTCACATGCTGACGTTCTGTCCGGCCAATCTCCTGGAACTGCCGTGAAAAGACGCCCGTGTGCCAATGTGACTGTAGCTGTTCGCTATTTTGCTGCGATAGCCGCGCCGGGGGTTGCCCCGAGTTGGCCCACTCCAAGCCATGTTCGGACAGCCACGTGATTAAGTCACCTGCGGGACCAGTTCGCTCTTCATCAACACCATTCGGAATCGCCATAACATGAGCACTCATCCAAACTGCGGGCTGGGTTCCTGTCACCTGTGGAGCAAAAAAGGCTCGAGTCTTGTCTTCCAGCCCCGAGTCTCTAATGAAATTGAGATCCCAAGACCCATTCACATACATGGCCAAACGATTGTTTACATAGGCATCGGCACGATCCCAACCAAAGGGAAGGGCCATGATGTGGTGCGTATGAACTGCATCATGCCACCATTGAAGAGCATCACGCACGGCCTCTTGATCAATCAAGGAGGTTGTGCCATCTTCCGTAATCGTATCTCCGCCATTCTGCCAAATGGTGGATAACATCGCCCACCGTTGCCAGAAGGTCCAGGTGAAAGCCCATTGTTCAATACTCTCCGGATCAAAACCGGAATCGGTCGGTGCGCGTCCATTGCTATCGCGAGTCAGTTGGCTTGCAATCTCAAGAAACTCCGTTGGTGTCTGAGGTGGTGATTCGGGATCCAATCCAGCTTCTTCAAAGAGTTCGACGTTGAGGTAACCGCCTTGCCCGTGATTGTCGAGCAAAACGCCAAGTGGCGTGCCTTCATGGGTGATATTATTAAATGCAAACTCAAGAAAATCTTCTTGCGGCAACCCACGTACTTCGTAAAATTCGTCAGCCGCGCGCAGCATGTCGCGCGCACCAAATTGACCGATGGCCCATTCGTGGGTGATGATCATGTCAGGCGGATTGCCCGCAATGACAGATGTCGGCACCTTTTGATAGAAAATATCCCAGGTCAAGAGTTCTTGCTGAACCGTCACGTCTGGATTCTCTTCCGCATAGACCTCAAGCAGTTCGGTCATTGTCTTGCCGTCCGCACCACCCAATCCATGCCAGAAGATCACCTCCGTTTCGCCAGTACCAATAGACGAGATATTGGGCGTTGGGGTTGGCTCTGCCGCATCATCTCCAGAATCTGCTGATGTTGTTTGATCGGCCGTTGTGGGCGGTGCACAAGCTGCCAGCAACGCAGCACCCGAGAGAATTGCCGTATGCTGCAAAAAGGCAGGGGTGGTTCATTTTAGCTGGATAGATAGGTTTACACTTTTAGAAACAGAAAGAACGTTTATATTCTCTGATTTCGCCGGTTCTCAGAGAGAAAACGGTCTCATATAGATTTTTGTCTATATATCAAAAGTGTAAACCTAATTTTGAACCACCCCAAAAGGCACGGCGAGAAAGTCGGTGTGAAAGTCGACGAGGGTCTTCACCGTATGCGAACGAGCTTTTGTTTGACATAGATTGTCTCCTTTGGATCAGAGTATATGGTTATAGGTTGAGAATGTATCAAGTTTACGTGGTTTTGAGTCTGGATATGATTCTAATAGAATCGGCTACCCAATCCATTTGGGAAGTTTTTTTATCATAAAATTCGGGGGAAATTGTATTGGAGTGACTGACAACATTATAACACCACGCGATATGCCCGTCAATTATATATTATCAGCCATCCATACTTATGTCAAGTTGATTTTGCAGCTTGATACCATTAGTTGACAGTCGATCCATTTTGGGTATTATTCTATAACTTTACTTTCTGGTAAAGGCTTGAGTGACAAAGGGCAAACCGAAAGGGGCGGAAAAAAGAATCCACCCTGAAAAAACGGGATAAAATGTAAAAATAGTGCTCGGCTAGTTTAAGCAGCGGCATTGAGGCGGCGATGAGCGAGAACGCCTTTAGGGAAATGGTGTGAAACCGAGGCCTTTTTCCGAAAGTCAGGGTCGAGTTGGTCAGGAGTTGGAAAAAGAGCACTCGAGAGAACACGGCGCAGCCTGCCGGGAGTGGATTGAGGCTCTCGATCCCAGTAGCCAGTCGGTATGGGAGGAAGAGAAGCGGCTAAATGGGAAAGAAGATTGCCAGCAAGCAGCCCCAGTTCAGGTAAGCGGAAACAAGCCTCATCGGCATGAACAAATTGACGATGTAAGCCAATCATCTGCTTGGAAGCCAAGGGGGGATGTTCAACAGGCCAGCGTTCCAGGTAGACAAGATAAATGGTTTCAGGCTGCAAAGTCATAACGGTCGCCAAAACCAAAGGTGTGTTGTAGGCCGGATCCTGAATGACGTAAATCGAGTAGGTACGGTTGGCTGTATCCACCTTGGTTGTTCTGGGGACGAGATTGTGCCATGCTTGATAGCAAATCAGGCGACCACTATAGAGAAAGCGACCAGACGAGTCCGGAGTTGTAGCCTCGAGTCGCTTTCCTTATAGCTGCGAGAGAGCGGACGCACAATATCACCATATTCAGGTGGTCTGCCTTTTTCTTTGCGTTTGGGGAACTCATTGCGGCGCACTGTGCAGTTAATGGCTTCCCGCAGGACAAATCGGTCTATGCCGCTTTCTAGCATTTCTCTGATTGTAAACCCGGCATCGACCACCGCCACTTCGTCTGACTCCAGTGATTTCTTCGTCTCTGTCAGCAGCTTTTTCCGAAACTCACTTTCCTTTGTTCCAACCGTGCATCTCATGATTGCCTTGAGCAGTGGCACTCGCTTCCCGCCTATTTCCCCCGAGCTTATCATCACTCCAAAGATGAGCGCGGGGCAATGCCCGATGAGCCGTTGAGTTATAGAGTCGGTTCACTTTCCCTTGCAGCTTCGGTCGCCAGAACCCTGTGATATCTATGCTTTTCATTCGGTACCCTTCTAACTTTTTTGCCTCCCATTCCCCTTTCCACTTCTTCTTGCCACGACCCCAGCAGACTTGTGATATCCCATGATCCATATCGAAAGCTCCACCAGCTTCGCCGGAGCTCCTCATCTTCAAACCCGCTTTCTTTCAATGCGCTATGGATTGCTCCTCGACTTTTCAGAAACGACCCATTCAGCATTGCCCACATCAGACGCATTACATTTACGTTTGTTCCCATCGGCGTTACTTGCAATACATTCATCAGTACTGCTATAGTTATTTCTGGCGCGGTTAGCATTCCTTCCTCCTTTTTGGGTTCTCTACCTTTAGGATGAACTGCTAACCGCTTTTTGTCACATTTCTCACCTCATCTCTTTTCTTTTACCAGAAAGTAAAGTATATTACATTCTGCTTTATACTGAGCACGACCATAGATTTAAGATAAATTTGGGCATTTTTAGTCGAGTGGAAACGACAAATTTATGTTAAGTTTATAAGCTCGTGCCGTATAGTTTGATGTTGGGGGGATAACGGTCATGGAAAACGAGAAAACAACCTGGATTATCGGTGACATTCACGGCATGTATGATGCACTCCGTACATTAATCGAGCGGCTGGATGATGAACACCTCGACAAATTTGTCTTTGTTGGTGATTATATCGATCATGGTCCATCCTCCAAGGAAGTCCTCGATCTGATCATGAGATTGGGCGATAAAGCCATATCATTGATTGGTAATCACGAACACCTTTTGCTGCAGACGCTGTTTGATGAAAAGTTCCAAGAAAATTGGGGCACTCGAATCTGGGAAGAGAATGGAGCTGAAAGCACAGTTCGCTCCTTTGGCTGTCGGGATATTGATGAGTTCGCCCAGAATGTTGAGCCCAAATACATCGATTTTCTGAAAAATCTCAAATGCTTTCATGTTGAATCCTTCCAAGATGAAACAACCGAAATCAAGTTTCTCATTACACATGGTGGCGTGATGCCAAATATTCCATTGGCAGAGCAGTTGGCGCTCAATAACTACCTGGATCACAACCGACTCATGGATGAACGAAACATCTGGATCGAAGATTCATTTCTCTGGATTCGGTCCGATTTCTTCAGAGCCGAGCCGGCCCATTGGGATGGATATGTTGTGATCCATGGTCACTCGCCCACCCACCTGATGGACTATACATTGCGAGATTTCGATTTGGAACGGGACCTCGATCAAAAAACACAGCTCTACATTCGCACCCATCCCGAAGACGAAGAACGCATTGTCTCCATCGATATCGATACAGGTGCAGCTTTTGGCAGACGACTTACTGCACTCGGGCTCAAACCGTCTGCCCTACAATATGGCTGGTTTGAGATACAAACGATCCAGTTAGACATCAAACAAGGTTATTACCGAACCTATCCATTCATCCGTGAACGATTTGACGTTCAGGGATTTGATATTGACAACGAATCACCTGAATCGCCAGACTCAGTCGATCCATAATGCGTCTATTATACTCAGATCAGAATGAATCCAGAGTTTGTAGATATCAGAGACCAGAGATCAGAGATTCGTTTTACAGTCTGTTTGTTCACCCACCACAAACGAACAAGCCATAGCACCTGCTCCAAACTATCCATACCACCAAACCGTCTGACAAGGAGACACCATGTATCCCAGCACCGACCTTACATTTCGTCACCAAGCCATTGAGACCGAATCAAATGCTTTTGGCGAACTTCGAGCATCAAATGATCGACTCGACGACGTCGAGGAACTGCGCCGCCGCTTCGACCGAGATGGCTACCTCTATTTGCCGGGCCTATTGAATCAAGTCGAATTGTTGGCAGCGCGTCATGAAATGTTGATACGACTCGACAAAAAAGGCTATTTGAATCCTGCCCATCCACTCATGGAGGGCATTGCTCGAGGTGAGCTGACTGCATCGGCCATGTTCATGTCAGAGCTGGGTATCAAGAACGTGCCTCTTCACAAAGTACTCTACGATGGCCCTATGATCGCATTCTATGAACGATTTTTGGGTGGTCCCGTCCGCCATTTTGACTACACCTGGTGTCGCGTCAAATCCTCTAGCATCGATGGCGCAACAAAACCGCACTGCGACATCGTTTTCATGGGACGCGGGACCAAACAGCTCTATACAAGCTGGACGCCGCTCAGCGATGTGCCAAAAGAGATGGGGGGCTTGATGATCTTGGAAAATTCCCACAAACAGGAACAGATCAAGTCAACGTATGGACAACTGGATGTGGATGCATACTGCACCAACTATCCAGACGCGGCAGAGATTAAATCGGGTCAGAAACGATGGCAACGAGTCGGTGGAGGCACCTACTCGAATGATGCCATCGTACTGCGCCGGGAACTTGGCAGTCGTTGGCTCACAACCGATTACCAACTGGGCGACCTGCTCATCTTTGGCATGTACACCATGCACGCCAGCCTGGACAACCAGACAAACCGACTGCGCCTCTCTACCGATACGCGCTATCAGCTTGCCTCGGAGCCGGTCGATGAGCGCTGGATCGGCGAAAACCCAATTGCCCACGGACCAGCCGCCAAAAAGGGGATGATCTGTTAAGTGACACACCATAGCGAAGCGCACGATAATCTCACGTAGGTCCCGCCAGAGACGGGACAAGCACCCAAGACCCCTCCTCTTCCAAGCTGAAAATCCAGGTTGCTTGGCACTCGTCACACAGGGACGTGTGACCTAAAATTGAGCTCGTTTGCTGTAGGTCCCGTCTCTGGCGGGACAAGCACCAAGGCCCCTCCTCTTCCAAGTGAAGATCCAGATTGCTTGACACATGTCACGCGGGGATGTGTGACCTACGATGGAGATCTACAATTGGGATCGTATACTGCGATACAAGATCATGACGACACCCCAGCCTCCAACTCCTGAACGCGGGCATCCAAATCCGCCACCGAATGCCCAATCCCCTCCTGCTCGCGCTCACAACGCGCCAACATTCTGTGCAACTGTCCCATCCAGACCAGCATCTGGCCATTGAGCTGTTCCAACGTGATCTCTTCCCGCTCCCATTTGCGGATCAGTTCCTCCCACGCCTGGACCGTAAATCGTTCATCTGTGTGCATGAAGTTGCTCCTTTTGAAAATTGATCACCAGAGAGCAACAGATCACTCCATTGCCCCCTGGTCGAGACAATGGCCAAAATCCAAACAGCCACCCCAACCTGTGGATGCATCTGCTGTTCAGCATGCGCGATCCGCAATCGAGGTGGCTGCAAACGTTTTGACAGACTCGTAAGGAGCCATTAAACTAACGCAAGCCACCCGGACTGGCTTAGACAGTTCGGGTGGTTAGCCGACCGTCGAGTGTTGTTGGCACTCGGCGGCGGCGCATTTTTCAATTGACCGGTCCGGCCACATGGCAACATATCCCAGTCTACGAGAATAGACGCCTTGGCTGGATTGAGCACAGATAATAAACGATCCGGCGTCACATGTCAAACGGGGCTTGACACGCGACGGGCCATTTCACTCCCTCACATAGCGCGTCCGCAGCGTAAAGACGCTATCCCCACTCAAGATCGCCCCCCGCCCAAAGAGTCTGCCATTTTGCCAATTTGAGAGCCCCAATTCTGGCCGGTGGAGAGCAAACTGACCGTCCACCCAGCGCGTGTAGTCGTTGCTCACAAAGGGTGCATTGATGATGTCGTAATAGCGCTGATGTTCATCTTCGTCTTCGCTGATCAGCGCACCAATAAACTGCGGACTCTGTTGATTGAAGAGCGAGACCGCCTCATCCACCGAATCGACAACGACTACTGTTATCTCGGGCGTCTCTTCCCATTCCCACTCATGACCCAAGGCGGAAGGAGAGATCAACTCGGCCTGTGCTTCAGTAACATCACCCTCTGCTCGACGAATCGTGACCCGCTTGGCAAAAAGGGCCTCTGGTACGACAGTTTCACTTCCCTCAGCCACATGTAATTTAAAGGTCTGCCCTCGGCGTCTGCCTGCTTCTTTCAAACTTTCCAACAACACGGGCATCAGCTCGGTTGTTCGCGAGCGCACGATGCAGCAGGTATTGAGCGTGTTACAAACTTTACGGTCCAGCGAACGGACAACTGCTTCACCAAATTGCGCTGAATCGGCAGAGTCTGCCGCCACAATCCAGGCACCGCCCGTGCCATGTAGACTGACGGGAACCCCCACGCTACGCGCCAACGATCCCAGCATCGCCACAGCCGGACCGGAGCCACGGGCCACAGCCAAAGAGAGTCGTTCATCCAGGAAGAGTGCCCATCCTGCCGCACGTGCAGAACTTTCAACCAAGGTCACGGCACCAGTGGGGAGTCCAGCCGCTTCGAGAGCTGGTTCCAACGCCAGCTGCATAATCACCTGTGCAGTGCGTAGGGCATCGCTGCCAATCCGAAAGACAACGGTGTTGCCGCTGCGCAGCACGCCACAGGCATCGGCCAAAACATTGGGACGTCCCTCAAAGACAAAGGCAATCACACCCAGCGCCGCCCCCACCAACTCGACCCGAAATCCATCGTGCTGAACAGTCTCGACAACGGTGCCTCGACCCGATGGCGCATCAATCCAACCACGCAGGCCGTCGATCATCTTGCTGCGCAGTGCCTCATCGGCAACCAAACGGGTCGTTGATCGACCACGAGCTTGTGCATCGGCGACGTCCACGGCATTGATGTCGGCGATCTGTTGCCAGATCGAATCTGTCTCCAAAGTGCTGGCAAACTGTTGATAAAAATCGAGAATCTGATCATCTGTCACAGAGCCCATGGCTTGAAAGGCGCGTACACTACGCGTCACGGCGCTCGTGGCGGTCTCCTGCTCCGCTGCGGGAATGCGCAAAAGCTCACCCGTTGTTCCGGCAACGGCCAGTTGATCACCCGCCTGAAAAGCGGCCGCCAGTTCCTCACTCACACGCACCACGCCACCACCGGGAGCCAGGATGGGCATACCTGCTTCGAGCATATTGAGTTGTTCTATGTGTTTCATTATTTTATCCTTTTTGTAAGAAAGTCTGAGGCGAAGGATAAGGCTAAGGCGAAGGCTGAGGAAGAATGTAATCGATGGCGTTTCCGTTTGCGAAGTCCTCGCTTTTACTATCTTCTGCCTTCTCTCTTTCTTCGGCGTCAGTCATTAGACATTATAGGGATTGAAAAATAGGACACGGATTTTCAGGATGAACACGGATTATCCCAGAGTCAATCCGTGCAATCTGTGTTCATCCGTGTCCCATATTCTGAATCCTTATAATCTCTATTATTTCGGCCAGATGGCGAAGGTTATTCGTTCGTGTCGCTGAACAAATAGCTCGTTTGTTCTACGATTGGCCGAAATCTTCCCACCCATTGTAAGGCAAATCGAAGTCGCGTCAACAATCGCTCAAAACGCCCGTTGTGCTTTTTGACTTCAAAAAATCTTCCACAATGGGGGCGAAGTCGGCAATTGTCTCTACCTGGTTGGCGTAGCGCTGTCGTTCGGCGCCGATGAGCAGTGTCAGAGCGGGGGTTGAGTGTGTGTTTGCTATGGCGACACTCTTCGACATTGCCATGGTCGCTGGTCACGATGATGAGCGTCTCGTCGAGATTCGCTGCCTCGATGAGTCCGGCCAGAAAACCATCAAATTGGCGCAAGACTTGCTCAGCCTGATCAATTTGTTTCCGATGCCCCAACAGATCGGTCAACCAATGTTCAAAGAACACGAAGTGATGTTCTTGCGCGATTGTCCATAGCTGTTGCCCACCCTGTTCTGGCTTATAGACAGGAACGTCTGGATAGCCAAGTTGGTCGCGCCAGCTCGCGTTGGTGAAATCTGCGGCTAATCCACGACCGGCCATCAGATCGGTGTGCGTTAAGAGCCGCAGTCCACCGACAGTTGCGGCATAGGGCACGGCGCTCAAGAGCCGCTTCCCCCGTTTAATGGCTGTGAAATAACGTTCAGGATAGGCATTACAAAAGTAAGCGCTCAATCCAGAATGTGCCAACTGCTGGAAGAGACTGGCCTCATCGAGAATCGAGCGAATTCGGGCGTCTGGTTTAGGACCGTAATGCTCACCAAGTCTTTTTGCGGCGTTGATCCCCGTTAGAATGGTGGTCTGTCCCGTTGCACTCTGTGGGCGTCCAAGAACACCCAACCGAGCGTCAGTTGGAATGAATTCAGCACGTTTAAACGAACTTCGTTCTGTATCAGCCGTCGGCGAATGTCCGTCAAGTAAATCAAGTAAGGTAGGGTATGTTGTTCGCGCCAGAGGGTTCGTATCGGGTTTATTTTCACCTAAACCGACACCGTCCAGAAAAACAAAAATGATTCGTCGCATGTGCGTCTCTTTGATACGGGACCTGCGGTAATCTCTTACTATTTCGATTATACTATTACAGTCTCTAGCGGGACAAGCGGCAAGTGTCCCGCCTCTCCAAGTGACGACCCAGGGATCTTGGTGCCCGTTACTTCTCTGAAGTGACCTACGAGTTATCCATCTCTAAGCTATCAAAACATCGGTTACAGTGTACTATGATCCACGACTTCCAAATTGCGTGTGTGATATTTTTAAGCCGATTGCATAGCGATTTTGTCCGATCATGAGCGCGAGCGCACTTACCAAGACAATGCCTCCAATGAGGTGAAAGGCACCTGAATAATCAAACCAACGAATGAGCGCGCCTGCTAAAATCGGCCCGATCACTTTTCCTAGGTTTCGCAACGTGCCGACAATACCCATACTTGCACCAACATGGTCTGGATTTGCCTCAACTGCAACCATCGCAATCGTTGACGGGGATAAGAGCGCTTCCGCCAGACCAATCATCATTGAAATTGCACATAGGACCAATCCGTTGTGGCTGTAGGTCAATGCGGGCAGCGAGATACTCAGCGAAAACAGCCCCAGGACAATTGCCGATGGATAGCCAAACCGATCGCCAAAGCGCCCACACCAAGGACGTGCCATGAGGTGTACTGCTTCTTGGATGGAAAAAAAGCTTCCCACAACGAGGATGTTGACCCCCTCTGATAGCGCGTAGATGGGCAAAAAGGCCCGGACAGCATAAGTCGCGATATACATAGTTGACTCAAGCCCCCCAGCCAGCCATACAGATGTTGTTCGACGGCATGCATGAAGGGCTCGTGATATTTGTTGAAACAACGATTGGTGGAGAGGAACGATCTGGCGTGATTGAACCTGTTCTGTTGACTCCTTTAATAGTAAAATCGGTACAAATGCCAGACTCAGTAGATCCAAATTTGGCGTTTTTGACTATTTTCAGTCGGGAGAGAAGGGATTTTGGGGCCATTTTTTCAGATCTCAGTTGCCAAAAACAGCCAATTTCATATCTAGAAATCGCTTAAATTTTACGTAAATGCTAGGTATTGAGGGGTGGTTCAGAATTAGGTTTACACTTTTGATACATAGACAAAAATCTATATGAGGTCATTTTCTGCCTGAGCATGGCTCAAATTAGAAAATATAAACATCTTTTCTCTTTGCAAAAATGTAAACCTAATTGTCCGCCTAAAATGAACCACCCCGGTATTGACTGGCAAATACGTATTTATGTCAACTAATTAGCCCAAATTCTCTCTCTAAACCTGAAATTTGGATCTACTGAGACTGCTAATCAATCCAATCAGCGTAAAGACGACAACCGGCGAGTACCTTAGCAAGAGCCAACTTGCAATCAGCGGGCCCACGACATAGCCGCCGCTGCGTGCAATGCCAAACCAGCCCAATCTCTCTGCTTTAGCGCTCTGTGATAATTCAGAGACATAGGCCAACGTGACAGGCCCATAGATTGCGGTTGCTAATCCGTGTATGATCCGGACGACGACAAGCTGTTCTGGAGTTGTGATATAGCGATAAGCGAAGGGCATCAGCACAAAGAATGCAGTTCCGATGAGTAGCCAAGCACGTCTGCCCCAGCGATCAGAGAAAAGACCAATTGCCGGTTTGAGTATCATACCAGTCAAAGTAGAGACTGAGGTGATCAGACCCAGGTATATATCGCTGGCTCCAAGCGTAGCGGCGAATATCGGTAGGAGGGGGGTCTTTCCCATCTGATATGCCGCGCGGACCACAAAATCCGCCAACGTAATTGCGATAAAGCTGCGAAATATAGACATCAGTTGCTCATTCCTCTGCATCAATAGGACCAAGTGCGAATGACCGAAGCCCTATTGTATTGGAAGTTAAGATTATTTTGAAATCTTGGCTCAACAGGATCTCATTTGGTCGACTCGCTTTGGTTTCGATGCGCCTTCAGCTACTCAACTAGTGCTCGTCTTCCCTGTCTCTGTGAACCGCATGAGATCTCAGAGGGTTGAAATCTTTTGCTTCCTCATTGGGGCTTATAGATAGATACTAGCTAGTATCAGTAAACCGCAGTGGAGTCGCCATGCATGGCGCAGCGTTCTCTATTACACGCAGTAGGCCAAAAAAGGGGTAAAATAGCCCTAGGAGGCCAAAATGAACCAAGAATTTAGCGCCGCAGTAACAGGATTCTGTGCCCATGTGAGAATGCTTTCTCCGCAAAGCGAAACTGTAAAACATTACGAAAGTGACCTAAATCAATTTGGCCAGGTGATAGAAAAAAGGCCAAGAGAGATAGGTCGCCAAGAGATAACGACGTTTGTAACGGCGCAACTCGAAGCGGGGATGAGCAGTGCGACGGTCAATCGCAGAGTGGCAACGTTGAGCCGATTTTTCGACTACTTGGCGGATGAGGCAGAAGACGAAAGCTGGTCAAACCCGGTGGTGTGGCGTCTACACCGACTGGATACAGGTTGCCATCTTCCCAGAGATATAGCGGAACGCATCGTCCGCCAGTTATGGGGGGAGCGTGAGTCAAGGTCAGATAAGAGACCAAGTGATGTTGGCCTTGATGCTCGACGTTGGCCTGCGGGTGGGCGAAGTGTCGAAACTAGAGATGGGCGATATTGAAGCTGCCATAAATCCGGACGAACTGTGGTCACTGCGCGTACGCGGCAAAGGGAACAAAGAGCGTCGAGTCTGGTTGACGCCAGAAACCACAGCGCTGTTGGTGAGCTATATGGATGAGCGTCCTGATGCAGTCGATAGCCATCTGTTTCTGACTCGTCGTCACAAAGGCATCAGTGTCCGCGGAATCCAGGAGCGCCTCGATTATTACCGTCAGCAAGCCGGACTCTCCGAGAACGAGGTCTCCTGTCATCGCCTGCGCCATACCTTCGCCAGACGAATGGCAGAGTCGCGTATGCCACTGCCTAGTCTCTCTCATTGGTTGGGTCACAGTCAATTGAAAACGACCCAGATTTACATCGATGGTGCCAATCCTGATATGCGAGCCGACTATGAAGCTGCTATGGAGCAGTTGTCTCGCCAAGCCGCATGCTCGGATATTGAAGGAACGACATCTGCAATAGAGACAGAGAATACTGTGCCTTCTGAACATCGCACAGTGGAGCCAGCTGTTGGCATCTGTTTGTCTGCTGATGAGATCCGTCAACGTCTCACCTCATTGCCGCTCTGGCTTCATCAACCCATCATCTCATTACTTCTCCACCAGCAATTACGCTGGAAAGCCCTCTATCGGCGGGAACGAGCCCTTCAGTGGTTTGGCGAACTCCAACGCGGTTGGCAATGGATGCTCGACCAGCGCATGCTCTCCAGCTTATCCGAACTAAGACGGCGCGATCTCCAAGACTACATCACCCACCTATGTGACTTAGAGTATTCCGTCCATACCATCAATCATTTTATTTGTACCCTCAAGTGTTTTCTGCATTTTGCTGAAGAATGTGGCCAGTCGATCGCTCCGGCTTTATATCGCATTCAACGTCTCAAACGACCCACTACCTTACCTCGTCCGTTGCGCCAGCATGAATTTGCTCAACTTGAACAGTTCGTCTTAAACTCAACGGCTCAGAGCCTTTCTCCTTCCGACCTCCTTGACCGTGCTTGGTTTCTTATTCTGGTTGATGCTGGGCTACGTATGGGCGAAGTGCAAGCTCTGCTCGTTTCTGACTGGAATTCGGATACACAGACTCTGCTCGTTCGAGATGCCAAATCCCATCGTGACCGTCGGTTGCCTGTTACCCAACGCACTGCTCTTGCCATCGATGCCCATCTGCAACATCGCACCGATGACCTGGCTACTCATTCCCCGCTTTTACTACGCGATGGCTTACCTCTTCGAGCCAATTATGTGCGCAACCATCTTCATGCCTTTGCCACCCGTTTGCTCAACAGTGGCCTTATGCCCATCACTACCTTGCAGAAACTCATGGGGCACACTCATATCGATACCACCATGCTTTATGCACAGCTCTACGATGAAACCATTCAGCAGCATTATTTAGCCGCTATGGCTTCACATTCTGTTTACGCTATCCCTGAACCTGACCCCGCTATTTGGGGTCCCACTTTGGAGAATGCCTTTGAATCAACTTTTCAATAGCAACCACTTTAACTTTTATGTCTACTGCGTGTAATCTCTAACGCCGGTCCCGTTCGCATTAGAGAACGCCTTTCCAAAGGAAAGGTGCGCTCACTCCGCGTTGCGATCTACTGAGTATGAACCATCGGTTCAACAAGAGCGGAGTCCATATATGGATGAATTAGAAATTTGGTTGATTCGTGCGCGCTCTGGTGACCAAGCGGCTTTTGAATCAGTTGTACGTTATTTTCAAGACATGGCGGTGGGCTACAGCTATGCCCTGCTGGGTGATCATCATTTGGCCGAAGATGCCGCCCAGGAAGCCTTCATCAATGCTTATTGTGATCTGCGGAGTTTGCGTGATCTTGCTGCATTTCCGGGCTGGTTTCGGCGAATTGTCTTTAAGCACGCAGACCGTCTGCGCCGTGGAAAGCGTGTCTCGGCTGTGTCACTCAGCCAAATCGACAATACATCAGCTGCACGTCAGCCCAGCTCCCGGTTATCGGATCCGGTACGTTATGTCGAAGCGGTGGAAGGACAGAATCGTATTACAGATGCAATCAACACGTTGCCTGACACGCAACGTGAAGTGCTGATTCTCTTCTACATCGGCAACTATGCACAACAAGAGATCAGCACGTTTCTGGATCTGCCCGTGTCAACCGTCCGGATGCGTTTGTACCACGCACGTCAGCGACTAAAAAAAAGGATACTTAGTACTACTGTGCATCAAGTAAAGGCTCGATAATGTTCGATTTTTGCACAAGATAATGCGAGCGTTTAGCGGAAGCAAGACGACGTTGCTTGTAGCGAAGGCGCTCGATAGTCTCAGCGAGTGTCAAGACAGGTTTAGGCAGAACGGCATGGAGAAGTTCAACAACCTGTGGCAAAGTGAGAGCGGGGGCATCATATTTGAGGAAAAACTGAGAACGAGCCAAGAAACCAAAGGCCAAAATGACTAAGGTCATATGATGATGCCAACCGAGCCAACTGCGAGTTTCATATTCGTTGAGTCCGAGAAACTGCTTGGCTTGTTCAAAAATGGTTTCAATGGGCCAACGCAAAGCAGAAACAGTGGCGAAGTCATCCAAGGAAGTCTCAAGGGGTGCATTGGAGAGAAAGTATTGCAGAGAGCAATCGGGATTGCGGCGGACGATGAGCCAGAGAGCAGAACCGGGGAGCCCATTGCGGACAGAGACAATGCGGCGACAAGCAATGGAAGCAACGATGAAGCCCTTGGAGCCCTCTTTGAGAACATGCTGTTGCCACTCATGCTCCTGGAAGGTGTCAGCGAGTTGAGCAACGGTGAGAGGCGTAGGTTCACCAGGCCGGACGCGGAGCTTGGAAGCTTTGCGCCCGCGTCCAGATGATGCGGGCAGATAGGTCTGGGGGCTGGAGGTCCAGACACGAGTCTCTTTGGGCACTTCAGCAAAGTAGCTGTAAGCGGTTTGGCCATCAATGCAGTCAAGCAGATGAGTATCTTTGCCAAAGGCTTCATCCATAGTGATCCAGCGGATGGGCAACGCACCCAGGGCGTGCGTCTGCTCAATCATGGACCAAGCCAATTCATTTTTTGTTTGGAAGGTCAGGTCAGTGGGAAGACCGGTTTTGTACCGCTTCTCTGCATACTCATCACTAAACCATTCTTGGGGGATATACAACCGACAGTTCAGTAAGGTATAGCCATGAGAGCTATTATATCCCAGGAAGACTCCGGCTTGACAGTTGGCGATCTTGCCCAGTTCGCCACACCGCTGCCGCTTGACGCCCACTGACTCTTCTCCTTGCTTGGGAATGTCGCTCCCATCCAGGAGTAAGACGCCATTTGCGTCTCCCAACAACTCACCTGTCTGTCGAGTATGTTCCGCCAGCATCGCTTCACCGCTCCAGCGGCTCTGACCCACAAAGCTTTGCAGGGGGCGTACACCCGATTCTCCTACTGTCGCCAGCGCGATGTTCTCGGCCGATTTGCGTTTGATTTCGGGGTCTAACAAGCCTCGCATGTAGTGGTACGCATGCTCTCTCTGAGCCACATGGCTGAAGTATGGACTATATATGGCATGATACTCCTGGAGTTGGTCGGCCAGTGCCGCCAGTTGCTCTTCTGTCAGTTCCAGCAGCGGCGGGCTTTCCAGTTGGCTGTAGTCATATTGATTGACTGCTTGAGCAAGTTTCATCTTGATTTCCTTTCATCGAAGACTGCTTCATTTTATTGGCTCTTCAGTCTATCTCATTTTTCCTTTGCATTCTGTTTGCGTTTTGTTAGCAATATGCCCAGAAATATAACGAATTTCCTTTGTGTTTCACAATATATTGCTGCACAGTAGTATTATGATGGCTCAAGAAGAACTACACAGTCAGCGACCCTCTCAAGACAATCGTTTTACTGAGAATGTTATGATGCTCTTCAGCTCAATCAACAGTGGGGATATTGCTGTCACAAAGGAACTGCTGGCAACTGATTCGTCGCTTGCCACAGCAATTGGTAAGACAGTCTATTCGTCAGCGGATCCAAAGAGCATGGATTGGCGTTTATATGGATCACCACTCCATCTGGCCGTCATGCACCAGAACAGAGACCTCATTGATCTTCTCTTGGCCAACGGTGCTGATATCAATCAGACCGATGAAGGCTACAACATGACGCCTCTGCACTATGCAGTCGACTTTGGTAAATGGACGCCAAATTATGAACTGTTTGATATGATGAGCTTTTTGATCGCTCGTGGTGCCCAAAAAGACCTCTTTGTGGAAATTTGGCTCGAAAACTTTGATGGTGTCGAGCATTATCTTCGGGAACATCCGGAGCAAGTGAACCAGATCGGGCCCTTCTATGCGCCGCCGCTTCATCACGTTTATAACCCCAATTTGGCCAAGATCTTACTTGAGCACGGTGCCGATATGCACGCGCACATCGAGCGCATCGTCTGGGATGACAAGGAACTCAATACACCGATTCGTTGTGCCGTTGGCGAAGTCGGCAAATTAGATGTGTTTAAAGTGATGTTAGCGCATGGAGAGATCGAAAAGGACATATTTTTGGCCTGTGCATTGGGCGATCGTGCCTGGGTTGCGACGGCTCTTGCATCAGAGCCAGAGCTTGTGCATGCCCGAACCAACGCAAGCCATATCTTGTCTGCCGATATGACACCGTTGCACATAGCGCTTCGCTACCCTCGACCACCTATCGATACCACAGACCTGATCCGACTCTTGCTCGATCATGATGCAGACATTGAGGCGCAGACTCGCTCTTATCATGGCAAAACGCCCCTACTCTTAGCAGCGACAAACGAACAGAACCTGCGACTCTTGCTCAACCGAGGCGCCGATGTTCAGGCCCGCGACCAAGAGGAGAAATGGTCTGCAATTCAGTGGGCGCGTTTTGATTGGGATCAGGGCAACAGAACATTCGAGCTTGACGCGATTGTAGAATTATTGCAAAGCTATGGAATTGAGGGGGAATCATAGACAGAGGACCAGGACAGTGTGCCCAAAGTGTGTAAGGCTAAACCAAAAAAATAATTATACGCGAACGAGAGAATGGAGAGGGGGAATAAGGACAAACCATTTTTCTAAACCAGGTAAACGTTGGAAGCGTTGTTCCAAACGGTCCATCTCTTTCTGAGTGAGTTTGACGCCGGTCTCATAAAGAGTGGAATTCAGGTGAACGAAGGGTTGTAGTTGGTTAAAGCGAAAAGAACGGGCAAAATTGAGAACGGTCTCAAGAGAATCGAGAAGAGAACCGTTCCAGTGTTTTTCAAGATGGCCCCAAACCCGTTCGATGGGGTTGTATTTACTGTGATAAGGAGGGTAGCAGGCGAGCTGAATAGAGAGACGATAGTGCTCAACAAACTGAGTGAGACGATACATAAACTGAGTCCGACGGGTATGATTTTCGGGACCATTGTCCTGATTGATCACGAGGGTCTTGACGTGAGGAAAGTGTTCACGTACGCTTTCCCAAAATCAATCAGGCAGTCGACAATACAGTCACTCGTCACTTTCGACTGAGTCAAGTAAAGAAAGAGTTCCTTGGTTGAAGGGAGGTAAATGCCAAAAGGAGTGACTTTCTCGGTCTTCTTATCTTGAAAGTCATGATCGAGCGCTTTGACAACCACTCGACTTATCCCTTCTCTCGAGAAACGGTCAAGTAAAATCGTCGCTTTGGCATCCCAAGAGAGGCGCAGAACCGTCTCGTCTGCATCCGCTTCTTGATTGATCTGATGAATTCTATCAAAGATCGCATCGGTCTCTGGGATCTTTTTCACTGGTTGACTTTTTTTGACCCGGTTTGAGCCATAGCCTAACTCATTGAGCTTCAAGCGGATGGCCTCTTCGCCAGGCAATTCCTCATCTGTGTATCCTTTCTGCTCGATGAGCTGGGTACGCATTTCGGCGGCGGTTAGTCGAGTGTACAATTGGGGGGGTCGAAAGGTGGGATCGGTCTGGCTGAATTGATCGGCGATTTCAACCATATCGGCCAGTAAAGTGGGGATATGGTCTTCGGCTTTTGCGACCACGTCGGTGGCTTTGGTCGACATAACAGAAGCCGCCTTCTAGTTCTTCCAGGGCTTTGGCTATCGTCGCCCGATTCCAGCCCAACTCTCGTTCTGCTTTCGTCGGACTCCCTTCGCATATCGTTTTGACCGTTTGGGCCATGAAGTGCCTTCTTTCGTATCCACTTAACATGGCCTTCGTCTCTTTCAAGACTTCAACCATTTCTGGCGAGATTGTCATTTTTGCTCCTTTTGGAGAGCTAGTTTAACACCTTCTCGCGTATATTTTATTTTTTGGATTGGCCTAAATGGAAACCATTTAGTCAGAGAATCTGCTCCATTTACACACTTTGTGATAGACACTCGAAATCGCGATGAAATAGCTCGAAACCTAATCAAAAACCAGACCGTATATTGAGTAGAACCAATCTGCATCGTTTATTGCCCTCTATTTGCTTATCGTTGAACAACACATACACGCTGGCAAATCAAAATAGGCAACGCTCTAAAAGTCATAGAAGCTATTCCTTCGGTTGTACCGTTATTCCCCTGTCGTTCGTGTTCTGCGGAAGGAGAAAAGATGCGCCCTCAACTATCCCGGTCTGTTTTGCGATTTTGTTCACTTCTTATTGTCTTTAGCCTGATTGCCCCACCACTTCCTAGCCCAACATTGATAGCAGAAAATTTGCAACGGTTCGATAGATCTCTCCAATTTGAATCAGTAAGGTTAAACAGCCCTCCGTCAGATCAAAAGACGAAAGACACCAGATTAGAGACCATGAGTCGTTCGACGGATCAACCAATTGATCTGTCCACTGCTGACGCGCTATTAGCCCTATCGCAACCATTTGTGCCTCTCCAATCAGAGAATTTTTTTGGCTTAGAAGAAAACGTTCTGGGAGATCCGGTCCAGATTGAAGTTACTGCAACCGGCTTTTCCCCACCAGAACTAAATATTTTTGGCCCAACAGATGTGACATGGGTCAACGTAGGTGATCAGACCCTATTATTGGGCTTTGGCAATCCACCAGTCAGAACTCTAGAACCAATGAGCTATTTGCCGGTCTTCCTGAACAGCCAATCTCAAAGCATCAGTCAAGCAACGCTCTCTCGTTTTCAACAGGCGAACGACGCTGTGATCCTGGAACCGGGCGAGTCTCATACTCGTCGTCTCACCGAACCGGACTAATACCTTGTTTATCTGGAATCCCTGCCTGATGCTCCCGGCAAAGTCACATTGACTGGGACCACCATTTTGCGCACCAGTCCGGCCGATGGTGAAGGTGAGGTTGCGGTTACACGCGAGACGATTTTGGAGTTCAGTGGCCCTCTAGATCCGGCCACTATAAGCGCATCAGCTTTTTTCGCTCGCTTTGGCGGCAATGAGTTGGTTGCACGCATCCACCTCTCACCAGACAAGAAGCGCGTCACGCTCTTTTACACCGACCCGCTCCCTGCCAGTGCCCGCGTGCGTGTGACCGTGGATGGCAGCGCTTTGAAAGATACCCAAGGTATGGCTGTTGATGTCGACGGCGATGGAACAGCCGGAGGCAGCGCCATTATCGACTTCGACACGCTTAGCCTGAGCCGTATCCCGAACACCGACGTCTGGGGCCACGTCTATGATTCCTACAACAAGAATTCTGATGGTTCCGATAGACCGGTAGTCGGAGCCACTATTCGCGTGGATGGTCTTCCTGAAGCCAATGCCGTGACGGACGCAAATGGATATTTTATCCTCAAAGATATGCCTGCCCCGGCATTTTTTGTGCATGTTGACGGTAGTACGGCCACAAATGCCCCAGCGAGAACAGAGTACGCAACGGTAGGCAAACTGTTCCACAGTATACCAGGTCGGTCTACTCAACTAGCCATGGATGGCGAAACCTTCAACATCTATCTTCCACCGATGAACATGGGTGACTTACAGCATCTGTCCGCAGTCTCAAATACAGAGGTCACTTTTGGGGAGGCCGGGAAAACCGAGTTGAGCGAAATGTTCCCTCAGATAGACCCAGACGTATGGGATCAGACGATGGTGATGTTTCCCCCAAATTCGGCAGTAAATGACTCCGGCCAACCGGCTACTCAAGCAGCGATAATCCCCGTACCTTCAGACCGACTGCCTGCACCCTTGCCATCGTTTATGAAGCACCAACTCGATATTGCTGTCATCTCCCCAGGCGCAAGCAACTTTGATGAACCTGCACCAGCCTGTTTTCCCAACTTGCCTGATCCCGAAACAGGGTTACTCAGGCCACCGGGGACCAAGAGTGCTCTGACCAGCTTCAATCATGATACTGGCCGCTGGGAAATCATAGGGCCAATGACAGTTAGTGATAATGGACAGCTTGTTTGCACTGACCCGGGTGTGGGCATTCTGGCACCTGGATGGCATGGCGAAACGGGGGGGATCGCTCCGCAGCCAATTGAATCGCTACCTCCACCAGATAGGGATGACTGGGTACATAATCCAGATAAGGACGACTGCTATCGAAGAATACTCGTATTTCTAGGTCAGTGTGTATTGCTCGCCGGTGTACTAATAAACGTTGATCGACTAAGGGGGGGCATTATACTTATTTTATGTATTATACTCTACCTTATCTTGTTTCAAATGTGCGAGGAGTTGCCTAGTTGCCTACCTGCTCCCCCGTCGGTTGCGTCGTCAGCCTCCTTCCGATTTTTGGCGTCCTCGATAGTTACTAGCGATATCTCGACAGGTGATCCGACTGCAGATGAAATCAGTGTACTGCTTAGACAGGCAGTGGAATTAATCTATCCTTTCGTTGTTACTGGAGAGTCAATTCCAGAGGCAACTTTGAATCAGATAGACAATCTAATAGCGCAAATGAACGCTGTGGCAGGTGGTGATGCTGTTCAGTATATGCGCGATTTGCTTCTCCAGCGGGAAGAGGAAAATGTATTCCTCGAACGATCATTTGGTAATGCACCGTCCTACCCAGTGTTATTCGCTGCGCGTATGGAGCGTTCGAATGGACAGGGTATCGTCGTACGCGGACAAACTGGACCAGATGGTCAATACTCCCTGTTCGTACCCCGCAATGGAAACATTCTGGGTATTAGCTTTTATGACCCGCTGACTAATTCATTGGGGTTTGTGGCTCCTAACTTTCGACCAGACGCAGCCTTTCGACTTCCCCGTTTTTATCTGAATCCGGTGGATGAAACCTTTTCAGACTTTGATGATGATGGCTTGGTCGATATAGTTGAAGCAGTATACGGCACAGAGTCTGGCAACCCTGACACCGATGGTGATGGTATTAAAGACGGCCCCGAAGTCGATCAAGGCACTAACCCTCTCGATGGACTGCCTGTCGTGACTGGTATTATTGCCAGTGCCGATACGCCAGGAACAGCAGTCGATATTTGCGCTGTCAACGATCTCGCCGCTGTGGCAGATTCCGAAGCAGGTGTATCAGTTTTCAGCGTCATCAATGGGAGCAACCCCACGATCATCGCTCAGGTGGATACATCAGGAAGCGCTCAGGCCGTGGCTTGTGCTGGAGACCTAGTTGCCGCTGCCACTGGCGGCAGTGGCTTATCCATCATCGATATTCGTGACCCGCCCGCTGCTCAGATCATCCATCAACTCGAGCTGAATGGCTCAGCCCAAGTGGTCACAACATCAGGTGGCGTGGCCTATGTGGGTCTGGATACAGGTCAGGTTGTTCTAGTCGATTTGGCAACGGGCGCCCTCTTGGACCAAGTACAGGTTTCTGGCACAGTACAAGATATTGCGCAAGCGGGAAATTATCTTTATGTTTTGACACCAGACAAACTGCACACGATTTTCCTGCTTGAGAGCGAGTTGGATGTCACCAGCACTGCATCATACCCATATATCCAGACGTTCCCTTTGGATCGACGTCTGTTTGTTGGTGGCGGCATTGCCTACGCTGCACATGGGAATGGTTATAGTACCTTTGGTCTGGCCGATCCAGCGCAGCCAGTTCTGATCACTGCTGGAGCTACTGGTCAGCGGGGGTGGAGACAGATCGTGGCCAATGGGTCTGGACTTGGTGTGGCTCCGGTTAGCATAAACGTGGGGCAATCCGGGAATGTAAACCTATATGACGTGAGCGATCCGGCGCAGACCGACGTGTTCCTAACCACCTTCGAGACGCCTGGCGATGCTCGAGCCGTCTCAATTTACAATGGTCTGGCTTATGTTGCCGATGGTGAAGCGGGGTTACAGGTCATCAACTACTTAGCGTACGATGCTTTGGGTGTCCCTCCGACCATCGGCCTCTCAACCAACTTTGCCCCCGGCCTGGCAGAAGAGGGCCAGGTGATGCGCGTCGCAGCCGAAGTCAGCGACGATGTGCAGGTACGCAATGTCGAGTTTTATGTTGACGGAACAGAGGTCGCTATTGATGGAAATTTTCCTTTTGGGTATGACTTTGTTACCCCACTCATTGCCCAACAACCCTCTTTTACACTACGGGCGCGCGCCACTGACACTGGAGGCAATGCCACTTGGACTGAGCTGATGACCATCAACCTCACTTCCGATGCCACGCCACCGGAGGTTCCACGCCATTCACCGAAGGCAGGTTCTATTCTGGCGGTAGGCTCGATATCATCTGTTTCCGCTACCTTTAGCGAACCGATTGATCTCACTACCCTCAACAATACGACCTTCCAACTCTTCTCCGCTGGCCCAGACGGTGTCACCGGTAATGGCGACGATTTGCTTTTTAACGGTGGCACAGTTTCCTATCATGACGAAGTGAACACAGCGTTGCTGACCTTTCACTCTGCCCTGCCCGCCGATCTGTATCGAGTTGTCCTCAATCCCACCATTGCTGATCGGGTTGGCAATACGTTGGCGGCTGACGTAAGCTGGAACTTTCGCGTCAAGGATCCGGTCTACTGGATCAGTGATGCCGATGGCTTTTGGGATGAGGTAAGCAACTGGAGTACTGGAGCTTTACCTCAGGCTGATGATATTGTCATCATTAATCGTCCGGCTGGTGACTATACAATCACCCACCGCTCTGGTGCTACCGTAATCTACAAGCTTGAAAGCGAAGAAGCGTTTGTGATTTCTGGTGGCACCCTTTCTCTCGAAGCACTCGACGACCCGTCCAGGATCAATAATGACTTTACACTAAGCGGCACATCCATTAATGGGGAAGATCTCGCCGGCCCTGGAGATCTAATCATAGAAGGGGTGTTCATTTGGACAAGTGGCGAGATGAGCGGGAACGCGGTTACGCTGGCCAAGGGGGGATTAGAGATCGATGGTACGACTAGAAAGTTCCTGGCCCGCAAGCTTGAAAACGCAGGCGATGCCACTTGGCGAGGCATGGGTGAAATCTGGGCAAGCAACCCCGGTCCGGTAATCCTCGAAAACCTTGCCGGCGCTATTTTCGAGATCCAAAATGATACACCCATCGTCGGTGGCAACGGAACCTTCAACAATGCCGGCACCATCATTAAGTCTGCGAGCACTGACGCCACACAGATCGATTTTGAATTTAACAACAATGGGATGGTTGAGGTACGAAGCGGCACGCTACGTGCAAATGGTGGTGGCGTCAACACTGGCACGTTCGAAAGTGCTGTGGGAGCTACATTCAACATCGCCAGCAACTATACATTGACCACCACGTCGGTCGTAACCGGTTCTGGCATTATGCACCTTAATGGAGCCAATGTGGAGATTGGTGGTACGTACGATCTCGATGGTCTGACGGTTATCGGCATGGGTGCGACGAGCTTCGATAGCAGGTTGCCTGCGCGGACGACGAACTTGGCCCTCTCTGGCGGCACGCTGACTGGGTCAAACGATGTAGTCGTCGATGGCACCATGAATTTGAGCAGCGGCAGGATGAGCGGCTCCGGTCGAACTGTGGCAAATGGAACGCTGGAATTCAGCGAACCAGGAGTGACCCTGGACGGACGTACGCTGGAAAATAACGGAGCGGCTACTTGGAGTGGCACCGGTGAATTTAATCGTGGCAACATCTCCGGCTCAAATGGATCTACACTGATCAATCGACCCGGTGCAACGTTTGATATCACTGGTGATGCACTCCTGTTTGACACAACGATTGGCATGCAGTCTACCTTTATCAATCAAGGAACGCTAACCAAATCCGGTTCAGGCGGCAGCACGACTGTCAGCTTTGTTTTTGAGAATAGCGGCTCGGTCGACGTCATTTCTGGTACGTTAGGTCTAGGAAGAGGAGGTTCGAGTAGCGGGCACTTGGTGATTCAACCAAACGGCGCGTTCGTATTCAGCGCATCAGGACGAACTTTTGATATGGCGGTCGGTTCTTCCGTGACAGGCGATGGGACGGTGGGTGTTACCCACGGGATTGTCAAAGTCATGGGTGTCTACAATGTGGCAGGGGATACTGAGGTGACGCAAGGAACTGCTAACTTTGCCACCAACGCTACCTTTGGCAATCTTCTGCTCTCCAGAACGGGTACGATAACCAGTAACGCCACGTTAATGATCAATGATCTCTTCACTTGGAGCGGCGGCACGATGAGCGGGTCTGGTCGCACAGTCGCCAATGGCGGCATAGAGATCAGTGGCAATGGTCGGCTCATCGGACGGACGCTCGACAATGTTGGAACTGCGATCTGGATTCCTGATACTGGCAGTCCCATCCTGAGTGGTGATTCACTCTTCAACAATCTGGTAGGTGCCACCTTTGATATTCAAGGGGATGGCACGCTAAGGGGCAGTGGCAACAGCGCTTTCAACAACCAGGGGACGCTTGTCAAGTCGGCTGGTGGTGGTTCCTTTGCCATTGGATCTGCTCTGACCAATACAGGGTCGATCGAGATTCAAACTGGTACTCTGAGCGTCAGCGACTTAACCCAAACGGCTGGCACCACTCAGCTAAGCGGCGGTAAGCTATTCCTTGCTTGCTGTGGTCAGCTTAATTTCCAAGGTGGCGCACTCTCTGGCTCTGGCACGATTGAAGGCCGCGTCATGAACGCGGCTCAGATTTACCCAGGTGGTGTGGGTGCGTCTGGTACAATCACAGTTACACAAGGTTACAACCAAGCAACCACGGGCACGCTCAACATTGAACTAGGTGGCTTGAACCCAGGTGTTGAGCACGACCAGTTCATTGTAAATGGAAACGGCACGCTCAACGGCACGCTGGACGTCGGCACAATCAATGGATTCACACCGTCCGGTGGTGAGAGCTTCCAGGTGATGACCTATGGCTCGCATACGGGCGTTTTCTCCAGTATCAATGGCAATGGGCAAACCTATACGCCCAACTACAGCCCCAACAATTTGACGCTCATCGCACAATGATGGTGACTCTTCTGGAATTCGTTGTATATTGAGAAGATATTTCGGAAGGAGAGCAGATATGATCATTCCAAGAAAAACAACATCGACATTTTTGTTGTTTCAGAAACAAATAACGCTTTTCTTGACGGTTGGTATCGTTACATCAGTTCTGCTGTTTGTCCTATTTGGTGTTCTGCACGTTGAGCTGAAAAGCCAACCTGTAACCGCAGCCGGAATGGGAAGCAGCACGGTTAGCGCCCAAAACATTAACTCGACCTCTTTGAGTCAGACAACACACACTGAGCAAATGCACCTCGATAACCAAATTAATGTCAAACCCGCTCTACCAAATTCAGGAGATAGTATCACTATTACGGTGTCTGGCACATGGTTTAACTCATGCTTTCCTTCCTATCAGTCTCATCAAGTGACAGACAACCTGATCCGAATTGATGCCGAATCACCACAGACTGATGGCATTTTTTGCCATGATACCTTAACTCCGTGGAGGTTCAGTGTGCCCATAAGTTCTTTGATGGCTGGGGACTATCGCGTGGATGTCTATGTGACTGCCTTTGACGGATTCCTGGTTAGTCAGGACACGACATTCTTCACGGTGAGGCAAGCATCGATTTCTGTGCTCATCCCCAAGGAGGGTGGGCAGATATCGCATCACTATCCACGGCACAACACAACGCTCATTGTACCGGCTGGCTCATTGTCAATGCCAGCAACGTTCACAATCAGCTATCAAATGCCTCCTACAGCAACAGGTCGATTGTTGGTCATAGATCACTTTTTTGACCTAATGAGTTCGCAAACCGTATTCACCCTACCGCTGACGTTGACTGTTCGTTATAGCGATACGGCGCTTGGGCTGATCGTTGCTGGGACAGAAAATTTATATCAGTTACAAAGCGGTCAATGGGTGACTGACAATATCACAGTAACGACGCGTCTATCGGATGGGATATCTGCACAAATAACTCGCTTATCTTCATACGGTATCCTAGGAGAGACGAAGAGTGTCCTTCTTCCAATCTTTGCGAAATGATAGAGGCATGATGGTCTGACGCTTTATAATTTGGGAAGCTGGGTAAGGCGATAGAGAGAAAAAATTTCGAGAGGGCCATGGGGAATGCTAACTTCGCTGCTCAATTTGTTCTGCTCATCTCCAACCGAAGAAGCGGAGGAGCGCCGGATCGGATGGAGGATTTCTTCTTGTTCAGATAATAGGAAAGATAGATTCTCAAGATTCAGGCTATTGAACAGCTCAAGTTCATCGAAGGAGCAAATCAAGACAAGAGCTTCATCGTTGGGATCGTAACTGACAACAGCCCGCATAACTTGATGTTCATCTAGCCGATCGGCATAAGCTAAACAGAGGTTTTCGACTGGTGCATATCCGACCGGAACTCGTATTTGCCCTGGTCTGTGACTTAGCAGAATGGCTACAACCCCTCTTCCTTCTTGAGCATATCTGGTCTGGGCGATCTGCCGCAACGCCTCCTGGTGACGATCAAGGAACTGCTGATGGAACTTCATTACGTCATTCATGATTGGCTTCCGATCTTTAAAGCAGAACTATAGAGTTGTTCCGAAATAACGATATGGACATCGATGACCGCATTCCGGGAATGGACCCAGCAAACTCTCTCGGGCTAAACCAAAAAAATAATTATACGCGAACGAGAGAATGGAGAGGGGGAATAAGGACAAACCATTTTTCTAAACCAGGTAAACGTTGGAAGCGTTGTTCCAAACGGTCCATCTCTTTCTGAGTGAGTTTGACGCCGGTCTCATAAAGAGTGGAATTCAGGTGAACGAAGGGTTGTAGTTGGTTAAAGCGAAAAGAACCGTTCCAGTGTTTTTCAAGATGGCCCCAAACCCGTTCGATGGGGTTGTATTTACTGTGATAAGGAGGGTAGCAGGCGAGCTGAATAGAGAGACGATAGTGCTCAACAAACTGAGTGAGACGATACATAAACTGAGTCCGACGGGTATGATTTTCGGGACCATTGTCCTGATTGATCACGAGGGTCTTGACGTGAGGAAAGTGTTCACGTACGCTTTCCCAAAAATCAATCAGGCAGTCGACAATACAGTCACTCGTCACTTTCGACTGAGTCAAGTAAAGAAAGAGTTCCTTGGTTGAAGGGAGGTAAATGCCAAAAGGAGTGACTTTCTCGGTCTTCTTATCTTGAAAGTCATGATCGAGCGCTTTGACAACCACTCGACTTATCCCTTCTCTCGAGAAATGGTCAAGTAAAATCGTCGCTTTGGCATCCCAAGAGAGGCGCAGAACCGTCTCGTCTGCATCCGCTTCTTGATTGATCTGATGAATTCTATCAAAGATCGCATCGGTCTCTGGGATCTTTTTCACTGGTTGACTTTTTTTGACCCGGTTTGAGCCATAGCCTAACTCATTGAGCTTCAAGCGGATGGCCTCTTCGCCAGGCAATTCCTCATCTGTGTATCCTTTCTGCTCGATGAGCTGGGTACGCATTTCGGCGGCGGTTAGTCGAGTGTACAATTGGGGGGTTCGAAAGGTGGGATCGGTCTGGCTGAATTGATCGGCGATTTCAACCATATCGGCCAGTAAAGTGGGGATATGGTCTTCGGCTTTTTTGCGACCACGTCGGTGGCTTTGGTCGACATAACAGAAGCCGCCTTCTAGTTCTTCCAGGGCTTTGGCTATCGTCGGACTCCCTTCGCATATCGTTTTGACCGTTTGGGCCATGAAGTGCCTTCTTTCGTATCCACTTAACATGGCCTTCGTCTCTTTCAAGACTTCAACCATTTCTGGCGAGATTGTCATTTTTGCTCCTTTTGGAGAGCTAGTTTAACACCTTCTCGCGGGGGTGGTTCATTTTAGGCGGACAATTAGGTTTACATTTTTGCAAAGAGAAAAGATGTTTATATTTTCTAATTTGAGCCATGCTCAGGCAGAAAATGACCTCATATAGATTTTTGTCTATGTATCAAAAGTGTAAACCTAATTCTGAACCACCCCTTCTCGCGTATATTTTATTTTTTGGATTGGCCTCGACCGAAACAAGTCCTGGTCCATTCCCGGAATGCTCCACCTGCTTATTTCGGAACAACTCTTATACTTTACTTTCTGGTAAAAGAAAAGAGATGAGGTGAGAAATGTGACAAAAAGCGGTTAGCGTTTCATCCTAAAGGTAGAGAACCCAAAAAGGAGGAAGGAATGCTAACCGCACCAGAAATAACTATAGCAGTACTGATGAATGTATTGCAAGTAACGCCGGTGGGAACAAACGTAAATGTAATGCGTCTGATGTGGGCGATGATGAATGGGTCGTTTCTGAAAAGTCGAGGAGCAATCCATAGCGCATTGAAAGAAAGCGGGTTTGAAGATGAGGAGCTCCGGCGAAGCTGGTGGAGCTTTCGATATGGATCATGGGATATTGCAAGCCTGCTCTCATCGTGGCAAGAAGAAGTGGAGTGGAAAGGGGAATGGGAGGCAAAAAAGTTAGAAGGATACCGAGTGAAAAGCATAGATATCACAGGGTTCTGGCGACCGAAGCTGCAAGGGAAAGTGAACCGACTCTATAACTCAACGGCTCGTCGGGCATTGCCCGCGCTCATCTTTGGAGTGATGATAAGCTCGGGGGAGATAGGCGGGAAACGAGTGCCACTGCTCAAGGCAATCATGAGATGCGAGGTAGGCACAAAGGAAAGTGAGTTTCGGAAAAAGCTGCTGAAAGAGACGAAGAAATCACTGGAGTCAGACGAAGTGGCGGTGGTCGATGCCGGGTTTACAATCAGAGAAATGCTAGAAAGCGGCATCGACCGATTTGTCCTGCGGGAAGCCATTAACTGCACAGTGCGCCGCAATGAGTTCCCCAAACGCAAAGAAAAAGGCAGACCACCTGAATATGGTGATATTGTGCGTCCGCTCTCTCGCAGCTATAAGGGAAAGCGACTCGAGGCTACAACTCCGGACTCGTCTGGTCGCTTTCTCTATAGTGGTCGCCTGATTTGCTATCAAGCATGGCACAATCTCGTCCCCAGAACAACCAAGGTGGATACAGCCAACCGTACCTACTCGATTTACGTCATTCAGGATCCGGCCTACAACACACCTTTGGTTTTGGCGACCGTTATGACTTTGCAGCCTGAAACCATTTATCTTGTCTACCTGGAACGCTGGCCTGTTGAACCTCCCCCCTTGGCTTCCAAGCAGATGATTGGCTTACATCGTCAATTTGTTCATGCCGATGAGGCTTGCTTCCGCTTACCTGAACTGGGGCTGCTGGCTGGCAATCTTCTTTCCCATTTAGCCGCTTCTCTTCCTCCCATACCGACTGGCTACTGGGATCGAGAGCCTCAAGCCACTCCCGGCAGGCTGCGCCGCGTTCTCTCGAGTGCTCTTTTTCCAACTCCCGACCAACTCGACCCTGACTTTCGGAAAAAGGCCTCGGTTTCACACCATTTACCTAAAGGCGTTCTCGCTCATCGCCGCCTCAATGCCGCTGCTTAAACTAGCCGAGCACTATTTTTACATTTTATCCCGTTTTTTCAGGATGGATTCTTTTTTCCGCCCCTTTCGGTTTGCCCTTTGTCACTCAAGCCTTTACCAGAAAGTAAAGTTATATCACATGAACATGATTCAATACAATATAGTTGACGCACTGGAAGACCGCGATGATACGCTCGATTTCACCTTGCAGCCTCCAAAATGAGGTTTGGATGAAGTTTGGGTGAGATCCCTTACCCTCGATCTTTGAGATCATACATCGCAATCATATAAGGGTGTTCCGGATCAAAATGCGTCAGCGTATCAGGATGATCAACTTTGCCGACAGGACGGATATTCTGCCCAACGGTCTTCGTCAGGTCATCACCCAGATCTTGACGGCAAGCAGCGAGCTTGGTTTCTAGTTCTGCTATAACATCAGGATGCTCATCATAGACATTGGTTGTCTCACCAATATCTGCTTCTAGATCGTAAAGTGCATTGAACTCTTCAAAGATCATCTTCCGACCGACTCGCTTCATGGTATGTGTGTGGAGCTTCCATTTGCCACTTCGAACTGCCACCAAGCTCTTCATAATATAGTAAAAGAATGCTTCAGTAGGTGACGTGACATTCTCTTCGCTCATCATCAAGGGGCGAATGTCTTTGCCGTCAATGATGCGGTCTTGAGGAAGCGAAACGTCGGCAATCGCGGCGAGTGTTGGGCACAGATCCATCGCTGTTGCCAATTCTCGACACTCTGTACCAGCAGGAATCTGACTCGGCCAACGCATGATACAGGGCACTCGCTGACCACCTTCCCAGGTGGTACCTTTATGACCACGGAGGGGATCATTGCTACCGCCTTCCCCACGTGCGCGCGAGCCGTTGTCGCTGGTAAAGATGACCAATGTGTTCTCGTCTAGCCCCAACTGTTTGAGTTCGTAGAGAAGAACGCCAACGCTCCAGTCGATAGCCTGCACTGCTGCGCCATACCGTCCCTTATCGGATTCACGCATGAAGCGATCCGGCGGGTAAATCGGCAAGTGGACGTACATGTGGGCAAAATAGAGAAAAAAGGGCCGGTCACGATTTTGACGGATAAAGCGTACAGACTCTTCGACATAGCGTTCTGTCACCGACGCCTGGTCGGGTTGAGCCTGAATCACCTCTTCGTCGAGCAACAAGGGGAGCGGTGGATATGTGTCGGTTTCATTCTGGATCCCCATGTCGTTGGAGTAGGGGATGCCGTAATAACTGTCGAAGCCGTGACGGGTAGGCAGGAACTCTGGTTGGTCACCACAGTGCCATTTGCCGACAATTTTGGTGGCATAGCCTGCTTGTTTGAGAAGCGAAGCAACTGTCGTCTCTTCTTGGTTCAGCCCCAACGCCTGTCCGGGAAAAAGAACCCACATGCCGTCAAAGCTGTCGAAGCCGATGCGTGGTGGGTAACAGCCGGTGAGCATGGCACCGCGCGAGGGTGAACAGACCGGTGACGCCATATAGAAATCGGTAAAACGGATACCCTCAGCCGCCATCCGATCCAAATGAGGTGTCTTGTTGAGTTGTGAGCCATAACAACCGAGATCACCATAGCCGAGATCATCACAGTTGATTAAGATAATGTTTGGGTGATTTGACATAAAATTTTTCTTTCTGTTTGACTAATGCTATTCATCACTTACCAGACAGCCACCATTTAGAATCGTTTTCTATCGAAGGACAATTGTCCGAAGTTTAAATGATGTGACTATTAGGTTCTGTTGACATTAGACATTATTGGGATTGAAAAATAGGACACGGATTTTCAGGATGAAAACGGATTATTCCAGAGTCAATCCGTGAAATCTGTGTTCATCCGTGTCCCATCTTCTGAATCCTTATAATCTCTATTTAGGATGCGCCCTCAGAACGTTGGTTGCATTGTGCATTGATTTTGTTCGACGGGGCTGCCAAATGTGAACGGTTCCTTAGAAAACCAGAGGGAGATATGAGCTAATTCTACGATTTACTGTTGGAAATTGAGAAATAGCCAAGCTCATAAGTGCAATCAAAAAGAAATTAGAATAGGCCACGGATTCACATGGATACACACGGATTTCATATAACAAGAGATTCTCTGTAAGATCTGGTCCATGAAAATCTGACTCTTATCGTAGACAAATACTTTTGACACGCCTAGTACCCTATGCTATTTTGCGCTTGTTTTTCGGGGTGGTTCAAAATTAGGTTTACACTTTTGATATATAGACAAAAATCTATATGAGACCGTTTTCTCTCTGAGAACCGGCGAAATCAGAGAATATAAACGTTCTTTCTGTTTCTAAAAGTGTAAACCTATCTATCCAGCTAAAATGAACCACCCCTGTTTTTCCACAAATAAACAGTAGGCTCATCGAAGCAATTTGTGCAGACCTTTGCTTTTACACTCGGTAAGGCTATGCGATTGTACAACGTCATCTGATGAGCAAAACAGTGCAGACTTACACAGCTATCTATGGTTTAGTAGTGATTTCATGTGGTATCAAATCAAGGTTCTTTGAGGTTTTGTGGGGTAAATGTTGGATAGTTTGTTGGTTTGCAGGTTTGTTCACCAACCATCTAACCAACAAACCAACTGACAATCACACAATTCCTCAGACAACCCAAATCAATAAACTTCGTAAGTCAGAGCTAGGACAGAGTAGCTCTAACTGTTCAACTCAGAAAGCGAGTAAAAAATGGCTCCCCTTCATGATTTAACGCCCCCTCGTCCAGAACATCCACGTCCTCAACTCGAGCGCGATGCATGGCTCAATCTAAATGGCACATGGAACTTCGCCTTCGATCCACGTACCATAGGTGAACAAGAGCGATGGTATATCCCAGATCCTGCTCGATCAAACAAAATGTTAGCAGGAAACAGACCACAACAGAAAAACCTGACCATCAATGTCCCGTTTCCCTGGGAGAGCACTCTCTCTGGATTAGCACGTACGGACTATAAAGGTGCAGGATGGTATGAGCGCGAAATCACCATCCCCGAAGATTGGGATAACTTGGCTCCATATCTGAACTTTGAAGCTGTCGATTGGCAGGCCCGCATCTGGATCAATGGACGGTTCGCGATCGAAAACGAAAATGGCTATCTGCCCTTCTCTGTCGATCTCCGCCCTTACCTTCGGCTCGGCGAGAGTACAACCATTACGGTGCGTGCTTATGATGTTGCCGACTCTGCCACGCTAGTTGGCAAGCAAGTTTCCCGCTGGTATACCCACAGCAGCGGCATCTGGCAGACAGTTTGGCTCGAGGGGCGCGCCCCAAGCCATGTCCGGAATATTCGCGTAGAGCCGGATATCATCAACGAACGTGCAACTGTACAGCTTACGATGCTGATTGCCGCGGCAGGTACTTATATTGTGCGTTTGCAGTCACCGGATGATGCCTTCCCCACAGTAGAGCAAGAACATCAGTTTGACGTAGACGTCCAAGAACTGACGCTTACATTTGCTGTACCGTCTCCGGAATTGTGGTCGCCAGATAACCCATATCTTTATGATTTGGTCGTAGAACTGGTGCCCGGAGACGGTGGCATTTCTGATCGCGTTCGGTCCTATTTTGGCATGCGCAGTATTAGCCGGGGCTCTTGGAACAGCAATGAACTCGAATATATTCTGCTGAATGGTGAACCGCTCTATCTGTCTGGAGCACTTGATCAAGCCTTCTTTCCAGATGGTTTGCACACCTATCCCACGGATGCGTCGATTCGTAGTGACATTCAGTTGGCCAAAGATCTCGGTCTCAACATGTTGCGCTGCCACATCAAGATCAACGAGCCGCGCTACTATTATTGGGCCGATCGATTAGGGCTGTTGATCATGTACGATCTACCAAGTCCCGACTTAGATACCCCCTCAATGCGAGCGTTATTTGAACAGACGCTACGCAATACCTTGCGGCGCGACTTCAACTCACCCTCGATTTTTGCCTGGGTACTTTTCAATGAAACTTGGGGACTAACCAACCATGATACAGCGGAAGGACAGGCCTGGTTGCAACAAATGTACCGGTTGGCCAAAGAGCTTGACCCCACGCGTCTCATTGAGGACAACTCACCCTGTCGCTATGATCATGTGGAAACCGATATCAACTCGTGGCACTTCTATATTAATGACTACTGGCGGGCGCGTCAGCATGTGCAACGTGTGGTGGATGAGACATTCCCTGGATCCAGCTTTAATTATGTTGGTGGCAAATATGTGCAGCAGAATGCTCCTCTCATGAATAGTGAATATGGGGGCATCGGCGCGCGCAGTGGCGACCAAGATATTTCCTGGTGTTTTAAATATCTCACGACTGATTTACGTCGGCATCATCAGATATGCGGCTATGTTTATACCGAGTTGGCCGATATTGAGTGGGAACACAATGGTTTTGTAAATTATGATCGAAGTCAGAAAGAATTTGGCTATGATTTCTTTGTGGCTGATATGCAGGTTGCAGATCTAAATTGTCCTGATCTGGTCGGGTTTGATGTCGCGCCTTGTCAAACGCTCAGCCCTGGAAGTCGGTTCTGTGCACCACTCTTTGTCAGCCATTGGGGTCTACCAATGTCAACTGGGCAGATACGCTGGCAGCTAGATTTTATCGATCGCTTTGGCGCACGTCAGGTGGTAGATGATGGGGAGATCGTTATTACACCGCAACGCTACGCCGTGACCGAACTGGGCGATCTAGACATTCCGTTGCCAAACGAAAACGGATTGGCAACCATTGCACTCAGGTTGGAAGATGATAGTGGACGAATTCGGTGCCGTAACTATGTAAATGTTGAAGTCAGAGGAGATAGGGGAGCAGATATTGAGGAACGAGCGAATGACATCGTATTGCGCATTGCTCCCGAGCAGTTCGCCCGAACAACATGGGTCTGGCCGCCACCCTATACAGATGGGCATGGCGGCAAGTTCGCAGCGATGGGATCTGGCTGGGTCGAGTATGAGTTGGTGTTGCCAGAAACCCTCGATGCTCGCTCTGTTCGAGAGATGCACTTTGTTTTTGAGGCTGCTGCACGTGCTGGTGGCGCGAAGGTTGACTGGACACAACGCACGTGTGGAACAAACTATCCCCAAACCGAGGTCGATAAGAAATTCCCTTCTGATTTGACTATTAGCATCAACGATGTTGTCATTGGACAGGTAGAGCTCCCCGATGATCCTGCGGATGCGCGTGGTGTTTTGAGTCATCACCGTAGTATCGATCCTGGTTCATATGGATATCTGACAGAGCTAGCAATTGAACAACGCAGTGTTGCGCAAATCTTTGAAAGCCAATCAACGCTGCGGATTCGGTTCAGCGTTCTTGAAACTGCCCAACATCGTGGCGGTCTCGTGCTCTACGGAGAAACATTGGGGTGTTACCCAGTGGCACCGACGTTGATTCTGAGGATCTGATACTATAGCCTTTCAGGAAAAACTTTTCCTGTCGTTGATGGCATTTCAGCCGGTCAGCTAGTAAATCTCGGTGTAAATGGTTACACAGTTATTTTGCACATTTCCCCGAACGGTGGTAACCATTTACACCGTAAGTATTTACGCCAAACAGTACTAGTCAGCTCTCTGGCTGACCGACTGAAATGCTGACAAGCTACTGTTTCGCGTGGAAAAACATTATCTGAATATCTATAATACTAGAGCCACCGTCATAAAATCGCCGTAGGCAAAGCGTTTGCCTATCACATAATCCGCTCTAAATATACGTTGACCTATACAGAAATTATACGAATCATACGCTTGTCTTTCTGAATATCGGTTAAGATTAGCTGAAACCTACGTAATACTTACGCTTTGTCAGCGCTTTGTAACATATTCCTGCGTAAAAGTATGGTATTCTTTATTTGAAAGTCAATTTACATCGTTTGGTTCCCACGATTTTCATCCACGTTGTTGTCTCATGATCAACGAGTAAAGCCCTGAGCGTGCTCGTGCCAAAATCTATACTGCGGTTGTGATGAATATATGGTTTTCCCTACAACTCTACTGGATAAAGCAAGACCATGTTTTCATACAGAGCTCAGATTAATAGAAGAATTGGGTAGATTGATTCTGTGAAGAGGGTGAAACTGGTATGATTCCCAATGAGGGAATGAATCTCGTTCGTTCGGCCACTGAGCGTTGTATAAGTTTTAGATACCATTGATGGTTGCCCTGAATCAACGTGCAGAGCATAGAAGAGAAGATTAGCTCACGTACCGATCGCAATGCGTTATCAATGGCAATACTCAGCAGAGGTTTTACTGATTATGTTCGCCTATTTTCTGTTCACTTGGATAATTTTAATTGGTCTTAGCACAGCGCTGGTGCTGGCTGCCTGTCTAATGGCTGGAAAGCCAACTGATCCTGACAACACGACTAGAGTAGCAGAAGGTTCACTTCACCGGCTTTCAGTTGTAGATACGATCCAAGCAACTGCGTGAGAATGTATTTAACGTTCTCTCTCCTGTACCTAACCACATGATAAGACAGCATAGATAAGTCGCTTGCTGCACTGTGCACTTGCTCACAATTTAAGTTCATTTACGATGTTTATCCGTCAATCTCCCAGACCGTTCGCTGAGATTGGCGGATACGCATGGGATACTGTAGAAAAATTGTTTGCCCACAAAAAACTGGAGAAGCTCGTATGTAATAAACTTGCGGGATATCAACAGTTTCTGGAAAAGTGCGTTTGAAAAAACATCAACTCTCCTCGCACTTTTCAAAAATGAGCCAAATCTGTAACTAATCAATCACAAATAAAGACAATTGGAGGGGAGAGATGCCTTTTCTATTCCGTTCTGGCTGGCCGCGTTTTGGCGGTCCGGTCGATCTGAACCTGCCTAAATTAAGTGGCGAGTCTGTTATCGTCCATCCCCAACTTTCACATCCACGCGTATTGTCCCGAAAAACAGCTTTGATCTGTATCGTCATTCTTGCATTACTCGTCTTGTTTTTTCTTTCCGGAGAGATCTATGCTGACGAAGATCGCTCAACAGGTCACGCTGATGAAGTTCAATTGTGCTTTGACCAATTTGGATATGGTCAGCATGTTCATGGAATTTTGGACGACGAGCCATATAGCGCTTTTGCAGGAGTGCTTGAAATGCGAGTTGATAATGTCTCACAACAAGCTTTTTGTATGGACATTCGCGCACCTTTGGATCAGGGGACCTGCTACGATCGCGCAACGATTGGCGTCATCGAACCAAAAGCTTCATGTGTTCTTCAATATTATCCACCGACTGAGCTGACAACACCGGAAGATCGTCCGGAAATTGCCGCGCGTCAGGCTGCGATTTGGTACTTTTCCGACGACTTTCGGCTGGCCATCACAGACAATGTTTTTAGTCGATATCAGACGATTGTGGAAGATATCGAAACAAAGTTTGCTGAGGGCAAATGTACGCCAATCGATAACTGGCAGCTGACAGTTGATCCTGTTGCAACCGTACATGAATTGGTTTCTGATGGAGCAGGGGGATATCTAGCCACCGAGCAGAACTATACCATTCAGTTGAGGCAAGGTATTTTGCCCGTGGCCGACCATGATCTGACAATCGAAACCGATCAAGGGATTCTCATGTGGAATGGACAGACGGGGCAAGTATTAACTGTTCAGACCGATAGCAACGGAACCGCCGTCGTTACGCTGCAGAATGATGGAACGATTGGCAAAAGCACGGTCGATGTACGTACGAAGGTTCACTTACCAGTCGGGACACGAATTGATCCGGGAATCGATCTCCAAAAAGTGCTCATCTCAGGGAAAGATGAGCATGTTTTGCATCAAAGAGTCACGGCAGAATGGCTAGCGGGTGCGCACCTTGTTGTGAAAAAATTTGATGATGAAAATTTAGACGGTATTTTTAACAATACAGATAGATTGATTGACTGGGATGTTCGAATCTGCGAATCTGGAACGGATAGCTGTGAAGTTTATTCACTGGGCCCAGATGGAACAGAAACCATTGCGGTAGATCCCGACAAAGCCTATGACCTCTGCGAACTATTTGTAACCGATTGGACTGCCACAACGCCAATCTGCCACTTCTCTGTCGAGCCACCGACGACTGTCTGGTTTGGGAACCATGCATTACCGGCTCTACGTATTGAAAAATTTCACGATCTCAATGGCAACGGAGAACGCGAAAAAGATGAACCACCTTTGGACGGTTGGGGCTTTCAAGTGGATTACTGGTACCACTGGACATACGATCTCTGGGCTCCGGCCTATAGTGGGAATACATCATACAATGGCGTATTGGGATTCACAGATATCGAGTATCGCACATATCGTATCCAAGAAGAATTGCCGGCCACGGAATCCTGGTACCCATCCATTCACCAGAGCGCTGTTGTCACTGTTGAAGCCCCCTCGGTCTATACAGTAACATTTGGGAATATCCAGCCAGCCGCTTTGACTTTAACCAAAGAATGGATGATCAATGAAGTACGCACAGAACCACCGGAGACGCCCGCGACAATTTGCTTAAAGCGTGTTGGTCCGGGGACTCCGGTCTATGATTTGGTTCCAACCGTTGATGGGACTGAACTAATGATCAACAATGATGGACATTACTGTTACGAACGGCTGACGGACAGCGTAGTGATCAACAATTTGTGGCCGGGTGACTATGACTTGACTGAGAGTTCACCCACGGGTTGGATGAGCAAGACATCCAATGTTGCTGTGGCTCTGTCCAGCGGCGAGCAAGACCAGACAGTCAATTTTGTGAATAGCCTGGTGCCCCATGCTGAATATCGTTTCAAGAAATATATCAATGGAGAGGATGCGAATACGCTTGTGCAGGCGGTGCAAGCTGAGCTAGACGAATCGCTGGAGTTCCAGTACGTTGTGACAAATAAGGGTGATATCGCAATCACGTGGACGACTCTAATGGACGATGTCTTTGGCGATTTGACTGCTGAGTGTAAATTGCCGGTCACAATAAGCGTCGGTCAAAGCGGTAATTGTACAGTCATCCGTCCGGCTGGCGACTACCCTCAAGGCCAGCGCAATATCGGCACAGTTACTGTGAAAGATTTGGACGACCAAAATGACCCTGCCTGGTATCAAACGGAAGAGGTCTCAGACGTCAAACCCATGTTCGCTCAACTTGGTGATTATGTCTGGCATGATCTTAATGAGAACGGGATACAAGATTTGGGTGAAGAACCGATTCCAGATGTGAAGGTCGAACTGTTCTATGGAGACGGGACGCCAGTTGAGCGTACCACAACAACCAATCTAGATGGGTTCTATCTCTTTGATCGTCTGATCCCTGGTGAATATATCGTCACGTTTCAGGCACCTGATAACTATCGATTTACAACGCCAGAGCAAGGCAACGATCAAGCGAAAGACAGCAATGCCTATGTCACCAAAGATGAACGATATGGCACCAGCAAAGCAATTACCTTGGCCGCAAGTGAATCTAATTTGACCATCGATGCTGGCCTGTATGTTGTCTCTCCAAATCTGACGCTGACAAAAGATGACGGTAGTCCCACTAGTGTTCAGCCAGGATCGACCATTACCTATACGCTACGATATACCAATAGCGGACGAGGGGTTGCAACAGGTGTGGTCATTCATGAAAGTGTTCCGCAATACACAACTCTGGCTCTTCAGAGAAGTACCCCTGGGTGGATTTGTGCCAACAATGACATCACTCCAGAAACGCTTTGTGCATTCAATATCAGCTCAGTTGGTGCAAACGAGAGCGGAGAAGTTAAATTCGTTGTAAACGTCAATATGATCTCGACTGATACCACGACCGAGATTGTCAATGATGCCACCATTTCCCATGAGAATCAATCTCCTAAATTACAGGGGATCGTCGCGATCGAAAAAACAATCCTTTCGTTTCCATCATCGCTGCCGCCATCAAAAGAACCAACTAGAGAATGGATCTTTCTGCCAGTCGTTGTCAAGTAAGATTGACACAAAGTTGTAAAGTGTAATTAGTGTTAAAGTGGCTGTCCGACAAGCGATAGATGGTCAGCGAATGCAAGATTCTTAGGCTACGACCAGAGTCTATACACATTGTGTCACTTAAACAGCAGCCACGTCCCGATTTCTATTCGTCTTATCTATAGTTTTGGTTCAACAGGAGTTCAGGTGGTTGACACGAGAAATCGAACCATGAAGGCACTGAAGGAATTGAAGAAGAGGCAGACACTCCTTCAATCTCTTCATTTCCTTCATGGTAAATAGAGCTCTATTTTGTCAACCCTCTGAGATCCGATTGAGCCTAAGTTATTCGATATTGTGGTTATCTGAGGAATTGTGTGGTTGCCGGTTGGTTTGTTGGTTAGATGGTTGGTGTACAAACTAGCAAACCAACAAACCATCCAACGTTTACCCCACAAAACCTCAGAGAGCCGATATTGTTTAGAAATCAGGCATTGACTTCATCATTCTTGGCAGAAAGCGTTTGAAATACCGACGCTACATTGTAGAACTTGAAGCGCATCCGTTGCTCCACATTGATGATCGCCGTTGATATCGCAAGCAAGCAACCACAAAGAGTCTTGTGGAACCGGGTATTGATGATGTCCCATACGCAAGTCAACATCATATTGCAGAATAAATAATGCATCACCCGCATCTGCCTGACCATCGCAGTTGACATCCCCTAGAGTGCAAGGGACTCGAATCGTTTCTGTTGCTCTTGCTTCGGCACCTGCATTGTCTGTCACTGTTAGCGTGACAGTGTATGTCCCAGTCATCTCAAATCGATGGGCTGGTGATACGCCAACACCCGTCACGCCATCATCAAAATCCCATTGAAAATTGACTAGCTCGCCATCAGGGTCTGTCGACTTTGATGCATCAAAAATCACATCAAGAGGAGCAGGTCCAATGAGCGGCGTGGCGGTCATGACAGCAGTCGGGGATAGATTGGAGGCGAGGGGATTGTGCGCAGTCCAATCGCGTGGGATGAGTTGAAATCCATCCCAATGAGCGTGCATAAAAGCTTCGTCTTCGTCGCGCGGGATATGATGAAAGCTAATGCCATACCAGAGAACGAGATCTGCACCTGCCAGATTCTCGCGATTGGTAAAATCTGTTACATTATCGCCACAGCCACCGACACGTAAATTATGAGAGATATATTTCTCACAACTCTTATACTTTACTTTCTGGTAAAGGCTTGAGTGACAAAGGGCAAACCGAAAGGGGCGGAAAAAAGAATCCACCCTGAAAAAACGGGATAAAATGTAAAAATAGTGCTCGGCTAGTTTAAGCAGCGGCATTGAGGCGGCGATGAGCGAGAACGCCTTTAGGAAATGGTGTGAAACCGAGGCCTTTTTCCGAAAGTCAGGGTCGAGTTGGTCAGGAGTTGGAAAAGAGCACTCGAGAGAACACGGCGCAGCCTGCCGGGAGTGGATTGAGGCTCTCGATCCCAGTAGCCAGTCGGTATGGGAGGAAGAGAAGCGGCTAAATGGGAAAGAAGATTGCCAGCAAGCAGCCCCAGTTCAGGTAAGCGGAAACAAGCCTCATCGGCATGAACAAATTGACGATGTAAGCCAATCATCTGCTTGGAAGCCAAGGGGGGAGGTTCAACAGGCCAGCGTTCCAGGTAGACAAGATAAATGGTTTCAGGCTGCAAAGTCATAACGGTCGCCAAAACCAAAGGTGTGTTGTAGGCCGGATCCTGAATGACGTAAATCGAGTAGGTACGGTTGGCTGTATCCACCTTGGTTGTTCTGGGGACGAGATTGTGCCATGCTTGATAGCAAATCAGGCGACCACTATAGAGAAAGCGACCAGACGAGTCCGGAGTTGTAGCCTCGAGTCGCTTTCCCTTATAGCTGCGAGAGCGGACGCACAATATCACCATATTCAGGTGGTCTGCCTTTTCTTTGCGTTTGGGAACTCATTGCGGCGCACTGTGCAGTTAATGGCTTCCCGCAGGACAAATCGGTCGATGCCGCTTTCTAGCATTTCTCTGATTGTAAACCCGGCATCGACCACCGCCACTTCGTCTGACTCCAGTGATTTCTTCGTCTCTGTCAGCAGCTTTTTCCGAAACTCACTTTCCTTTGTTCCAACCGTGCATCTCATGATTGCCTTGAGCAGTGGCACTCGCTTCCCGCCTATCTCCCCCGAGCTTATCATCACTCCAAAGATGAGCGGGCAATGCCCGACGAGCCGTTGAGTTATAGAGTCGGTTCACTTTCCCTTGCAGCTTCGGTCGCCAGAACCCTGTGATATCTATGCTTTTCACTCGGTACCCTTCTAACTTTTTTGCCTCCCATTCCCCTTTCCACTTCTTCTTGCCACGACCCCAGCAGACTTGTGATATCCCATGATCCATATCGAAAGCTCCACCAGCTTCGCCGGAGCTCCTCATCTTCAAACCCGCTTTCTTTCAATGCGCTATGGATTGCTCCTCGACTTTTCAGAAACGACCCATTCAGCATTGCCCACATCAGACGCATTACATTTACGTTTGTTCCCATCGGCGTTACTTGCAATACATTCATCAGTACTGCTATAGTTATTTCTGGCGCGGTTAGCATTCCTTCCTCCTTTTTGGGTTCTCTACCTTTAGGATGAACTGCTAACCGCTTTTTGTCACATTTCTCACCTCATCTCTTTTCTTTTACCAGAAAGTAAAGTTATAACTGGTTACATAAAAATCGTTGGCTGTCCAAGGTTCAAATGTTGGGCCAGTGTCTCGATGCCCAACATGAAGCGGTTCGAGATGATAAGAGATAGCGTGACCATCGTCATTCTGAATCGTACCATCACGCACTCTCCATGAACGCATATGGAGTGGATTGATAGAGCGTCCCGCTTCTTGGCTGAGCCTGGTGTTGTGACGTTGTCGACGCACATTGTTCTCAGCTGGAGTGAAGTCAATTTCTTCTACAATATCGTCTGTTGACTCGTCTCCAAGATCAAAATCAAGTCGCCAGTAATAATTATGTAAATGAGAAATCCCAGTTGTGCCATTCGCCCGAATCGGCCAACCTGTGCTTGTGTCATTGGCAAATCGTTGGAGCTTGCCCGTTGCACCCATCAACGGTTCGATTGTACCATCGTCCCAAAAATGCCACTTCGGGATGTAGTTATAGTCTCCGCTGGTTGAAACGCTAAATAGGCTAAGAATGTGGCCTTGTTTCTGATCAACTCCTTTGAATGCATGACCACGCGGTTGAATCTGAAGACAAAGAACATTCTTGCCTCCGTGTTGTAATAACCGCCCCTCTGGACATTCGTCTGTCGTCAAGTTACGCAGATTTCGGTTTCCCAAACCATCATCGGTTACATCATGAAAGCGAGCACCGTTGTCATCATAAGGGACATGGATTTGGGCAAGTCCTGCCTGTGACATGACGCGCCGCCGCTCCCCATTGGCTGGGGTAAAGAAAAGATCGTGCAACACAATCCCATCTAATGTACGATGTTCCCAGCACATCTGCCACCGTCCGCCGCTCTCGAATACTTCATCGATATAATAGTTCTCGGAGCAATTGGCGGTGCTCTGAGCAAGTGTATTCGTCCGCTGCCACAGCAAGATCGTGATGATTGTTATGAACAGAAGAAAGAGGGGGAACCAGCGGTATAGGTCAACGTTATAGAAGTCAGATAAATCGGTTTTCGTCATAGATTTCGGTGATTTTCAAAAATTTCTGTTGCTTAAGGCCATTCCAGAAAAAAAGATTACCCATTGAGACAGGCTCTTATCCCTGGAATGGCTTGGGCTTTTCCATCCGAATTGGGTACCTTATTTCTTGGAAAAGCCTAAAACTGATTCTGAGCAGTCCAATCACGTAGGAGCAGCTGGAAACCGTTCCACCGCGTGTTGATGAATGGTTCATCTTCATCACGGGGCAGGTGATGGACGGTGAGCCCGTACCAGACAACGAGGTCGGCACGCTCTAAACTCTCTCCATTGACAAATTCCGCCACATGTTCACCACAGCCGTCGGTTTGTGAATTTTGCGAAAGAAACTGCTCACATGGATGGTTTACCGTGACAAAAAAATCATTCTGAGACCAGGGTTCGTTTGATGGACCAATGTAACGATGGCCAGCATGGAGCGGCTCAAGATGGATCGAAACTGGGTGACCATCCGCATTGTTGATCGAACCAGAGCGGATTCGCCATGAGCGCTTTTTGGCCGGCTCAATTGGGCGTGCAGTTTCTTCGCTCAATGGTGTGACTGTTAAGACTCGACGCGTATTGTTCGTGGCAGGTTCAACCTCGAACTCTTCAACAACATCACCAATTGGACCGGCTGCCTCTTCACCAGCATCCAAACCACCAATGTCAAAATCCAATCGCCAATAGTAATTGTTTACATACCCAATCCCAATCTTTTGCTTGCCCGCATCCAGTGGCCATCCATATAAGGGTTCGGTTCCCATACGTGCGAGTTGTCCACTGAGCCCAATCGATGGTTCGATTGTCCCATCATCGAGGAACCGCCACTGCACAATGTAGGTCTGTTCGTTGATGATAGAGACACTATAGAGATTGAGCGCGGTCCCTTGCCGCTGTTGGTCGAAATACTTATACAGATATCCATAGCGAGAGATCTGTTTACACAAAATTGCTCTGTCTGTGTTAACACCGTCAGAAAGCAGCGTGCCATCCAAACACTCTTCAGACGTCAATGGAACAAGTCGTTCGTTCCCCAAACCATATTCTGTTAACAGATGAGCCCGCTCACCATCGTCATAGGCAACGTGAATCTGTGCCAGGTTGGCCTGCTTGAGAATTTTACGTCTTAGACCAGATGGAGTCGTATAATAAATCTCATGCAATACAATGCCTTCCTGGTTGCGCACTTCCCAACAGAGTTCCCATCGCGCACCTGATTCCAACGTCTCAACAATTGGATTCTCTGCTGCACAGGTGTTACTTTGAGCCAGCGTCGGCATCATTTGCCACAAAAGAAACGCTGCACCCATCACGAGGAGCAGAAGAATGAGCAGTACCTTCACGAGAGGAAGATCGGTTCGGATTTTTGGTGGTGAAGCTATCATGTTACTCGACCTCAATCACTTGCATGACACGCCCACGGGACAAACTGACGATTGGCAGGATTTCGAATGCGACACGGTCTGCTGTGTACAGCAGCAATTGTGCACAACGTTGCAGACCACACTGTTGTGCAAGGGAATTGACGCTTTCTGCCATCGCGTCGGCATAGAAGATCGATGCTTTTACATTGAGTTGGGTGATGCTGCTAAGCGATTCACCCGTGATGGCCTGATATTGCTGCGCCAAACGTTGCCTCAATGCATCATCTGCATCGGCAATGGTCAATGCTCGTTCGATCTCGTTGTCCGTCAGGGGGAGTTGCACACCTTGAATCGTCTCACGGCTGCTGATTTCGCCTGATTCGACATCGACAATTGTATGAAGCAAAGTATCTGTGCTGTAATCATATGTAAACAGATCACTACGTCGGGGCCATTCTCCGCTCGCGTAGAGTTCTTTCGATTCCTGGTGTCGTTCGACGAGTAGGATCTCGTGCTGTTGAATGGTTGCAATCCCTTGTTCAGTGACCTTGCTTTCTGTTTCCAGGGCAGCCGCGATTGCACTTGCCTCTTCTTTTTCTGTTAATGGATCATAGCCGATCCCTGACTGATTCGTCCCTCTGTTGCCCTGTGACCAGACGGGAAGAGAGAGGATGAGTAGAATGAGGCTGAGGCTAAGGCGGAGGAAGAAGGGTCTGTCGGTTGTCATTGTTCACTTGATTCCTGTTCTGTTAAGGACTAAAGCTATCACCTTGGCCTATTGTTCTTCACAAAATGCATTTTCAATTCCCACATCGCATTGCAAAATCTGTAGGGCATCAATGGCATTACACTTGGTGTCGTCGTTGACATCGCACGCCGGCAAGAAGAGTGTCTCTGGTAAGAGTGGCAAAGTGTCACGCCCTGAACGCAAACCAACATCATATTGAAGGACAAAGAGCGCATCACTGCTATTCACCTGTTCGTCACAATTGACGTCTCCAAGAGGGGGTGGTTCAAAATTAGGTTTACACTTTTGATATATAGACAAAAATCTATATGAGACCGTTTTCTCTCTGAGAACCGGCGAAATCAGAGAATATAAACGTTCTTTCTGTTTCTAAAAGTGTAAACCTATCTATCCAGCTAAAATGAACCACCCCTCCAAGAGGACAGGCAATAGGAATATTGGTTGGCGTTGGCGTATTCGTGGGAACGCGCGTTGCGGTTGATGTATTAGTCGGTGTCGGCGTCTTTGTTTGTGTAACGGTCGGCGTTGGCGTATTCGTATTTGTTGGCGTTGCTGTTGCGGGTATGGTCCCATCAACGATTTGATAGATCGTGCCGGAAAGATAGCCGATATAGAGTTCGCCATTGACATCTTCACCAAATGTTGCTGGTCCAGATCCGCCATCTGGATGACGCCAACGAGTCACCACAAGATCATCCGGTGCACCGCTGATGGAGCGGATGGTGTCGTTACAAAAATCAGTGAAGAAGTAGTGCCCATTCAAACCTGGATAGGCATGACCACGATAGACGGCCCCCCCTGTAATGGAACACTCACCCTGCCTATGATCCGTCACATGCACGGGCGAGATGTAACTGCCTGGGGCACCACATCCTGCCGTATTGAATGGCGAGAAGCCTTCGTAGCAACGCCATCCGTAATTCTCTCCGCCACTGCTACTGGCCGGTGCAAAGTTAATTTCTTCAAAGCGGTTTTGACCCACGTCGGCAATCCAAAAGTCGCCTGTCAGCCGATCAAAACTCATGCGCCAGGGGTTGCGCAAGCCGGTGGACCAGATTTCGTCGCAAACATTTTCTTCGGGGCCAACGAATGGATTGTTTGGTGGAATACGGTAGTTCGACCCTTCAGAAATGCTGCATTCAGGGGGATTGCCGCCTGTGTTATCAACATCGATCCGTAAAATTTTGCCCAATAATGTGTTATTGGCTTGGCCTTTGTCTCGGGGATCACCGCTACTGCCACCATCACCCGAACCGATGTAGAGGTAGCCGTCGGGACCAAAGCGCAGCGCACCACCATTGTGATTCCCAAATGGTTGGCTAAATTCCATCAGAATCAGCTCGCTGTTGGGATTCGCTCGATCTGGGTTGCCAGATGCAACTGTAAAGCGCGAGATGCGCGTTCGGAGTGGACTGCCGACAGTATAATTCACGTAGAAATAGCCGTTCAGACGATAGTTGGGATGGAACGCTAAACCCAATAAACCAGTCTCTGCATTTCCTGGTCCAGCAGAGACACGCCCGCTGATATCCAAAAAAGACGTTGCCTGAAGCGTCCCATCTTTGATCAGTCGAATCTTGCCGAATTTCTCGGCCACGAATAGACGGGAATCACCACCATGGGTAATATCGACCGGTTGACTCAGACCGCTGGCGACCTGTCTTAGATCCAATGTTGGAGCGGGTGGTTCGGGGGTTCCGGTGGGAGGCTCTCCGCTTCCGCCGCGGATCGTGATGGTTAACGAGTCGGTTTGAATCCCATCACCGAGTAAATCCTCTTGTCCGTTTGACGAATTGCCAGCGGCGTAGAGCGTGATGGTATCATTATGCGTTGGTGCTGTCCAGGCAAATGTGAAGGTTGCCTGATTATTGACGAAGGGTTTGGGAGCGCTGTGCGTCAGCTCATCCAATATGCGTTGCGTATCCGCATCGATGGGTGCCAAAAGGCCGCGGCGATTGCTGACGGACACATTCAATCCTGCCGTTTGGGCAGGGCCACCACTGACCGTTAGTGTATAGAGATTGGTTGTTCCAGCCGTCACGGCAGTCGGACCATCCAATGTCACAACGGGCAGAGCCGCGCCGGTTCCATGACAGGTGGTGCAAGTTTCACCACCGTTCGTCTCTGGGTTGCCCGAAAAACCAATGCGGCCATTTAAGCTTGCTGTTGCAACCTCCTGTTCGAGGGGGCCGATAGAAAGACCCATATAGAGGATGAAGAGTTCGATGGGGACTAGAATCGACAGAAAGATCCAGCGAGAAGAAAGTTTCATTGAGAATCCTCGTATGTTGAGAGCGTGATTTAAAAATGTCAAAGCGTGTCATTCTGCTCACGCAGTGGTCTGCAGGACGCCGGAGGAACGAAGCGAAGAATCCTCTTTTTACACTTGGAACGTGGGATTCTCCCTTCGGAAGACTCAGGGCCGCAAAGCCTCCGTTGCTACGCCACTGTTGCCAAACAGAATGACTTTTGAACACGCTCTGAGTACAGGAGCTATTTTTGGATAATCGGCATAAAAGTCTGCATACTGATTTCTGGCGTTACGATTTCAATCGTGAACGGTATTGGCTCGCCAGTTTCATCAGCGAATGTAAACACCTGAAGGTTGAGTACGGTTTCTGTGTCGAGAGGTTGAACCGGCTCAAAGATCAGCGTTGCGAGGGTCATTTGACCTGAGCGACTGCTGGTCGCGAGTGCATTAAAACGCACTTCGTCTGGCGCAACGCCATCAATGTCATACGCAGCATTACAAATCCCTTGATCAAAGAGTTGATCGGGATTTGAGCGGCAAGACACGATCTTTACCTGTGTTGGATCATATTGTACCCCGAGCGTTGCCGCGCTCAACCCGCTTGCCACACTCGCTGTGACGGGAATTTCGATCTGACCGATGGTTCCTGTTGGAATGGAGGAAATCTGTAGGGTGGCTTGACTATCTGGAGTCGGCAGTTTCGTCGTCAGCCCCTCTGCGATTTCATCTTGCAACGGGTTATCATCCAGTGGAGCATCTGGTGCGCAAAGCGAATTTGTTTCACCGGCCAGGCATTGGAGGACGAGCAGCGCGTCCAGAAGACCACATGCACTGTCACCATTGGCATCACATGCTGGTTCGAATAATGTTTCCGCTGGAAGTGGGAGTTGAGTGGAACCGCCAACCATTCCGACATCAAATTGAAGCATCAACAACGCATCAAAAATCGACAGTTCATTGTCACAGTCAACATCACCGAGATGACAACCGAAGGTGATTACTCCATCCTCATCTGCAGCCTGTAGATTGTTGCCGTCTGTATCCTGAACGGAATGAATCTGTACATCAAGAATGGTGGATCCAACTGTTGCTCTTGCTATCGATTTTGAACCCACGACATCAAAGCCGAGATTTGCAAGCAATGTATCAACCGATATCCCGTTCGCTGCGATGCCCGAAAGCCGAATCTTTCCAGGCTCTGTATGATTGCACACGATAAGACCAAAATCGCTGCCTGTGTCGCAACTGCTGGCGAGCAAAATTGTTGAGTCGTAATTTACGTCTACGCTTACTACGCCAATGCTTGTTTCAGTTGGAACGTTCACGAGTTCTAAGGGAACAACGAATCCCTGATCCGTTACCTGGCGGTCTGGAATTCGGATTGTGATCATCCCTAAATCTGGTGTTTCAGTTGGTCTATTCGTGGGCGTCGCTGTGGGTGTGGGTGTTTCGGTCGAGGTAGGATTGGACGTCGCCGTGTTCGTGGGCGTGCTCGTTGGATTGGGCGTTACGGTCTTGGTGGATGTACTCGTGGCAGTGGGCAATTCAGTTGGCGTGTTGGTTGGGGTTGTAGTAGAAGGAGCTGACACATCACAGGTACTGAGCATCATATCATCTAGATAGTTTACCATCCGTGAACCACTACCATTATTAAAGACATTGAAGTAAAGGACAATGGTTTGACCACGAAAAGCCGAGAGATCAAAGCGTTGTTCTTTCCATTGTTCAGTGCCGGAGGCTTTGTTACGATCGAGCAAGCGCAGCACTGTGAAATTGGTTCTCAACAAGAGCAATTCGCGGTAATCAGTCCCGTCGCCTGCGCCGCTTGAACGCTCCCAATAGCTGAGTGTGGCTTGCTCTGCATCGACCGGAATTGTGACCGATTGATATGCCGTTGAATGGGAAAATCGATTGGCACCGTCTGCAGGAACACCCAACTGAATCGCCCGTGCTCCACCATGGATTGGGGCGTCGATGATGGCTCCCGGAGATGGAGTTCGTCCAAAACGCCAGCCTCCACTGCCCTCCACATCACCATTTGTCAGTAGATTCTGGCAACCAGCAGACGCCGTTGCTTCATGAGCACCATCTTGCTCTATTTTGCCGTCCGTCACAATATGATTGGATGAGACCGGTTGACGATCAGATTGCATAATTTGTTGGGGAAACCGCGGAAAGGCAATGCTCTGTTCCTCGATTCTTTGTGCGTCTAGGTTTCGGTTCTTTACCATCTGTTGCCAGGTCGTATCATCTTGTTGGTCGATGGTGATGATCGTCTTATTTTGTCCATCGAGGATGATGGTTCCATACGGCAGCGGCAGGCTTTGCTCCCATGCTCCATCCTTTGTGATTAGGTAGTGATCCTTTTCATTCGTCACTGAATCCATAACCAAGAGAGATAGACCAGCAGCGCGAAACGAATCAAGATCGAGGGCGGTCCCGCTTCCGACGTAGCGTCGGCTGGTTGCTCCATCAATTTGGGCATGAAAGAGTACACTTGAAGAGAGGGCTGGAAGAAGGAATCCGTTCGCCGCGGACTCGATGCTTGACCCTTGCCCTGTGTTGACGGTCAGTAGAAAGAGATGACGTTCGATATCCTGTTCCGACTCTCCTGCACCGGCTGTTGAACTACCACTCAATAGCAATAGAATTGATGTGCATAGTAACACAGCGAACACCCGCAGAACCGGACGGTCTGAATTGTGGAACGGTGTGGAATGACTTGTCGTCATGCGCGATTTTCCTTTGTTAGACTTAGAGAGCATGTTTTCATCACAGCCCAAATGTCGCTCTGTATAAAAACATGAGTTTGTGTTGCCTAATGGATTTAGACGGCTGCTGTCATGTAAAGTTACGGACAAAGGGGGCTCTATTCGTCTGTGTGCAAGTATCGTGCGCAAGAAGGAGGAAGGGCGTATTGTATGGTCCGATCTGCAAGGAAGAAGGACATGGTTATCGTATACATTACAAAGCGTATGTACAATTCTTCAGAACTCAGCCATTTAACAATTTTGAGCTATCCGACGACTCATGCTACTATCCAACCCATGAATTAGTATAGATTAACGAAGTAGTTTGTCCCCCCATGAGTCACAATTCAGTGATTCACTGCTTTCCCCATATTAGAACGTGCTTATACTTGGAATTCTGGCTTCCTCCATTGTTTAGGAGTTTTCCGTTGACCCCAGCTGTGTCTCTCCAAAATGTCACCAAAGAGTTTGGAGATATTGTTGCTGTCAGAGAATTAATGCTTGATGTCGCCGATGGCGAATTTTTTGCCTTGCTTGGTCCCAGCGGATGTGGCAAGACAACAACGCTTCGCATGGTGGCTGGTTTCGAGCAACCATCAGCGGGCGAAGTCTACATCATGGGCCAGCCTGTTGCGAATGTGCCTGCGTTTCGGCGTCCAGTCAATACAGTCTTTCAGAGCTATGCTTTGTTTCCTCACATGACAGTTGCCCAAAATGTGGCGTTCGGTTTGGAGATGAAGCAGATTCCCAAAGCCGAGATTCGCCAGCGCGTAGCCGATGCACTGGAGCTCGTTGAGATGAGCGGGATGGACAGTCGTCGCTCCAAACAACTATCCGGGGGGCAACAACAGCGCGTGGCTCTGGCGAGAGCCTTGGTCAATCGGCCCGAAGTTCTGTTGCTCGACGAACCTTTGGGTGCCCTCGATTTGAAATTGCGCAAAACCATGCAGCTGGAACTCAAACAGATTCAGGCGGATGTAGGGATTACCTTCATCTACGTGACTCACGATCAAGAAGAAGCGATGACAATGAGCGACCGGATTGCTGTGATGAACGCGGGCGTGGTCCAGCAGATCGGCGCACCACGCGAAATTTACGAACAACCTGTCAATCGTTTTGTAGCCGATTTTATTGGTGAAACGAATTTCATCGAAGGAATAGTCGGACGAGTTGATACAGATACTGGTATTGCAACAGTCATGCAGAATGGACTATCACTTTGTGGGCGCATTGTAAACCAAAATTTAGCCCCTACTCAAGCTGTGACATTGGCAGTTCGACCAGAAAAAATACGCCTCTCGCCAGCAACGCAGGACGAAATGTCTACTCCTTCGATAGATGAGTCATTAGATGGCCCAAGCCAGAACGCCACGAGAGTGACTGGACATGTGATGGATGTGATCTACATCGGAACAGATACACGCTATCAGATCGCCCTGACTGATCAGGTAAGCGTATTTGTCCGTGTCCAAAACCTTGACGCTGACTCCGATACTTTCTATACGATTGGCGATTCAGTGTGTGTATCTTGGTTCGCACAAAATGCCCAAATATTAACTGAATGACAACGACCGCACTGAATCCACAACAAAGTTTAAGAGACAATTTGCGAAGCGATTTGAAAAAGGGATTAGACCCAATGACTCAGATTGCGGCGTCTCTTTTTCTCATCCATGCATTGGGTTGGGGCACCCTATTCGTGCGCTGGGCAACATTCAGTACAGTTGCGTGGACCCCTTTGGCAACCGAACTGGCGCTCTCAATGTGGCCACCGCTTGTGGCCTATCTTCTTTATGGTGCGTTTACGTTGGTTGATCTCGTCATCGGTATTGGCTTGTTGCGTAGAATAGAGTCTGCACGCACCGTTGGTCTCTCTCGTTCCTTCTTGATCATGGTGTGCAGCGTTGCATATTACTTGGCAACGGCTGAATTTTATGGGGCCTGCCTGGCCTTTGCGATTGCTGGATTAATCGTTCTACTCCTTAGACAACATGCTGCCTGGTCAATCAATTATTTAGGGGCCTTTTGGCTGGTTGTCTTTTTTGTTGTCCCCATGGTTATTGTCCTGATCGTTAGTTTGGGCGAGCGCTCATTGCGCAGTACTGTCGTTTTTCCTGCCTTTTCTTTGACAAATCTGGACGTCTATTTTGACGACTATGTTCGTTTTTTTGGTCCGATTCAGGGAGAATATCTCTACCTGCGTATCCTCGGACGGTCCGTTTGGTTGGCAGTGCTGAACACGCTGATCTGTTTGCTCTTTGGCTATCCATTTGCCTACTGGATTGTGCGTCAACCTCAACGGTTCCGTACAATTCTGATCTTTCTGGTCATGATTCCCTTTTGGACGAATTTTCTCGTCCGCACCTATGCCTGGATGCTGATTTTGCGAGATTCAGGCCTAATCAACAATTTTTGGACCATTACGCTGCATGAGCAGGCGGTCGCGCTGGCGGAACAGAACAGCTTCTTTGCCTGGCTTGCATCGGCTACCAGCGAATCACTCCCACTTCTATTTAATCAGCCTGCGGTCTTCTTAGGCTTATTTTATGGCTTCTTGCCCTTTGTGGTCCTGCCTCTTTATAGCAATATGGAAAAACTAGATTGGTCACTGTTAGAAGCCGCTGCCGATCTCGGTGCGAACACTTGGCGAAGTACAGTGCGCGTTCTCATTCCCTTGACCATGCCGGGGATTGTGGCTGCGTCCATTATTGTCTTTATCCCTTCACTCGGCTCGTATGTGATACCAGATCTCATGGGTGGTGGTAAAGTAACCCTTCTGGGGAATTTGCTCCAGCAGCAATTTATGACCGCACGCGATTGGCCTTTTGGGTCGGCCATAGGTTTCATAATGATGGCGATGATGCTGCTTGCGATCTTGATCTATTTTCGGATAGGTGCGCGGGATGGATAAACCCCCATCGTTTGACACACTTGATGCAAATTGTTATCACGCCATCATAAAGTGTTATCATGATGGTCTAGAGAGATTTCATGAGATATGAGGCAAATTGACAAATGGTTCGTACACAGATTCAGCTAACGGAGGCACAGTCACAAGGTTTTAAGCAATTATCGATTCAGAACGGAGATTCGATTTTGACAAGCATTTTCAAGAGCAATGCTTTACATGTCTACCCTCGTAGGGATCCGTAAAGTTCGAACCGCAAGATTTTCGTTGCGCACATCGTTTAATAAACATGTGTTGACATGGCTTGCGGTTGGCATGTTCCTCTTTCTTTATGTGCCGATTCTTATCCTCGTCGTCTATTCCTTCAATGATAATCGCATTGTCGGGCAATGGACTCAATTTAGCTTGCGTTGGTATGGGGAATTATTTCAAAATGAGGCGGTGCTCAGTGCTTTGAGCGTAAGTCTTTGGGTGGCTTTTTGGTCCACTGTTGTTAGTACGATTCTTGGCACCCTTTGTGCCCTTGCAATGGAACGTTTTCGATTTCGCGGTCAAGTTTCATTTGATGCAATTCTCTACTTGCCCATTATCATCCCCGATATTGTCATGGCGTTGTCAACGTTGCTTTTTTTTGTTGTAATGGGGATTGCACTCAGCCGCTATACTGTTTTGATTACACACGTGGCTTTTAACATTGCGTTTGTCGCAATTGTTGTACGCGCGCGGTTGACCGATATGGATATAAATCTGGAAGAAGCCGCCGCCGATTTAGGCGCCAACGAATGGCAGATTTTTCGGCGCGTGACGCTGCCGCTCTTGATGCCCGGAATTGTGGCGGGGGCCTTGCTGGCCTTTACACTTTCACTCGATGACTTTGTCATTACATTCTTTGTCTCTGGCCCTGGTTCAACCACGCTTCCGGTACGGGTCTATTCGATGATCCGCTTTGGGTTAACACCAGAGGTGAATGCGATTTCTACCCTTATGTTTCTCGGTGCGACTCTGCTCGTAGTCATTTCATTGTTGATCCAGAGAAGATAGGGGTTTCTATTTTCTGACACCAGTTTCCACAATGATGGTGGTTTTCAAGATAAGAGAAATGAAGGAGTAAAACAATGTATAGAGGTATATGGTTCGTTAGCATGATATGGACCCGTTGCCGCAGCTGCTCCGGAGAACAAAGATACTGTTGCCAATGAGGTGGATGGCGATTCACAGTTTGCTGCAGAGCTCAGTGTCTATAACTGGGCAGAATATATCGATGAGGAATTGATCACAAAATATGAAGAGATGTATGGCGTTGATGTCATTTATGATACCTATGCGTCGAATGAAGATCTGCTGGCCAAGCTACAGGCTGGAGCCGAAGGCTATGATGTTATCTTTCCCTCCGACTATATGGTTGATATCATGATCGGTCTGGAGTTGTTGGCCGAAATTGATACGAGTCAGCTGTCGAACTTTGGTAATCTGGATCCCCAGTTTCTCAACCCACCCTTTGATCCTGGAAACAAACATTGCGTACCCTACCAGTGGGGAACCACCGGACTTGGCTATCGTGCTGGGCATCCTTACTTTGATGAGACTCCTCCTGATAGCTGGGCCTATCTCTTCGAACCGGATCTGCTGGAGAAGTTTGCTGATGGTGGTGTAAATGTATTGAACGATCCGCGTGAGTTACCTGCCGCAGCTTTACTTTATCTCGGCTATGATCCGAACACAACCAATCCCGATGAGTTGAATGAGGCCCGCGATTTGATTTTACGCGCCAAACCATTCTGGAAAACCTTCAATAGCGAGGACTATGCCAACACCTTACTGATTCCAGACGAAGTTGTCTTTACACATGGCTGGAGCGGGGGTGTTGCGACTGCCTATTGGAACACTTATAGTGATGAGACCGAGGATGGCAATTGGTATTATGTTATCCCCAAAGAGGGTGCGATCAAATGGCTGGACAATATGTGCATTACGGCCTCTTCGACGCGTCACGAGACGGCTCTTCACTTTATCAACTATCTCCTAGATGCACAAAACGGAGCGGCGATCACCAACTTTACCTATTATGGTAGCCCGAATAAAGCGGCCCAAGAACATATTGCGGCGGAAATTCTAGCTGATCCAAGCATTTATCCATCTGCTCAGGTTCAGGCAAAGCTCATCTGGTTAACCGAAGTGGATGAAGAATCGACCTTTCTCTATGATGAGCTTTGGACTGCTGTAAAAGCACAATAAAGCCGAGATTTCTAAACAAATCCCTGATTTGCCAAGTCGATTTCTCTGGAATGGCTTGAGCATTTCCAGATCAAATTAGGGATTTTAATTGTTGGAAAAGCCTAAATATTGTGGCTATAAGGAACCCTACCATGACTCGTCGACTGACGTTGATTGCCATTGGTTGCGCAGCCCTTGCTGCAATGGTCAGCACTGGAATTGCCCAAAGCTTTGGCCTCTTTCTGATTCCGATTAGTGAAGCGCTGGGTACTGGACGTGAAACCTTTAGTCTCGCAGCTGCGATCAATAGCATCATTTATGGGCTACCGCTAATCGGAATTCTGTCGGATCGATTTGGGCCGCGCGTGATGCTGGCAGTCGGCGGATTGCTCTACGTTGCCGGACTCTATTTCATGACAATTGTCCAGGGTGCTGCGGGACTCCATGTAACATTTGGCGTGATGATTGGATTCGGTCTTGGTGCGACATCGTACGTCATTGTACTGGGCGCTGTCGCACCATTGGTTCCGGCCGATCAGCGTAGCCGTACCTTTGGGTTTATTACGGCTGCCGGCTCGGCTGGCATGTTTGTCGTTCCGCCGATTGCTGGATTTTTACTAAACACATTTGGATGGCAGGAGGCGTTTATCGGCCTGGCTGGTCTTGCTACCGTGATAATCCTCCTGGCTCTGGGCGTGCCAAGACGACAAAGCGAAGATGTAGCTTCCGATATGAGCCAAGAAAGCAATGAGCCATTTATTGCGATCCTCAAAAAGGCGCAACGCAATTCGAGCTATTTGCTTCTCATTGCGGGCTTCTTTGTTTGCGGCTTTCATGTTGCTTTTATCAAGAACCATTTGCCTCCTTATATGGCAGATTATGGGTTGTCGGATGCGGCCGCGGCTGGGGCTTTGTCATTAATCGGCGGTTTCAATATCGTTGGCTCATTCGCCTTTGGTTGGCTAGGCGATTACTATCGCAAAAAGTATTTGCTTAGCTTTATCTACTTTGCACGTGCGGTTGTGATTGCACTCTTTCTCGCGTTCCCCATCAGCGAATTGTCAGCTCTTGTCTTTGCCGGAACAATCGGTTTTTTGTGGTTAGCCACAGTCCCAATCACGAGCGGAACCGTTGCTCAACTTTTCGGTACACGATACCTGGCAACACTCTACGGTATCGTCTTCTTTAGCCATCAGGTGGGAGCTTTCCTTGGCGTTTGGCTAGGTGGACGCATCTTTGACGCAATGGGTACATACGATCCAGTTTGGTATATAGCTATCGCTTTAGGAATTTTTGCCGGATTGGTTCACTTCCCAATTGTAGAGAAACCTATTGCAACCCCTCAACCTGCCTGACCTCTTCTTTCTTATTAGAGATTATAAGGATTCAGAATATGGGACACGGATGAACACAGATTTCACGGATTTACTCTGAAATAATCTGTGTTCATCCTGAAAATCCGTGCCCTATTGTCAATCCATATAATGTCTATTATATTAGAACTGCCGAATTTTAGAGTATCCAGGAAGGACAATAAAAAATACGAAGTTCAATCTTTTCTTCGTGTCTTTCCTGGATCGTTCAGTTTTCTGGATTGGCCTTGTGGCTCCTCTCACCTCAACATTCGATTGTACAAACTACGCGTAATCATTGGCGTTCCTGATACAGCAAACGCAATGGCCATTTTGCGCCAAGACTCGCCCGGGATTAAAAACTTGAGAAAAAGTAAAACAATTGCTGTGTCGATCGATACAGTTGCCCAGGTGTAGTCCTCGTTAAACCTTCGGCCTGGTTTTGTGTTGAGCACCATGGCGTAAAGAGATGCCGCTGTTCCAATCAATATGTACTGTACAACGCAAGACTTTTCATTTTTTTCTGATCCTTTGTAATCGTCCTATGCACGATGTAGAGTCGCATAGACATTGACAAGGTATGTCCAGACGATTACGCTGCACCAGATTTTCTGGAATGATGTTAGGCAGCAATTTGAAAATCGGGATGGTTTGCTTTGGTTGAACTTGGATACTCAGTTTTGAGGACGTAACGAACAATCAAAGGTAACGGAAAATTTGGTGAGTCTGAAAAGAACGAGCCATTGTGCAAGCGAAGGCTGGAATGGCTGAGCATATGGATGTAGATGTAGAGATTGAAAACAATGGGTCAACTGTACCTGGTTTTGTGGTTCAGAAAGTGCGTAAACAGCCAGTTGCAACAACAGATATGTTTCAGGGGCGCTCGTTTGGTTGAGCGCGTCAATTTCCAAGAATAACATCCGGCCAGGTGATTATCGCCTGGCCGGACGTCGTTTCTAGACGATTCGGACTACGTCTGAACCGTTGGTCACTCCTCTGAAGTGACGGATATCAAGAGTTTGATTCTTCACTTGAAGCCTACTGTGCTTTTGACGCATGTTCCGCCGAAGACGGGACTATGAGAAGCCATCACAACATCGAGAACGGTGCGAATCGTAGATCACTTCTCTGACGTAACGGGTTGCGAAAGCCCTGAATCTTCATTTGAAAGCCGTGGTTCGCTTGCCGCCACGATAAACTGTCATTGCGGGAACGGTATACGAAACAGATTCGGAGAGTTGAACAGGATGACATTACAGCATATTTTTGGAATACATGAATTTGGTGGCGAGCAGCATATTTTAGACGCTGGCCGCACTGGTTGGATTGTGGATACGGTTGCCGTGAAGGATGCACCATTTGGCCGAGATTACCGAAGTTGGGATTCGCGTGGATTGCGGATTCTCTGTCGCTTGAATTGGGGCTATGAACCTGATGGTACGATTCCGTTTCAATGGGCCTATGGTGACTATGCGCGACGCTGTGCGGCATTTGTGGAGAAATCTCAGGGGTGTTCACGCTGGATCATTGGGAATGAGATGAATACCAATTGGGAGTGGCCTGGCGGACGGCAGGGTGAGCCTATCTCTGCCGAGCAATATGCGATCTGCTTCAGGATGGTGGCCGCCGAGATTCGGGCCGCGCAGCCGGAGGCGGAGGCGGAGATTATTCTGGGCGCAGTGGGGCCGTGGAATGTGACATCGGGAGATTGGTTGCGCTATTTTGAGGATCTCTGTCTGATGACCAAGAACCAGGCAGGGGGGATTGCGCTCCATACCTATACCCATGGTGCAGATCCGGCGCTGGTCTTTTCCGATGCCAAGATGGATGAACCATATGCCCAGCGCCATTTTCATTTCCGCGCCTATCGTGATTTTATGGAGCGGATCCCACACGAGATGCGCCAGTTGCCGGTCTATATTACTGAGACGGATCAGGATGTGGTCTGGGAGGATCGCAATTCTGGCTGGGTTCAGAATGCCTATCAGGAGATTGATGACTGGAATCAAGAGCCGGGACACCAGCAGATCCATGCTCTCTGCCTCTACCGCTGGCCAAATATCGATAAGTGGGTCATTGACGGAAAGCAGGGAGTTGTGGAGGATTTTCGGCGGGCGCTTCAGCATGATTATCGACCGCGGGTAAGAGTACAGGGTTCGCAGTATAGAGTACGCAGTTCAGGCACAACTCGATCGCCACGAGAATGGGAAGGCCCAGGTGTTGGTGGCGCTCAATGTGCGGCGCAGCCCAGGGTATATTCATAAGCCAGCCAACGATGTTGTGCATCTGCTGGAGGTTGGCGAGGTTGTGAACTTGCTGAGGGGACCGTGGCAGGTGGATGGGTTGACGTGGTGGCAGGTGGATGGGTTGACGTGGTGGCAGGTGGATGGTGGTTACGTCTCTGATATGGCACCAAGTGGTTTACCGCTGCTTCAGCCGTTCGATGAGAAGAAAGGAGAGCCGGATCTTCTTGGTCAGTTGGCTGAACAGTATGGTCTGGAGGAGAAGCTTGCGCGTGCAGTGGTCGGTTTGGAGAGTGGTGGCCGCGGCTTCAGCAATGGACGGCTTCTGATACGCTTTGAAGCCCACGTTTTTTTGTATTCGCTGGCCGGGGCAGAGTGCCATATGGGTATTGACTATTTTGTCTATGGAAATCCGATTTGGACCGGACATATGTATCGGGCGCATGTGAACGAAGCATTTCAGGAATATCATGGATACCAAGATTTAGAATGGCATGCGCTTGAAGTCGCATCCCGCATCAATTTGGAGAAAGCATATGCATCGGCCTCATATGGCGCACCGCAGATCATGGGTGTTCATTGGCAATTGCTGGGATATTCATCGCCAAAGGCGATGGTGCAGGCCTTTGAACAAGGGGAGGATGAGCAGATCCGGGCTATGTTTCGCTGGATGGAGACGACGGGGTGTATCGAACATCTGCGGGCGGGACGGTTCCTGGAATTTGCGACGATCTACAACGGTGCAGGGCAACCAGAGTATTATGCGGAAAAGCTGGAGAAACGCCTGCGAATCTGGAGTGAATCATGAACAACTAATAATATCATCAGCGCGACGATTCCAAAAGAGAATCATCCACAGATGGACAGGATGAACAGGATTCGAAGAGGAGCAATCCAAGCTATTCAATCCATCTGTGGAAAGAGTTTCTGCATTTCATGACTCGATCCCTCGACGTGACATGCAGAAAATTTTAGATGCTTTATGAGAAAAATGGATGGAGGTTACAAGCAATTGAAACAAAATCGTGTAAAGGCGCTGCTCCTGATCGGGCTAGCCGTTCTAGTTCTGGGCATAATCTGGCAGGGCAAGTGACAGCGACACACCTGTTCCAATCACCCTTGCTGAGGACAGACGAACCGCCAACGACCCAAGAAGCCTGCCTGAGCCAGACACGCCGTCAGGTTACATTCGACTTCTACGGCTACGTCAACAACGACGACGGCTCTACCACCTTGACCTTTGGTGTAACAAATGGTCATCGCCGTGCATTAGACGCCATTGTGTTCCCTTCGAATGGTTGGACGCGCCAGTCACCCGCCAAGAACACCCGCTACACTGGTGATGCTGGAACATATCGGGTGCAGTGGATCCCGCGCAACACTAGGCGACAGGAGGCGTTTCGGTTGCGGCCGCAAGGTAATTGGTTCCGCAATGGGGCGAGCGACCGCTTTACGGTGACTGTGACCGATTTTGACCCAACGAAGCTTTTTGCGGCGTGGGTGCAGTCGCGGAATCGGTGGGTGCAGGTGCATGGGCGGTTGGCGAAGCATGAATGTGATAAGACACCCCCGCCAGCGACGCCGACACCTCCGTTTAGTCCGTTGCCGACCCCTACACCCACGCCGGAAGGTGGCGTCGTCTTGCCGACCGAGCCACGGGTTGCACAGTGTGTCTTCGACGGTGATATACGATTACCAGAGCCGATTCCATTGGATAGATACAGCTTTGCAGAACCCACGATTGTTTAGGGGTGGTTCATTTTAGGCGGACAATTAGGTTTACATTTTTGCAAAGAGAAAAGATGTTTATATTTTCTAATTTGAGCCATGCTCAGGCAGAAAATGACCTCATATAGATTTTTGTCTATGTATCAAAAGTGTAAACCTAATTCTGAACCACCCCATTGTTTATACGCAAACCACAGAGACTCCGTTGGATATATTTGAATGGTTGCCCGATGGAGAACGGTTACTGATTGCCTACGATACCTTAACGCAAAGGCAACAGCAGGTGGTTGATGATGCAATTGCAAATCGATATTACAAAAGCTATGCAGATGCACCATATACAGCCGCTATTACAATTAATGGAGTGCGATATCTATTTCAAAGAGAGCAAGATGATCCCATCTTTTCTGAATTCAATTCGGAATCCGTTGAGCGAACCATTGATCATCCAAGTAATCCTACCTCCTATCCCTACATGCAGGGTGTGTCTGACCCGATTAGCTCGCACCCTACATTAGACCCCACTTATCAAAGGCATGGTTTGAGCCAGCATGGTGCAAGTCGCTGGGCGAAGGGGGATATGGGCTGGAATCTGCTCTTAGACCGCGTGCCCTGGAGTGTTCGTTGGACACGGGCCGCACAGATACTCACCCATTACTATACAAGCATCCATCTTCGCGATGCCGGTAAGAATAATCAACATCTAACACCCGCGTATCGTTGGGTATCGTTAGAAATTAAAGGTCCAGCCGTCGCTTGCGTAGGAAATGATATTCTGTTTCAGGTCCGAGTGCAGAATACAGGAACAAGCACATGGGATGTGAATACAGTTCGAGGATGCGCGTCGCGTATTCCTAGAGTAACGACTGCTTCGGCAATCCAATGCGGTGCAGAAAACCCAGCAATCCTGACAGCTGTAAAGCCCGGTGAGGATGAGTGGCTGACCATGAATCTAGACCTTCCGACGGGTCCCCATAATTACTTGCTGGATCTGTACTCTTCGCAGATAGAGATGGGATTTAGTCAACAAAGTCCAAGTTGGCCCCAATATGTGACCTTTGCCAAATATCAAATTCGAGGAGAAGATTGTCAGACGTTTAGCAAGAAGGTTTATCTACCACTTGTTCAGACTTCGATGACTCTATCTCAATAGCGAAATAACGCGCGATTTCGTGGAGAGCGTACATGAGAAGGAGGTGGCCTTCGCAGTCTCAGTAGATCCAAATTTCAGGTTTTGAGAGAGAATTCTGGCTAAACAGTTGACATAAATACAAATTTGCCGGTCGATATCTAGTTTTTGCGTTAGATTTGGGCGATTTTCAGATATGAAATAGGTTGTTTTCTGTAACCGAAATCTGAATAAATGACTCCAAAATCCCTGCAATCTCGACTGAAAATCGCCAAAAACGCCAAATTTGGATCTACTGAGTCTTCAAAAAGTAATGCGAGCAAGAGAGAATCAATTTTGCTCTTGCTTGCATTTTTTAATTGAAGCCAAAGTTCATCTATTAGAATCTATATTCCACATAGCTCTCTGTTCTCGTGTCACCAACATCACCCTGTCCATAAAAGGAGAACGACATCATGTTTGCCTCTCATCGAACAAACCTCTACGCAGCAACCTTGCTCATTTTGCTATGGAGTATCGGTCTCAGCGGCTGCGCACGTAGTCGCGCCCAAGAACTCCCAGACAACCAAATTCTTAACGTCGAAGAACCGACAAATCGAACAAATCACCCACTAGGCATCAAAGCCGATGCCCCAACGAACCGCCAAGAGATTGCAAACAGCTCGTCAACCGATGCAGCCATGCAGATACAAGTGAGAGTAGAAGTCAACGCCAGCGGGCAGGGCGAAGCCAACGCTAAAGGGTGGGCCACGAGTGGCGGGAATGCTGTCGTGCGTGTAGAAGCAACGGGTCCAGGGATTGCTGTGGCAGAAGTGTTGACAAGTGGCGAGACGCAAAACGACTCGCAGCTCTCCAATCAGCAGTCGGCCAGGCGCTTTACGACAGCGTCCACCCAAGGAAGCCCTCTCACGTTTCCACAATCATCAGATCCCAGGCTCTATGTCAATGCAGATCTGGTTAATCTGCGGCAAGGTCCGGGCATTGGGTATCCGATTGTGGGGCGAGTCAGCAGGGGGCGCGAACTGCAGATTGTGGCCACAAACCAGGCACGAGATTGGTGGCAGATTTGCTGCTATGATGGTCACTCGGCCTGGATTGTGGACCGCTTTGTTGATCCAATGGGAGCGCTGCAAGATGTGGCGTTAGCCAACTACATTCCGGCTGAACCAACCCCAACAGCCACCCCCACTCCTCTGCCAACGCTGGCACCGCCGACGCCGACTGCAACGCCGAGCTTTGCGTTTGAGATTGTCGAAAAGATACAGTTCCCCGAACCGGTGACGCCACGCATCTTCCTCTTTGTTTCGTCAGATGGTCAGGGAATCGGTGGATACACGCTTCGCATCACCAAGGACGGGACCGACGTGCCGGTCAAGACGGTGACATTTCCCGGACAACCCGCCTTTACCTGGCCCATCGTCAACGTGCGCCAGCGCCATCACAACATGAAAGTGGAGTTTCCCACCCTTAGCGTGGCTGGCATTTGGAACATTCAGCTGATCGATAGAGTTGGACAACCTGTAGGTCCCCCCGTCAGTTTTTTGCTGGAGCAAAATGACCCGAACCAAGAAATGTACCTTCACTATCGCAAACGGTAGGCGATTCCAAATGATAGATCCACAGATGGACCGGATGAACAGGATTCAATTACAACATGACTTTGACAATCCATCCCGACGTGGCATCACAATAGACAAGATCATCACCAAAAATGGAGAGCCCATGCGGCTGCGGATCGGATTCGGAGACGATCAACTCTTGCAGCACTTCGCCTGTTTCGACATCTAGTTTGGCAATGATGCGATCTGCTGTGTGAACGACCCAGACACCGTCAGTCACGCGGACAACTCCGTGACCTCGCTGATACGGCAATGGGATGACATGTTGCACCGACCAATCTGAAATGCGTACTTTGCTCAGTGTCTGGCTCTTTAGTGTTGTCAACCAGATTGTGTCCTCTTCGAAGGGATCGCATTCGAGGCCGTGAGTGCCACCACCGCCCGGGAGTAAGTGACGTTCGAGCGTTTCCCCTGTACGTGGGTCAATCTTGAGGATTACGCCTTCACCTTCTTGTGCATCGTGGTCACGCACAGGTCGCCACAGTTTGGCCGTGCAGTTTGCGGCCAGCCAGAGGGCATCTCCATCGTAGGCCATACCGCTCGTATTGGACGATTCGGATGGAATATCGCGAATTAGCTTGGTGACACCATATTCAGATGGTTCAGTCACCTCCACCAGCGCAACGCGATCAGTAATCTGATCTGTGATCCACAAGCCCGCCTTTGTCATCTGGAGCGCGTTCGGTACTGCATACGGCGCGCGGAATAGCCTTTCGCACTGAGCTTTGACTCTTTGTGCGCCGACTGTTTGTGCGTTCTCATGTGATGTTGTAGACATGTTAAGAAACCTCCGGAATTGATATATTCAGCTCGTTTGCTATTGCGGTAATCCGTTCCCACGTGGCGTCTGGAATCGGAATACCGTCTGCCATGCGTTGCGCCATTCGATCTTGCTCGATCTCGCCTGGGAGATAGATTCTGTCAACCCCCGGCATCGTTGCCGACGATTTGACCCAATCGATCAGGCGCTGCACTTCTTCCTTATACTCATCCACGTCAATAAAGCTCTCAATTTTGATGGCCAGTGCCAAAAAACCACTGCCTCCCCTCGTAGGCGGATTGGCGCTACAACCAGCCCACGAAAGACCCCCAGTAATCGCATCGATCATCATCGCCAGACCATAACCCTTGTGTCCAACGGGTCCACCCAATGGTAACATGGCACCTTCACCGCTACGCCAAGCGCTTGGGTCGGTCACTGGATTTCCATCTTTATCCACCAACCAGCCTTCTGGAACGGCCTCTCCTTTCTCCATTTGCATCCAGACTTTTCCCCCAGCCACCATGCTTGTTGTGATGTCGAGCATCATGGGTTTTCCACTCTTGGTCGGGACGCTGGCCGCGATGGGGTTGGGAGGCAGACGTTGTTCTGTACCACCAAAGGGAGCCACGAAGCGACCACCTCCGTTCAGCATGATCACCCCAATACAATTTTCGGCGGCTGCGAGTGGTGGAAAAGCACCCAGACGACCGATGTGACTAGCCTGGTGTACAGCGACGGCGCCAAGTGTGTGTTCTTTGGCACGCGCAACGGCCATCTCCATCGCACGGTAGGCGAGCACAATACCGAAACTGCGATTGGCGTCTATGACGCACGAGACAGGTGTTTCGCGCACGATTTTCTGCTGACCAACGGGCCGAATGTTCTCTTTTTGCAATCCCGCAACATATCCGGGGATGTGGATGACGCCATGAGAATCATGACCCATTAAGTTGGACTCCACCAAATGATCTGTCGCAATGCGCGCTTGGTCGGCTGGAACGCCTACCGCCTCGAATATGGTGTAACCGAAGTCTCGCAGGGCTGAGTGAGAAATAGTTGGCATGAAGAAGCTCCTTTGGTTCGTCAGGAATGGATCTTCGTTGATAAGGGAGTCGACGAAACAATCGCGTATAGATAATGATACATTCTTAGTGTTTTTGTCCGAAAAGTTCTGTGAAGATGAATTCTCACCCGGGAATCTGGTTGAATTCACAACCACTTTTCGGAGAGATTCTTATTTTGGCTGACAGGTGTTTATGGAATTATCGACGACTACTTCTCAATCGGCAAAGTTCAAACGTCGAAATTTACATTTATCAACTATCCACCACCCACTATCAACTATCCACCTTGGACGACCACTTGTCGGTTTGAGGCGCAGCTTCACTAGATATCGTGCTGGAATATCTTGTCATCTTTGTCATGATTTGATAATGATTAGTCTGCGATTTTGTAATGATAAATTAATGCAAGGAAGATACAATGATGGCAGTTGCCGGAGAGACCGGTAACACTTTAGAATCAAATAGGAGATTAAGATGAATACATTATCGTCAATGCATTGTCCTCCCAGACTGAGTATGGTGAGAGTGAAATTGCTGTTGCTTGCCGTCTTGGCTTGTGCAACTGCACTAGCGGCTGTTCTTCCTGCGTAGATGGTTGTCAACTACGTTCTCCGGAGGAACAAAAATGATTTTTGCTCATCATGAGATTGTACCTATCAAAACAGGTTGCAAGTAAGTAGAACCAAGGAAATATTTAGACTTTATTTAACTGGTAGTCCATAAAGAACCTGTTAAAGCGTGTCAATATTTCTTCTACTTCTTGCGACCGTGAGCTGCCAATAAACCGATTTCGAACGCGCTTGATCCTCTCCTAAATCTCCATCTCAAACCCCTGCATTTGCCGGACAGATCTTCCTTTCAGCAACATTCCATATTTTCGATATTGATCCGTTCAGGGTCTACCGAATTGTCTATTGACGATTAAAAATCAGTAGATAAACATGCGGTGAGCCAACACAACAGGGGATGAAAAATGTGTTAAAGTGTGGTGGCAGCCGCCGAACAGAAATCGGGAAAGGTCCGTGGTCAAGTAAAGAACGCTCAGTAGCTAGATTGGTGTACACCGACGCACCACGGGATGTGGACGTTCCTCGGGACGAAACACGCAGGGCAGACTGTGCTCACAATCGGTACACAAGCGGCTGCGAAAGGAAAGGAAGATGGAAGTGATGTTTCCGAAGTGCAGCGGCCTGGATGTTCACAAGCGGATGGTAGTGGCGTGTGGTAGATGAATCAGGAGGATGGAGCAGGTGCGCAAGCGATTTGGGACAACGACGGTCGAGTTGGAGGGTTGAGGTCGTGGCTGTCGTCGTATGGGATCACGCATGTGGCGATGGAGAGTACGGGAGTGTATTGGAAACCGATCTACAATGTGTTGCATGAGCATTTTGAGGTCTGGATTGTGAATGCCCGCCATCTGGCACAGGTGCCTGGTCGCAAGACGGATGAGAGCGATGCGGCCTGGATCACGAAACTGATGAGTTATGGACTGCTGGAGCGCAGTTTCATTCCAGATGTGGAGCAAAGGGACTTGCGAGACCTGACGCGCTATCGGACGCGTCTCTTGCAAGAGAAGAGTGCGGCAGTCAATCGCCTGCATAAGGTGTTGGAAGATGCCAACGTCAAGTTGGGATCGGTGGTCACGAGCATCCAAGGTGTATCGGCACGCCAGATGATCGAGGCCCTGATTGCAGATGAGATGGACCCAGAAGCCATGGCTGACTTGGCACAAAAGCGGCTGCGGGCCAAGATTCCCAGTTGGTTGATGCGTTGACGGGACTGGTCCGTCCTCATCATCGTTTTATGCTGCAAGAAGTTCTGCATCATCTCGATCACCTGAATGTACGCATTGATGCCCTCAATCAACAGATTGGGGTCCTCATGGCTCCGCATGCTGACCTCATCGCACGCCTAGATGCCATTCCCGGTGTGGGGCGAGTCGTCGCCGAGATAATTCTGGCGGAGATCGGTCCCTCGGTCGAAAGCTGGCCCTCAGCTAAGAAACTGGCCTCCTGGGCTTGTGTCTGTCCTGGCAACAACGAATCGGCGGGCAAACGCAAGAGTGGTCGCCGACGAAAGGCCAGAGGTTAGTCACCGCCCTCGTTGAAGCGGCTTGGGCCGCCTCTCGCACCAAGGACACCTATCTCGCCGCACAGTTCCACCGTCTCAAGGCACGACGCGGAGCCAAGCGGGCAGCTATTGCCGTGGCCCATTCCATCTTGACCATCGTCTATCATCTCATCGACAAGCCCGATGCCGTCTTTGAAGAACTCGGCGGCGACTTCTTTCTCAAACGACGCAAGGAGCATGCACAAGCCGGCGCACTCAAAACCCTCGAGTCCCTCGGCTTCAAGGTTTTCTTGGCACCGACCGCCTAAGTACGGTGCTCACTACAACTGATTTGCGTTGGGCACAGGCAACGACGCCACCCACTCTGGCGGGTCAACTTGGACCCGCTTCTTATTCAACGCGGCCTTTAACCCCTCTCTCTCTTCTCTTGCTGCCCTTTTTTTCAGGGCAGACCGCAGTGGAGTCGCCATGCATGGCGCAGCGTTCTCTCTTACACGCAGTGGACATAATCCTGCATTTCTCAGTCAAAACAGACTCGAGCGTGCCAAATGGTCCGAGATTCTCTACTGCGTCTTTTTTCGCCATTTGAACGCTCTACCTCTGAGAAATCCTACTGCGTGTAAGAGAGAACGCCAGTCGCATTCTCTAATGCGAATGCTGCGCCATATATGGCGCGCCATGCTTGGCGACTCCGCGTTGCGGTCTACTGAAAATTGACGATTGAGCATGAGGGTGCTTGGAATCTGATTCTTTGCCTTGACAATTGAGGCGCTTTCAGCACAGCACCAGCGAGACTGATTCGACACAATATTGACAATTTATTGTTTATCTTGAGTCCATAGGGGGCCTAAAAGCTTTGTGACGTGCTCTGGCCTGTGCTAAAATCAACAATCGTGAATGTTCTACTGGCAATGTTCATCGAATTATTGGGATCTCCCATTGGCCCAGCTCTGATGTTGATGATTGGAGTTGTTTATTTGCTTTTGGTTGGACGTCTTGTGCGCAAGCCCGGCTGGCTCACTGGATCAGCACTTGTCTTCGTGGCATTGACAGTTTGGCTACTCCTTGGGCTTCGCACGCAGTCCGAGTATCCCATCTATAGCAGGCCCTGGCATCCGTTGCTTCAAAGTGGAACCAATTTAGAATGGGTTGGCGATGGTTGGAATTGGTATGTCTCTGGGTTGATTATTCTCTTGGGTGGAGTTGGTATTCTACTCGACTTTAAGGGAGGCCATGTAAACAGTGGTCTCACAAACGTAGGTGCTTATCGTCATACAAGTTCTACTTTAGCGGTTCACCTAGGCTTTCTGGCAACTGCTTTACTCTTTGTCTCCAGCAGTAACTTGCTAACCGTCATTCTGATGTGGGTCCTGATGGATTTACTGATGTTGGTGCGAAGTGCCATGCGACCAGATGGCTCTTCGCTGGCACTAGCCGTGACAGTACGCGACAATCGGGTGAAAGGTTTGAGTCTGCTTGGGGCCTTACTGCTGTTGATTGGTCTATTGCCTGCGGGTCCAACAGGACCGGGGCAGCCCTTAGACGGCGGCCTATTGCCAATCGAAACAGTCTTCCTGATGCTGATAGCTGCTGCTATTCGCGCTGGCGCTTATCCCCTTCATTTGTGGCTTCTGCCAACTGAAAATGAACCTGTCGATCTATCAGAGCGTTTGATCGACCAGATGGTTTCAGTGCTTTGTGGACTCTGGTTGCTCGGTTGGGCAGTTGAGTTGGGTGGAGAAGATATTCTATTACGCACAGAAGTTTTGGCCCTCATCATCCTTGCGTTACTCGGTAGCGCAACAGCTGCGTGGACAGCTCCTGATCAACCCAACCATACGACGTTTGTTCTGATTACGTCAACCGGACTGGCCGCTTTGGCGGGTGTACTTGGAACAAATGACGGACCCGCTGCCTTGATATGGCCAACGACAGTCTTCGCACTGGGCGGTGGTTTGTGGCTTGTGGGAGAACGCGTTTGGCAGGAATGGGGATGGCAATTTCCGGTAAGTGTTGGGGCATTGGCGCTCTCCGGTGCACCCTATACACCAGGATTTTTAACCCAACCTGGAATTGCACGCTTGTTGACGGCTGAAACAATCTTTTTCGTGCTATTTATCGTTTATGTAATCGCACAGACCCTGCAAATTGCGGCCCTATTGCGGAGTTGGGGTGCTGAGCGACGGAACCCGCCTGCCCTGCAACCGTTTGCTGTCGCCCGACTAATTTTTGCCACGCTTGCTTTGGGATTTATGCTTGCCTTTGCTGGATTTCTACCCCAATTGGTGGCGGCACTCGCGAATATGCCCGACGCGATTCCTGCTCTTGCCGGTACACGTCCAACAGTTGTTGCAGCAGGAGAAGTGTGGGTGACGTGGCTTGTGCCTCTTGTAATGGGGATCGCGTTGGCGCGTTTACGTCCACAATTTTGGAATGGACTCAGTATGTGGCCAACACGCATCAACCATTTTACGCGTCTCGAATGGTTGTTCCAACTCTTGTGGTGGAGTATTAATCGAGTAAGCAATATCTGGGGAAATGTTGTTGGAGTCGTTGAGGGGGCGGGATATATGGGATGGCTCGCAGTGTTTTTATTGCTTGGATATTTGCTTGTGGCTGGTTGATTTTTGATGTTGTTCATGGATGTTTGATATGTCGATCGAAACGTTAACAATGGGAGTGGAACTCCTTCTAATTGCACTGATATCGGCCACGATAATTATTGTTTGGAATTGGCGTTTTATGCTGATTGGGCTGGTCGCAATCCAAGTTGGTGTTGCGCGCATGGCCCTAACACAATTACAAATTCCATCAGCATGGCTCTATGCCCAGACTCTTGTCTTGGTACTTTGTGCATTGATCTTAGCTCTCTCAGGTGTGCAAGCGACAGATAGTCGGCGGCTTTATCAATCAGGCAATTGGTTTCTACGACTGCTGCTTATTTGTCTATTCATTATTTTGTGGCAAATTTTTGATATCCAGATTGAATTACCCACTCTATCTAGTGGAGTTTCACGTTTGTCAATCTGGCTGAGCTTGTCCGCTTTTTTAATTTTGAGTTTGACTGACCATCCACTCTATACAGGCAGTGCACTTCTGTTGTGGTGTATTCCGATTCAAATACTCGTGGCTGTCTTATTGCCTTTGCCTGGTCTTCTCGTTCTCATTGGTATTCTAGAGCTGCTACTGGCTCTTGGGTGTAGTTACTTGATTCTTACTGAGAGCTTCGTGGATACAGAACAACCAATTGTCGTTACCGATATCACCTTCCCAACAGATCGATTACCCCCCCTTGAAGCCAATCGATATTTATCCTACTCTGAAATGACGACCATGGATATCCCCGCTGTAAAGGTACTCCCCGAACAGAGTTTTGCTCGCTCACAATATGTACCAGCAGCAGAACGTACAGGGGAACATCCTCTTGTTGCGCGTATAAATCGACGCCGCCAATCGCAAAACGATCCAGCAACAGGACAATTTCCGAGAGTTTCACCGCTTCAGACACTTTCATCATCTGAATCAGGATCGCCTAAATCGCCAGAACAAGAGACTGATAATCATCCATGAACGGACTTGAATCAACGGTGGTTAGTCTGCCTGTCCTGCTGGTCGGTAGTTTACTAACGCTCGCATTTATTACATACATTTTACGTCATTTTGAATGGCTCACTTCGCTTGTTGCAACACTCTTCACGAGTGCTCTGGCTTTCTGGCTATGGAACGTTGATCTCAGTGAACCGGTTCGCAATTTGCCAATTACATCTCAACCTGTCAACCTGATTGCACCGCTGGAACGTTTTGGCTTTGTTCTTCAGTTGCAAGCAGGTGCTGTGCCTATCTTGACAACGAGTCTTACGCTGACGGCAGTCGCGATTTTCCTAACGATTCGTGTAAGCCAAGGCCACAGTTTCGTCCCATTGGTGCTTGGCCTATTGGCTGGATATATTTTTCTTGCACTCGTTATATCTGGCCCGCTGGCACCGCCGTTAATTACGCCAATCTTTCTCGCCTGCCTTAGCAGTCTTGGAGTCTTTGCGTTTCAGGCGGGACGATCGTCCCATCCCGGACCACTGCGGACGCTGGTTCCTCCCGTCTTGGCATTCCCACTTTTCTTATTGGCCGCTTGGTACATTGAACAAACACCGCTAAACCCTCAAGATGTTTCATCAAATTGGACGGCAGGCCAACTGATGGCGCTCGGGATCATTATCATGTTGGCACCGGTTCCTCTCCATAGTGCGATGCCAACAACAGCAGAGTCAGCACCACCCGTAGTGACAGCTTTGCTCACGCTGCTCTACCAGTTAGCGTTGCTACATCTGATTTTTCGTGTTGTCTCGTCCTTCCCGGTTGTAACACAACAACCCTTTTTTGGTCTCTGGCTCGGGCTAGCTGGACTGATTACAGCTGTCTGGGGCGGCATTGCAACTGCGGGAGCAAACCATCCTGGACGACTTTGGGGGTACGCTGCTCTGCATGATTGGGGTCTCATCATCATGATCTTGGGGGTTCCGGGGGCACGTAGTTGGCCATTGGTTCTATTTCTCTTTGGGCTGCGCGCTGTCAGCATGTTGACAGCAGCAACAGGACTATCTGTCATTGAACAGCAAACAAATGGCTATCAACCAGAGCAATTATCAGGCATCGGTACACGCCTGCCGTGGAATAGTACGGCCTATTTATTGGGGGGACTTGGCTTGACTGGTTTTCCACTTAGTGCAGGTTTTACGGGGCATTGGGCAGCACTTCAAATTATTGCAGCAGATAGTTGGCAGGTCGCAACGGTTGTGCTAATTGCCTCAGCGGGAGCAGTTTTTGGTTTTATTCGGATGGCCCGCATCCTCTTTGGCCCACTTGAGCAGTCTACAACGCCACGAGAACGTCCAGTAAGTGCAATCTTGGCCGTTGTCGTGATCGTGATCTCTGCTTGCCTCGCCCTTGCTCCACAACTCCTAGATGGCCCAATCAGCCGTGCGCTTTTAGCTTTTAGTAGTTAGGAAATGAACTAAGTAACATATGAACAAACCTAGACAGAACCGTTCTTCGCAGTTAAGTGGATTTTATAAAAAGGATATTGTAGAACGCATTCAACTGATTACTGAATGGGCTGCTCTGGATCGGGATGACGCCGAGGCGTTAGCAAAGAGCCTGTCTGTTGAACAGGCGGATAAATTAATCGAGAATGTCGTTGGTCGCTATAGCCTACCATTTGGAATTGCGACAAACTTTCTGGTGAATGGCTGCGACTACTTGGTGCCGATGGTTGTGGAGGAGCCATCTGTTGTGGCCGCTGTCAGCTTTGCTGCCAAACTCGCACGTAGTGGTGGAGGATTCTATACGGGCAGCACAGAACCAGTCATGATTGCACAAATCCAGCTTCTGAATGTACCTGACCAGACAGATGCAGCCGAACGTATTTTGGCCGCGAAAGAAACCCTCCTGGCTGAAGCCAACACCAGCCCTACTATTGCCAAACGAGGTGGCGGTCCGGTCGATATCACTGTTCATCATTTGCTCGAAACACCAACTGTACCCATGACGATTGTTCATCTGCTTTTTGACGCGCGTGACGCAATGGGTGCAAATGCGATTAATACAGCTGCCGAAACCATTGCCCCAACGCTGGAACAATTGAGTGGTGGGCGTGCGTTACTACGCATACTGAGCAATCTATCCGATCAACGCCGAGCCTGGGCAGAAGTGCTGATTCCTGCGTCGACATTTGACACACCGACGGATTCTGGACGTGAAGTTGCTGAAGGAATTGCTCATGCAAATGCCTTTGCCTATGCAGATCCCTATCGTGCAGCGACTCACAATAAAGGAATTCTCAATGGGATTGACGCGGTCGCTGTGGCTACGGGCAATGATTGGCGCGCCATTGAAGCCGGTGCTCACGCTTATGCTGCACGTGACGGACAATATCGCGCTCTGACAGAGTGGCGGATTATAGAGAATAGAACAAACTGGGCATCGTTGAAAGAGGCGGACGAACGAAGCAATTCTTCATATAGAATCAAAATAGAGGCATCGGCAGCTGATTCTGCTCTGGATTCGATTGTTGGTTCAATGGCGGATGCGGAGTTTCCTCTCTTGTATGGTTGTCTTGAATTACCATTGGCTGTTGGGATTGTCGGTGGGGCAACTCTCACCCATCCAACTGCGCAGATTGCACTCAAGATTCTGGACATCAACAGCGCAAACGAATTGAGCGAACTCATGGCAGCTGTGGGGCTGGCACAAAATTTAGCCGCTATCCGTGCTTTGTCCACAGAAGGCATTCAGAGTGGCCATATGGCCCTTCATGCCCGTCAAATTGCGGCGGCAGCAGGAGCAACGGGCGATCGCGTGGATCGCGTTGCCGCTCAATTGGTGCAAGAAGGAGAGATCCGAATGGAGCGTGCGCAGGAGATTTTGTGCAGTAAGTTGGTTGACGATAAATCTTAGCTGGCTGTGAAATCTGGGGTGTGTCCCAAAGTGTGTCAATGCAGCGGTTCTCTGACCGAGCAGTGTTCATTTACACACTTTGTGGTACACACTCGTAAAATCAGACAAAGAAGAAAGTGATGATCTGTTGTGGTATCAAGATAGGGGAATAGGATTGTATGTTTGGACAACCGACGCGCGAAATTGGAATTGTAGGATATGGTGCATATGTACCCCGTTTTCGGCTACCTGGGCACGAGATCAGTCGTATTTGGACTGATGGTAATTCCAAAAGCCCAGTCAGGGAGAAGGCAGTTCCTGGATTAGATGAAGATACGGTCACAATGAGCATTGAAGCAGCGCGGAATGCAGTGCAACGTGCGCAAATTGATCCAAGTTTGCTGCAAGCCGTCTGGGTTGGCAGTGAGAGCCATCCTTATGCAGTGAAACCAACGGGAACAGTTGTGGCCGAAGCCATTGGAGCTACACCTGTCACACTAGCTGCCGATTGGCAATTTGCGTGCAAAGCTGGTACTGAGGCCACGCAAGCAGCTATCGGCTTTGTGGGAAGTGGTATGGCTGACTACGCACTTAGCATTGGTATGGATACGGCACAAGGCCGACCGGGGGACGCGCTTGAATACACCGCCGGGGCCGGTGGTGCAGCTTTTATCATTGGTCCAGCCGCAGATGCGTGTGCAATTATTCAGCGTACATCAAGCTATGTCTCTGATACGACTGATTTCTGGCGCCGCCCAGGAACCCATTATCCAAGCCATGCAGAGCGTTTTAGTGGAGATCCGGGTTATTTTGGGCATATTGTTCCGGCAGCAGAAGAGATGATGAGTGCGATGAAGACAAGCCCGCAGGATTATCGGTATGTGGTTTTCCATCAGCCAAACCGCAAGTTTCCAATGCGTGCCCTTGCACAACTTGGTTTCAAACCAGAACAATGGCAAGCAGGATTATTAGTCGGTGACATTGGCAATACCTATGCCGGCTCCTCTCTTGTTGGATTAACTGCCATTTTGGATCAGGCAAAAGCCGGGGACAGAATCTTGATGGTGAGCTATGGGAGTGGGGCAGGCTCAGATGCTTTTGACTTACTTGTAACAGAAAAAATTCAGATCGCTCGACGTGCGGCATTAACGACCCGCGCCTACATTGATCGACGTGTACAAATTGACTACGCCCAATATGTCCGACTTCGGAAAAAGTTGGCGCGTCACTAATTGTCTCATCATTTAAACTTTGAGCATGGCCGATCGTTCGACCATTTGTAGGTTGTCCAATCAGAGCGATCTGAATGCTCATTGCTCTGATTGGACAACTTACGAACTTACGAATCAGATCTTGACTTCAGAGTGTGTACCATATAGCGTGTAAGGCCAATCCAAAAAATAAAATATACGCGAGAAGGTGTTAAACTAGCTCTCCAAAAGGAGCAAAAATGACAATCTCGCCAGAAATGGTTGAAGTCTTGAAAGAGACGAAGGCCATGTTAAGTGGATACGAAAGAAGGCACTTCATGGCCCAAACGGTCAAAACGATATGCGAAGGGAGTCCGACGAAAGCAGAACGAGAGTTGGGCTGGAATCGGGCGACGATAGCCAAAGCCCTGGAAGAACTAGAAGGCGGCTTCTGTTATGTCGACCAAAGCCACCGACGTGGTCGCAAAAAAGCCGAAGACCATATCCCCACTTTACTGGCCGATATGGTTGAAATCGCCGATCAATTCAGCCAGACCGATCCCACCTTTCGACCCCCCCAATTGTACACTCGACTAACCGCCGCCGAAATGCGTACCCAGCTCATCGAGCAGAAAGGATACACAGATGAGGAATTGCCTGGCGAAGAGGCCATCCGCTTGAAGCTCAATGAGTTAGGCTATGGCTCAAACCGGGTCAAAAAAAGTCAACCAGTGAAAAAAGATCCCAGAGACCGATGCGATCTTTGATAGAATTCATCAGATCAATCAAGAAGCGGATGCAGACGAGACGGTTCTGCGCCTCTCTTGGGATGCCAAAGCGACGATTTTACTTGACCGTTTCTCGAGAGAAGGGATAAGTCGAGTGGTTGTCAAAGCGCTCGATCATGACTTTCAAGATAAGAAGACCGAGAAAGTCACTCCTTTTGGCATTTACCTCCCTTCAACCAAGGAACTCTTTCTTTACTTGACTCAGTCGAAAGTGACGAGTGACTGTATTGTCGACTGCCTGATTGATTTTTGGGAAAGCGTACGTGAACACTTTCCTCACGTCAAGACCCTCGTGATCAATCAGGACAATGGTCCCGAAAATCATACCCGTCGGACTCAGTTTATGTATCGTCTCACTCAGTTTGTTGAGCACTATCGTCTCTCTATTCAGCTCGCCTGCTACCCTCCTTATCACAGTAAATACAACCCCATCGAACGGGTTTGGGGCCATCTTGAAAAACACTGGAACGGTTCTCTTCTCGATTCTCTTGAGACCGTTCTCAATTTTGCCCGTTCTTTTCGCTTTAACCAACTACAACCCTTCGTTCACCTGAATTCCACTCTTTATGAGACCGGCGTCAAACTCACTCAGAAAGAGATGGACCGTTTGGAACAACGCTTCCAACGTTTACCTGGTTTAGAAAAATGGTTTGTCCTTATTCCCCCTCTCCATTCTCTCGTTCGCGTATAATTATTTTTTTGGTTTAGCCTAAATGGACCTCTCAGTCAGAGAACTGGCTGCATTTGCGCACTTTGGAACACACTCTCTGACTTCATGATCCAAAATTAAACTGCGATTGCTTCTCGACAGAATAAACCTATCCCACAGACAGATGTGGGATACTTGTGGGATATCTGTGGGATACTTGTGGGATAGTGGAATTGATTCTTGCTGCACTTTACATGATTATTTCCCTTGCCAGACAGGCTTGCGTTTCTCCACAAAAGCCGCCATCCCCTCCGATTGATCTTCGGTGGCAAAAAGCATATTGAACAGCCGTCGCTCCATATGAATGCCCTCGTTTAGGTTGGTTTCAAAGATTTGGTTAATAGCCTCTTTGGCCAAACGGACAGCAACAGGGCACGATCGGCGATCTCACTTGCAAGCTTGAGTGCAACATCCATATACTCTTCGACTGATGCAACTCGGTTCACTAAACCATATTGTAGCGCTTCTTCTGCACTCAACTTGCGATCATTCAGAATCATCTCCATCGCAACCGTCTTGCCAACAGCCAAAGGTAATCGCTGTGTGCCTCCAGCACCGGGGATGACTCCCAAATTGATTTCAGGCTGACCAAATTTTGCTGTCTCTGAAGCCACAATCATGTCACAGGCCATTGCGAGTTCACAGCCTCCGCCCAAGCACCAACCGCTTACAGCCGCGACAATGGGTTTCTTGACGGCTCGTACACCATCCCATTGACTAATAAAGGAATCACTCATTATACTGACAAGATTGGCTCCGGCCATTTGCTTAATATCTGCCCCCGCAGCAAATGCTTTTTCGTTTCCAGTGATAACGATGCAGCCAACATCTGAATTTGCATCAAATTCCTGCAGAGCAACAATTAGCTCCTGCATGAGAGCGCCATTCAGTGCATTTAATGCCCTTGGTCGATCAAGTTGAACAATGCCAACTTTTCCTTCTTGTCGAACTTGAAGATTTTCGTACTCTACCATTTGCTAGGCTCCTTGTGAGATATTTTGATCACGCGCATGATGTGGGACAAGATGAAGTGAAAAAATTTCTCGATTTCATGCGTCTATTTTTTGCTATGTGTGCGATGTAAGTCTACCTGACGCGGAAAGCCAATCCAAATTAGGCTGAGGTCAAAAAGACTGAGGAGAAGGCTGAGGATTGGGATGCTTGAACACATAAACGATTTTCTTCTTTGTAGTCTCAGTAGATCCAAATTTGGCGTTTTTGGCGATTTTCAGTCGAGATTGCAGGGATTTTGGAGTCATTTATTCAGATTTCGGTTACAGAAAACAACCTATTTCATATCTGAAAATCGCCCAAATCTAACGCAAAAACTAGATATCGACCGGCAAATTTGTATTTATGTCAACTGTTTAGCCAGAATTCTCTCTCAAAACCTGAAATTTGGATCTACTGAGTCTTGAATATTTGATCACCAGACGCCCTTTTTGTCTCGGCCTTAGCCTTTTTCTGCTACTTGACGAATCTGAAATCAATCGCGACAATATTCCCCTATGTCCACAATTCTTAAACTGACCCTTTTGGGTAAACCACAAACCTATCTGAACGGCGAACTTGTGACAGCCTTTGGCACCCAGAAAGCACAAGCACTCTTCTATTTTCTAGCGGTAACGGGAACTGTTCATAGTCGTCATGCACTGGCAGCGCTCTTTTGGAGCGAAGATTCGGAAGAGAATGCCAAAAATAGCTTGCGCGTTGCGCTCTCTGGTCTGCGCCGGTTGATTCCAGACCACTTGACCATTACCCGCCAGACGATTGCCTTTAATCATGAAAGCAACTTTACACTGGATATCCATGTCTTTGATCAGCAGACAGAAACAAAGTTGAATCACACAGACGCTCTGGATATTCAAGTTTTGGAGCAATTGATAAAACTCTACCGTGGTGACTTTTTGGAAGATTTCCATGTGGATGACGCTCCGTTCTTCGAGGAGTGGCTGCTAACAGAACGAGTGCGGCGCAGACAGATTGCCATCGAATTGCTTCACAGATTGACAAATCACTATGTAACAGTACGGGCTTATGAACAAGCGATTAGAACGCTGAAGCGTTTGCTTCTCCTGAACCTTGGGACGAAGCCGCGCACCGTACATTGATGGAAACACTCAGTCGCATCGGTGATTTCAATGCGGCTCTGAGTCAGTATGATCAATGTTATCAAATACTAGTAGACGAATTGGACGTTGAGCCAATGCCGGAAACAACCGAGTTATATCGGCGAATTCAAGCGGCACGTGCTGCTCGACGTCATAATCTACCTCCCGAATCCACTCCTTTTATTGGCCGCGCAAAAGAGTTGGAGCAACTAATTGCAATGGTCTCTGAGCCTGATTGTCGTTTGGTCACCATTGTTGGTCTAGGCGGCATCGGGAAAAGTAGACTTGCATTGCAGGCTGCCCGGCAAATTTGTGCAGAGCAGGCGTTGCTTTTCCTAAACGGGTTATTTATGTATCGCTAACCAATATCGTAGACGCGGAGCAAGCCACCTTGGCGCTGGCAGATGCGCTAGAACTAAAAGTCGCTGGCCGTGAAGATCCACTGTTGCGCGTGCAGAAGCAGTTGGAGAACAAAGAAATTTTGTTGCTTCTTGATAGTTTTGAATATTTATTGCCTGGAGATGAGGGACCAACCGCTCAACCTCAGGTTGATGGGATTGAGTTCGTGACCCAACTGTTGTCTGCTAGCTCAGATCTGAAAATCTTGGTGACGAGTCGAGAACCTCTGCAGATGTCGGCTGAATGGCGACTTGATCTCAGCGGTTAACCTATCCGCAAATGGTACTATCGCCTGGTGAAAATACTATCGGACAAACGTTGCCAAACCCGTCTGAGTCACCCGTCATATCCGATGTAAGTCGTCATGGCGCTGTTCAACTTTTTGCAAACAGCTGAACAGATATCGCCAGGGTTTGATTTGTCTCCAGCAACTAGTGTGGACATTATCCGAATTTGTCAACTATTGGGAGGATTCCACTTGCGATCAAATTGGCCGCAGCTTGGTTGCGTGCAATGCCATCGGAGTTGTGACGGAAATTGAGCGCAATATTGACTTTCTCTCCACGCAGATGCGCGATGTTATTCCAAGACAACGAAGCTTGCGTGCGGTTTTCGATCATTCTTGGACACTTTTGAATCAAGAGGAGCAGTTGGCATTTCAGAATCTATCGGTCTTTGCAGATTCCTTTACAGAGAACGCAGCGCAACAAGTCGCCAACGTCTCTCTCTTTCATCTGATTTCGTTGCTTGACAAATCGCTCGTGCAACGACTCGGCTTCTGGTTCCCAGAAACGAAGATGCATAAAAATCTAGATCAACATAAAGGCCATACAATGCAGACGCGTTATGCCATGCATCAGGTTGTGCGTCAGTATGCTGCGGAGGGCTACATTCTGCGGAAGATTCTGCAGAGAATATGTCACACAACTTTGCAATTACTATGTTTCGTTTCTCCAACGCCAAGAAGAGCGGTTTGCCGGAACGGATGAAGCTGAAGCAATCGCAGCCATTGCGGAAGAGATTGCCAACATCCGCGCAGCTTGGGATGTCTCTCATCTGATGTTGTCACAAATTCAATGCATGATTCCTAGCTTGTCGCGTTTCTATCTGCTTCACGGGCCATTTCAAGTTGCAGAGTCGCTATTTGGTAGAGCAGCCGATAAACTGACTACGTATTTAGCGACGTTAAATCCACCTCAAACGGGTGAGACGGCAAGTGTGCTATTGAGCCAACTCTTGCTGGAGCAGGGACGTTTTCAAACTGAGAGAGCAAATTACGATGATGCATTGAACACCATCAATCGGGCTGCGACGCTTGCTGTTCAATTTGATGTGGTCGAGTTACAGGCTGCCAGTGCATTGGCTAGTGCCACGGTCTATAAGGCCAATCCAAAAAATAAAATATACGCGAGAAGGTGTTAAACTAGCTCTCCAAAAGGAGCAAAAATGACAATCTCGC
>JAHBNG010000167.1 GCA_019217005.1 Chloroflexi bacterium TSY
GCTTGAACAGCGCGAACGCACTCGGGTCGCTGACGAGCAGTTCGCCGCAATCAAGGCGGGGGATTGTCCGCCATCAATGCCTCTCGAAGACCTGGAGAAATTAGACCGTGAGATTACAGCCGAGTCATGAGCTACTTCGCGCGATAGTATCTTCCGGCTAATGTTGAACTTCGCCGAATGCTTCAGTCGCTTGTTAAAGACCCGCGCCCAGGTTGGGCAACACGCGTTGAGGGGAAGAAAGAGCGATACGAGTTTGAAGCCTTCGGCGTATGGGTTCAGTATGAAATAGACGAGACAGGAATGGAAACGGTTATAACAGCGACCATGATCGAGCAACCTTCGTTATAGAGACGCTGTAGTAATCCAAGCCGTGCATCGATCTCGGATCGTATATGAGACGGGGCGGAAAGTGGTTATCATGTTCTCGCGTCCTGTTCCTAGTTTGCAGCCAACAGAAGTCATCAAAGAACGTCAAGACAAACCGCCAATGCAAAGTAAGCAGGCGGCATTAGAAAAGCTTATCAAAGCCGCACAGGAGCTTATCGAGAAAGAGCCAGGCTTTGCTCTGGCTACTTAAGCGGAACAGTCAGGAGTCTCATTGCCGACCGTGAGAAAGCACTGGGAAACCCTGACAACGCAAATGGGGCTAAATTGGATCGACTTACCCTGTTTACAAACAATGACCCAAGAGGGCAAACGTTCACGAACAGTACGAATTGCAATGACACCCAAATTGGTTGAATCAATAAGATTGCATGTAAGAAACGGTCGTTTCTTGCATGCAAAGTTTCCTACCTACGTCTTGGTCGATATTGAGGGTCATTTTCTGCCTGAGCATGGCTCAAAGTAGAAAATATAAACATCTTTTCTCTTTGCAAAAATGTAAACCTAATTGTCCGCCTAAAATGAACCACCCCAAAAATTGGAAAATAAAAGATGTATGTATATAGCATCCAACTAACAATTGTACAGAAAGATTCTAAGGAAGGATGTTACAATTTGCTGACTTTAGTACTTATCCAAAAAGGTTCTGTGACGATGCATCCTTGTTTGGGAAACTGGTCGAACTCACAACCGCTTTTCGAATAGTTTATGGGAGTGTATCCCAAAGTGTGTAAATGCAGCGGTTCTCTAACTGAGCAGTGTTCATTTACACACTTTACGGTACACACTCGGCTTAGTGCTTATCCGAAAAGTTCTGTGACGATCTATTCTCACTCGAGAACCTGGTCGGACTCACAACCACTTTTCGGATAGGTTCTTATTGGGGAAGTTTTAGAACGATAGACTTGATGAGCCAAGAGAGATTTTCTTATTATTGGTAGGGCCAAGTATAATGACTTTCGGAGGTACATTCTTTTCCCTTAACCCAAACAAACTAAAGTCAAAGAAAGTTCCTGCCGAATTCTCTTATACAATCTATAAGACTTTTTTTGATTAATCAGTAAACAGACATACAGGTATGAAGATCTCTGGCTCTTCAGGATCTCAGGGGGTTGACAAAGAAGTGCCATGAACTTCCCGGACACGCTTTGTATGTAATGGCAGTTCCAAAAGGGCGCGTTGAAGAAGAACTGATAGAGAGAACCAGCAGCGTGTTATGTCAACATATAGATGAGGACAAAGGCAAGGAACCCAAAGGCGATACATAGTAAAAAATTAGAAGCAATTAAGCGATAGGTTGGCGACGATGGGCTCGTTGCTGCAAATGGAAAGATTCATCATAAGGTTTCTTGTCTTGCCACAATTTCCAAATGATGCAAATCCAGCGATTAGCGAGAGTGCGATCAGCATGACTCTTTTTGAGACCGCGTTGGCGAGCGGCGGTGTAAAAAGCAGCGGCCCAAGAAGACTCTTTGCGGGAGCAGCGAGCAAATTGCTGAGTAAAATAACGAAAGTCGTGATCGCAAGCTCTGCGGAAATGAACGGTTCTGACTTTGCCACTTTGTTTGGTGACAGGACAGGTTCCCGCCAGAGACTGAAGGCTCATGGGAGAGGGAAAGCGTTTCCTGTCTTCGCCAAACTTGACCAGAAGACTGGGAGCTAAAAGCTGGCCAGCACCAGGTAAAGAAGCAAAGATATGCTGATCCGGATGTTGCAGAAAAGTGACTGTAACTGGTCAAGGGTCTCTTGTTCATAGCGCAGTGCAAGCAAAAGACATTCAGCCAGCTGAAGAGCTTCTCGTTGATACGCTGGCACAAATGCAGGAGCTGATGTGGGATAAGTGGCGGTTAACTTATCATAACAAGTGACCCATTTACGGGTTGCGTATGTCGGTGCTGCTTGAGAAACTCTTGGAAGCCTTCATAGGTGGAGTTGCGCACATGCTCTGGCGTTGGATAGGTCAGAACCAGGTGGCAGGCAATCCGAGAAGGCCAGTTGCTGAAGACCTCAAGCAGCGCCGGATGGTAACGCAACAGGCAAGCGCGCAGACGGTTGGATAAGGCCACAGTCTCTTTGGTCCAGTATTGTGGCACTGCTGACCACTCGCATCTGCTGGAGTAATTCACTGCCAGGTGACCAAGGATAAAATCGATGGACATCGGTCCGCAACAAATCTGCTATCACATAGGCATCACTCTTATCATTATGCGCACCACTTTGACTATAGCGCTCCCGACTCTTGTTCACCACATTCGGCGGCACCACATAGACATTCTTGTACCCGCTCGACCAGAGATAATCAATCAGCAAATTATGCGCTGTTTCCAGTCCCACTGTCACTTCATCATGGCTCGCTCCTGTCTTCTTTCTCATTTCTTCAATTTGGCGAAATCCCTTCTGGCTATGCTCTATCTGCGCATAGCCCAGCGCTCGTCCTGTCTCATCCAACATCATCACATCATGTTTCTTTTCACTCCAGTCGATTCCCATTTTCACTTTCATCTTGGACCTCCTCTCCCGTATCGCCTGAGCTCCTCAACTTTGGACGCTGTTTTCCGTTTTCCTGTTATGGCACTCGAGGTGCTGCACGCTTTCGACGTTGCACGGCGTCGACCTGGCGGACTGTCCGGGAAGGGCGGTCGCACCGCTCGAAGAGGTTGGTCCTTTTTGCCAGGTCGAGAGTCCAATAAGTTTCGGCTTTCCTTGCTTTTGCCTTCCCTTATTTTATCTCCCTTTCCTATATTACCTAACAGGAAGAGGTCAGGTATGAGGTCGTCAACGAGACTGTTCTTGACCTCTTCCGGGAAGTTACGCTCCCTGCATTCCGGAAGAACCAGACCTCTTTGTCGAGGTTGGGTTGCCTCCGCTTGGTGAGCTCTACTGAGAACAGGGGGCGGATCGTTGAAATGGGGCAACTTTATTCAGCCACTGCCAGAATTGCAGGCCAATGAATTGGGGAGCAATATAAAAGCTTTCAGCGAATCAGCCGTCAGCTAGGTCGAAGCGACCACTTCGTGTTTGGTTACAGATGCGTAGCATCCACAGCCAGAATCTGGCCATGTTTCGTGGCTGATTTTTTTACTTTCTTATACCATGAAAAACTACATTCAAGACATTGTGGTCACGGGTGTAAAGGGATGACATGTCCGATCTCCCGAATGTTCTCATCATTATGACCGACCAACAGAAGGCGACGGCAAGTCATCTGTATGGGAATACGTTCTGCGAAACACCCGCCATGGCACGTTTGGCGGATGAAGGGGTTTTGTTTCAAAATGCATTTACGCCCCATCCACTCTGCATGCCCGCTCGGTTTGCATTCTGGACGTCACAATGGCCCCACACAAATGGAGCACGTCGCAACCAAACACCTATGCCCATTGGAGCCAACCACGCGGCACGACTTTGGCAAGAAGCTGGATACCATGTCGGTCTGATTGGTAAGAATCACTGTTTTGAGAACGTAGAAGATCAGGCACTCTTCAATACATGGTGTGAGATTTCTCATGGGGGTTTGCCGAATCATGTCGCAACGCGAGGGATGGACTGGTTTCGTCCAGTAGATGGGATAGAGGCGGCTCACCAATTACGTCGTACAATGACACCTCAGAATCCACGTTTCGCCTACGCGACGTCTGATTTTCCGTTGGAAGATTACTCAACAGGATTGATTGCAGGTCAAACCGTTCGCTTTCTTGAAAAGCATCAGAGTGAACCATTCGCTCTGTGGGTCTCCATTCCTGACCCTCATGAACCGTGGGTTTGTCCACAGCAATATGCCGACCTGTTTCCACCCACGCAAATCGATTTGCCGCTTTGGCGGGACGGCGAGTTTAGGGGACCCGAGGTCCCAGAGCGGAACCGCGTACTTTATGAAATGCTAGGGACCGCCAATGATAAACCAGAAGATCTCTATGGTCTGCTTGCTGTCTACTATGGCATGGTACGTTTTATCGATGATAGATTGGGACAGATCCTCGATGCGCTAGAACAATTAGGGCTCCGCGAAAAGACAATTGTCATCTTTTGCTCTGATCATGGTGATTTTAGCGGCGAACACCGAATGCAGTGCAAAGGCGGGGTCTTTTATGATTGTCTCACCCACATACCCCTCATTGTTTCCTGGCCCGGTACAATTCCGACAGCTATTTGTGATGATAGTATGGTCAATCTGATCGATGTCGTGCCAACGCTTCTTACACTTCAGAATATTGAGATCCCACGCACCATGCAAGGTCAACCTCTACCAACAGTCATTCCGAGCGTCAGATCGCGAGACGTCACCTTTTCTGAATATGGTGCGGGTGGACCAGCCTTTACAATGCTCGATCTCGCACAGTATCCCAAGCCGTGGGGACGTCGCACGTTGATCGAGTCGCTCCAGTGGCGCGAAGCAGAGGGGCGTCGCAAAATGGTTCGTTCTTGAGATTGGAAGTATGTGCACGATTCGATGGGAGATCTGGATGAACTTTACGATCTGGTAAATGATCCATGGGAATTGACGAATGTGATCAACGAGGCAGCCAACCAAGAGATCGTTGCGCAAATGCGCCTCCACCTGGCTGATTGGATGATCGAGACGGAAGATGCTGTGCCGATACCGTTGCCCGGTGGGATCAATGGTGGATAATGGATTTATATCTAATTGGAGTGTGTACCAGAAAGTATGTAAATGGACGCCGCTCAGTCAGAGAATCGACTGCATTTACACACTTTGGGACACACTCCCTCTAATTGCGAGCAAAAATCGTCAACCGCAATATCTTGGAGCAACAAAATGTCTACCCAAACAATGTCTACCCAAACAACGATGTGGAACCAGGACAATTTTAAGATCCTGCCTGACCAAGATACTTTAACCGCATTGGAGCGCGATCTGCGGTTTCATCCCAGTTCTGGGGATCGCGTGCAGGTTTTGACGAGGATGAGATTGCTGATTTACGGCATTATTTTGATGGCATTTTGGACGAAACATTGGCAGCGGGAGGCGATAGCTACTCAATTATCTCAGCCCACATGAAATATGGTCGCGTCTACGATCTTGTCAGCCATCCACGAATTGTCTCTTATGTTCAGGACATCTTGGGCGAGGATATTGTTTGCTGGGGTGCTCACTTCTTCTGTAAGATGCCTCAGGATGGCAAGCAAGTTGCTTGGCATCAGGACGCAAGCTTCTGGCCATTGACGCCCTCGAAGACAGTCACAGCGTGGCTGGCGATCGACGATGCAGATGTGGAGAATGCGTGCATGCGGTTTGTGGCGGGGTCACATCACCACGGTCATTTGACCTATCGCATGACCGATGATCCAGAGCACAATGTTTTGAACCAAGTGGTGGACAATGTTGAGCAATTTGGAGATGTGATCAATGTCGAGCTCAAGGCAGGCGAGATCTCACTCCACAGTGATTTGCTGCTTCATGGATCTGAAGCCAATCATTCTGACAGACGCCGTTGTGGATTGACGTTGCGCTATTGCGCAAGTGAAGTGCGAAGCGACCCAAGCTTGCGGTGGAATCAAGAAGGCGTTCTTATCAGCGGTTCCGACCCTGATGGTCACTGGGCGAATCCGCCCAGACCAGAACGGGCGTGACAAGATGGGAAGGAATGAACACCTCTATCTCTCTGGGGTTGGCAGGCTCAAAGGTGGCAGGCGCGGTGCTTGAATGGGAGGGTGTGGTCTGGCAGCGGGTGTCGGCAGAGCTTCGGAAACTGTGATAAAAATTGCTTCTGTGAAAACCATAAAAATATGATTGTCATCGATAAACTGGATCTCATATATACCAATTTCCGAGGAGATGAAGAGCCAGGCCCAGGTGCCGCTGACATCAATCATCGTCGAATCAACAGGGATTCGATTTACCCAAACAGTGAGTTCCGAACCTGGATTGCCACTTCCTTCGATTAGAAGCGACTCACCGATTGCCAGCTCGTCGGTGGACCACAACCCAATTTGTGGTGGTACCAATGTGGACGTTGGTGTGGGTCTTGGAGGCCACGTGGCTGTCGGTGTCTGAGTTGGATAGCGTACAAATCGCTCGGAGGACGAACCACTTATCGATGTATGACGTTCAACAGGTAGAGCTTTGAATGATTCTACATCAACGACAACCGTGGGGGTACTCGTGGCAGCACGCGAAAAGCGAACGATCGTTGGGGCAGAAGAATCTCCTCGGTCAACCATTGTCTGAGCCGGAGTAGAAAAGCTTTTGCCTATATTCATCTGCATTGATGTGCGAGTTGGCGTCTGAGTTGGCATGCGAGAAAACCGACGAATCGGTGTTCCTATCAAGAGCTGGTCTGGCTTTCCAGTGAGCGATGGACGTTGAAATCGCGGGATGGCGTTAGAGAGCTCTGTCGGTGTCGCTGTCCCAAAACTCTTGGTTGAAGGCGGTGGCATCGTTGATATTTTTGTAGGAGTCTGGGTTGGCATACGAGAAAACCGACGAATCGGTGTTCCTATCAAGAGCTGGTCTGGCTTTCTGGTGAGCGATGGACGCTGAAATCGCGGGATGGCGTCAGAGAGCCCTGTGGGTGTTGCTGTCCCAAAACTCTTGGTTGATGGCGGTGGCAACGTTGATATATTCGTAGGAGTCTGGGTTGGCATGCGAGAAAACCGACGAATCGGTGTTCCTATCAAGAGCTGGTCTGGCTTTCTGGTCAGTGATGAACGCTGAAATCGCGGGATGGCGTCAGAGAGCTCTGTGGGTGTCGCTGTCCCAAAACTCTTGGTTGATGGCGGTGGCATCGTTGATATTTTTGTTGGAGTCTGGGTTGGCATGCGAGAAAACTGACGAATCGGTGTTCCTATCAACAGTTGGTCTGGCTTTCTGGTGAGCGATGAACGCTGAAATCGCGGGACGATGTCAGAGGGCTCTGTGGGTGTCGCTGTCCCAAAACTCTTGGTTGAAGGCAGTGGCAACGTTGATATTTTTGTTGGAGTCTGGGTTGGCATGCGAGAAAACCGTCGAATCGGTGTTCCTATCAAGAGCTGGTCTGGCTTTCTGGTGAGCGGTGGACGCTGAAATCGCGGGATGGCGTCAGAGAGCTCTGTGGGGGTTGCTGTCCCAAAACTCTTGGTTGATGGCGGTGGCATCGTTGATATTTTTGTAGGAGTCTGGGTTGGCATGCGAGAAAACTGACGAATCGGTGTTCCTATCAAGAGCTGGTCTGGCTTTCTGGTGAGCGATGGACGCTGAAATCGCGGGATGGCGTCAGAGAGCTCTGTGGGGGTTGCTGTCCCAAAACTCTTGGTTGATGGCGGTGGCATCGTTGATATTTTTGTAGGAGTCTGGGTTGGCATGCGAGAAAACTGACGAATCGGTGTTCCTATCAAGAGTTGGTCTGGCTTTCTGGTGAGTGATGAACGCTGAAATCGCGGGATGGCGTCAGAGAGCTCTGTGGGGGTTGCTGTCCCAAAACTCTTGGTTGATGGCGGTGGCATCGTTGATATTTTTGTAGGAGTCTGGGTTGGCATGCGAGAAAACTGACGAATCGGTGTTCCTATCAAGAGTTGGTCTGGCTTTCTGGTGAGTGATGAACGCTGAAATCGCGGGATGATATCAGTGAATTCTGTGGGTGTTGCTGTTTTGGTAGAGGTGACGAAACTTTCTGTTTGAGGCGTTGGCGTCTGCGTTGGTTCTCGAAGAAAGCTTACGATCTGTGTAGAGGTTGCTTGTTGATTCCTCTGGTTACTGGACACGAGTGAGTGAATTCCTACAGCACCATCGACTATGACACCAGCGTTACTCACTGCAACAACCAGCAGCATTAAAATGATGAGAAGGCGTACACCTAAAGTCATTCCAAATCCTTTATGGTCCCATATTATGCAACAGCCGCCCCTCTTTTTAGCCAATTCAGAGTCGTTTGTCAAAAACTGACGGTAAGCATTGCGAAATGTTATGAGTTCAAAATATGTTATTGGAGATGTCCACGGACACTACGACAAGCTGATCCGGTTACTTCAACAGACCCGACTAATCGGATGCGATCATAAATGGACGGGCAATGATGCAACGCTCTGCTTCATTAGCGATTACTTTGACCGAGGCCCGAATGGTATCGGCTGTATTGAGCTTGTGATGCGCTTACAACAGGAAGCTGGCGTAGAAGGCGGTCAGGTGATTGCTTTAATGGGCAATCACGAGCCCCTCATTCTCTCGGCTTTACGTTTTGGACAAACAGAGACGAATGGTCCGGGGCGGTCATTTGTTGCGGATTGGCAATTTAACGGTGGTCAGGCAGACGATTTAGAACGCCTCACTTCAAAACATATTGACTGGCTCTTACAGCTCCCCACCCTTGTGAAGTTAGATGATTGGCTTCTGCTTCATGCCGATGCATTCTTCTATTCAAGTTACGGGACGACGATCAATGAGATCAATCAGCGCATTACATCTGTCTTAGTTGGCGATGACCCAAATGCCTGGCAACAACTCCTGCGACAATTTGCTGAACGCTATGCCTACACAGAGCGCATACCAGGAGGCGCAACGCTCGCCAAAATATTCATCAATAACCTTGACTGCAAACGCCTCATCCATGGACATACACCCATTAGCGTGATGGCGAGTAAACCGGCCCATTTAGTCACTGAACCATACATTTATGCAGATGGACTCTGTACAAACATTGATCCATCGATGTACATGGGAGGGCCTGGGTTTGTCTACAAATTACCCACGATTTAAACTGAGCTCTGTGTAAAACTCAAGGAAATACTTTATGATCTTATCAACACCCGATCATCTTGCAATTACCGATCATCTCCTCATGACGACCCGTTCTGTACGCAAACGACTCGATCTGAATCGCCCCGTGGAACCAGAAGTGGTTTTTCGCTGCATCGAAATCGCCATGCAAGCACCGACAGGCTCCAATCAACAGGGCTGGCATTTCATGGTGATTACCAATACTGAGAAGCGAGCAGAAATCTCACGACTTTATCGTGATTCATGGTATGCCTATGCGAACGCTCGTAAGGCACCTGCAAATGAAGCACCAACAGATGGTCCAAGCACCGCACAGATGGAGAGGGTGATCAGCTCTGCGCAATATTTGGCAGACAAGATGCAAGATGTACCCATCTTGATTTTGGCTTGCTATAATGGACGTCCGACAGAGCCATCGCCAAGCGCCCAGGCCGGACTTTATGGTTCAATTTTGCCCGCAGTCTGGTCCCTCATGCTCGCCTTACGCGCCCGTGGCCTCGGCTCGGCGTGGACGACTCTCCACCTACGCTATGAACAGGAGATCGCACAACTCCTCGACATTCCCGATGACGTGATCCAAGCTGCTTTGCTACCCGTGGCTTATTTTACCGGAGACGATTTCAAGCCAGCCAAACGTATGCCCGCTGAAAAGCGGATCTATTGGGACAGTTGGGGAGAGACACAGTAAGAGATAGATGTTCAGATAATGTTTTTCCACGCAATACAGTAGCTTGTCAGCATTTCAGCCGGTCAGCCAGAGAGCTGACTAGCTGACCGGCTGAAATGCCATCTGGTTATAAGGAGAACGCTCATGGAAGTCGCTCCGCGAATTCACCGCATTGAAGCCCCTTTCGGTGACCGAATTGTTTGCATGTTTCTCTTCGATGGTGATGAGTGCTCACTACTTGTTGATACTGGTGTTGACAGTACGCCCCAAGAATCTATCGCGCCGTATTTGGAGAGTCACAATCTATCACCCACCAAGATTCGTTATGTTTTGACATCGCATTCTGACTTCGATCATAATGCAGGTAATGCATCACTACGCGAATTGGCGCCTCAGGCACTCTTTCTGTGCCATGAGTTGGATCGCGTCATGATCGAGGATATGGAGGCCATGATCAATCAGCGCTATGGTGAATTCAGTGCCGATCATGGCATCGAAGATAGCGATGAGGCCAAAAATTATATTCGCGACAATTCCCGCACAGTGCCGATCGATCTCACACTTGCAGGTGGAGAACGCATCCGACTGGGCAAAGATTGGTTTGTCGAGGTCTTGCACACGCCGGGTCATTCTCGTGGACACGTGAGCGTCTATGATGAAACGAGCCGGACCGCCGTGATTGCTGATGCCACGCTCTACAACGCAGTGTTGAACGCCGATGGCAGCCCAGCCTTCCCGCCAACATATCGCTTTGTGGATAGCTACCTAGCTTCCATGCAGCGCTTCATGGGCATGCAGATCGATGTGCTCTTGACCAGCCACTATCCAGTCTATACGGGTGCCGGAATTGATGAATTCCTTACCGAGAGTCGCGCATTTGTCGACCGCATGGATCAAGTCATTCTTGACGAATTATCGGGCGCCGACAAACCTCGAACAGCCAAGGAATTGATTGACACGCTCGCTCCCAAGATGGGTGATTGGCCTGCTGAAGCGAACCCGTTCTTCATCTTCCCCCTTTATGGGCATCTTGAACGCATGGTGCAATATGGGAAACTATCCACCGGACGTCGGGATGGGGTGATGACATTTGAGTTGAGTGCGTAGTCGGGTCTAATTGCGTCTTGCCTGATACTAAACATTTTGGGACACACCGTCAGTTTTTGGCATGGATTCATGTAGATGGATTGATCACGAATGGATGACAAAACAACAATTGATGAACTCAAGGAGGCTGTAGCTGATTTCGTGGACTCCCGCAATTGGGAATCCTTCCACACCCCCAAACATCTCGTCATGAGCATTGCCATCGAAGCAGCTGAAATTATGGAACACTTTCAATGGCTGACAGTGGATGAAAGCAAAGAGTATGTCGCCAATGAAACACAACGTAAAGAAGTGGCTGATGAACTAGCCGATGTTCTCATCTACTGCCTCAGCTTCGCAGACGTCGCAGACATTGACATCAGTACGGCAATTCGAACCAAACTGGCGCGCAACGAAGTGCGTTTTCCGGTGCCTGCGGATAGTGGATAGCAGATAGTGGATAGTAGATGGTGGATGGATAGATATACTGAGCAGCGCCATAAAATAACACTTTTTAGTCGAGAAAGAATGTTATAATGTGCTGCTGCGGAGTATATAGGTATCTTGCAGCACGACTTGCCTGTCAACTGGTATCACGCAACACGCATTACGCAACACTTATCATACCCAGACCATCTCTAATACCTGGAACACATACTCTCATGAAACTAAGCTGCCTCCCCGTCTCACTTTATGCTGACTTTGTGTCGGGACGTCGATCCTTAGCCGATTGGTTTGGTTTTGCCGCTGAATTAGGTTTGGAGGGTGCCGACGTCAGTGTAGCTCATCTGGAAAGTCTCGAAGCAGCCTATCTCGATAGCCTCAGAGAAAACGCACACGCCGTTGGCGTCCAGATTGTCATGTTGGTCACATATAGCGACTTTACCCACCCAGATCCTGATGAACGCACTCAGCAGGTCGCTGAATTAGAGGCATACATTGCCGCCGCAGCGCGATTCGGTGCACCCTATGTTCGCGTCACGGCAGGCCAAGCGCACCCCGGCGTTAAACAGGCGCAAGGTATCGAATGGGCAGTCAATGGATTGACGAGTTGTCTCACGATGGCAACAGAGGCAAACGTCACAGTGGTCTACGAGAATCACACACGAGGTTCTGTCTGGACCTATGATGACTTCTCGCGACCTGCCGAAATCTTTTTGAACATTGCACAGCAGACCGCCCAGAGTGAACTCAAAATCTTATACGATACAGCCAATACCTTGGGGCATGGAGATGATCCGTTGGCTGTCTTAGATGCAGTCAAAGATCGAGTTGCTGTGATTCACGTCAACGACATCCGTCGTGCTGGAGACTTCGAACCGGTCATCGCCGGCACCGGCGTTGCACCAATTCCAGCTATTTTGGCCAACCTGTTCGAGAACGGCTTCAATGGTTGGATCAGTGTGGAAGAAGCGAGTATGCAAGGCGAAGAGGGATTCCGGCAGGCGATTCCGTATGTGAGAAAGTTGATGCATTGAACGCAGAGCGTAGAATGTAGAGCGCAGAACATTGGGTTCCGGTACTTGGAACTCAGAGCCCAGAACTCAGAACTTAGAACATACAGAAAGAGGAGCTATGAGCAAGAAACTCGTTAATTTTGATTTGAGCGGAAAAGTGATGATTGTGACCGGTGCTGGCAAGGGAATTGGGAAAGCGATCGCTTTGGCAGCACCGGAGTATGGTGCAAACTTAGCCTTAGGTAGTCGCACCGTCAGCGAATGTAAGGCGGTTGCGGAAGAGTGTCATTCCAAAGGCGTTCGCGCCGAGGCATGGACATTAGATGTTTCCAAGGTCGATAGCATCAACGCCTTTGTTGATCAGACGGTTAGCACTTTTGGGCGCATCGATTCCGTCGTCAACAACGCGGGATACAACACACCCAAGCCCGCACTTGACTACACCGAAGCAGAGTTTGACTTTATTTCAGACGTCAACTTCAAAGGTGCCTTTTTTATGTCGACGGCCTGTGCACGCAAGATGATCGAGCAAGAGATTGCAGGGAGCATCATCACAATCAGTTCCCAGGCTGGCGTGGTGGGTGGCCCCCTGCGCAGTATCTACGCCTCGGCCAAAGGCGCGGTTGGTCAGATGACGCGTTCTCTCGCCGCGGAATGGGCACCCCACAACATCACGGTGAACGCCGTTGCACCTACTTTCACCCGGACACCGTTGCTGGAAGAAGCCATCAAGAATCCAGAATTTGCCAAAAACCTGGAAAAAGTCCCCATGGGCCGCATTGCCGAACCCGAAGAGATGGCCGCCGCCGTGATCTACATGGCGTCTAACTCAGCCCGCATGTTGACGGGCCAAATTCTTTGTGTCGATGGTGGGTTTACGGCGGTTTAGACGATTCCAAAAATCAATGTGGATGCTGCGCATCTGTACCAAACACGAAGTGAGCGCTTCGTCCTCCACAGATGGACAAGATTTACAGGAGACATTATAGGGATTGAAAAATAGGACACGGATTTTCAGGATGAACACGGATTCTCTCAAAGTTGATCCGTAAAATCTGTGTTCATCCGTGTCCCATATTCTGAATCCTTATAATCTCTAGGGTTCGAAAGAGAAAAAATCCAGTCAATCCTGTCCATCTGTGGCTCCTTTAAAAGAAGACTCCTATCCTCCAAGCACTCACAAACTCACTGACTGATCCCGAAACCCCGCCTCTAGGCTTTGGACACGAGCCTCTAAGTCAGCCACCGAATGACTGACGCTTTCCAATTCACGTTGACACAGCACAAGCAGTTCATCCAGTTGACGAGAGCGAATCAATAGCTGACCACCTAGCTGCTCAGTTGTCATTTGGGCCGACTCCCAGCGTTTGAACAGTTCGTCCCACGAGTAGGGCTTGGGGTTGGTTTCTGGTTTTTGGTGCATCGCTTGTTCCTTTCGAGTTTTCGATTGATAAAAATGCACCAACAGAAGAACGGCCACTCCAACCGATGGACGCCCTGTTCAACCAAGCGGCGTTTGTGAACAGCACATCCGGCATCGAGGTGGCCGCGCTTCTTTGACGGAATTCGTAATGAAACAGTAAAATTATGCACAGCCACCCAGACTGCTCAGACAGTTTGGGTGGTAGCCGTTCGCTGGGTGGTTTCGACACCCGGCGGCGGCGTGTTCTTCAGTTGGCAGATCCAGCCCAACCGATTCTGGCGAGTGCAATCGACCAGCATGTGGCTCGTCAGAATCAGATGGTCTTCCCGCAATGGGGTAGACCAATACACATGATTTGTGGCAGGATGGCTGGAGATGATAAACGATGCTGGGTGATCTGTCAAATGTCAGCAATTTCAAATTGGAAACGGGACAGTCGGGCTCCAGGTGACAGTCACTCCCGAAATCTCCCGCTCTTCAGCGGAATTTCACGCCCGCTGGATCGTGAAGTGACGGTCACCTTCCGCACAGGCGAGAGCAGTGGAAGTGTTTGCGAAGCTGTCGCTTGCGACACTGTCACTTGAGACGGTGCGAGGACAAAAGTTCATCAACCCTTTCAGTGCATTCGTGAGTGACTGTCACCAGGAACGGCCTAAAATGAACCGGTCCGTTCCTGGCTATGTTCGGGGATCCCGTCACTCTGCACCCACTCAAAAACGAATTCAGACAACAGTGGATTGGGTGCCCCGTTGACGAACATGCTTGCTCATAGCTCGTCTTGTTTATAGACGAACGAAGCAATCCGTTTCCTGGCTACGTTTAGGGGCTATGCCACTCTGCACCGACACAACAATAAATTCAAATACCAGCGGATTGAGCACTTCGTTGACAAACATATCTACTGATGACGAACCATTCCACAGAAGAAAGAGCCTATCCGCTCCCGTCTAAATCCGTTGCTGTATTTCGACAACATCGCTTCAGAGATCAGAAGAGGGCTACGCCCTCTCAATCAGAGAGTCAGAGCGATTTGTGGAGCAAACGGGACGCATGTTTCACTGTTCAGAGACTTCAGTCCGCAGAGGAAATGGGGAGACTACACATCGAAATCCGATATTGTAGCTGCGGTAGTACGGGCCGTCCCTGTAACGGTTAGCACCCCGCACGTCGTTATCGCCGTTGGCGAACGACCCGCCTCGCAACACCCGCAGGTCTATTCGATTTAGATCTTCTCGGCCCCTTTGCTCTTTCAGATCTGGCGGATAGGGGTAGTCTTCTTCAACAGATCGGTTCCATTCCCAAACATTGCCCGCCAGATCTTGGACCCCATAAGGGCCAGAACCTTTGGGAAAGGCTCCCGGTGTGCTGGTTGTCCCAACTTCGGTCTCCACGTAGTTAAGACAATCGTGCTCGATCTGATCACCCCAGGGGTATGTACGATGTGGTTGCGGATTGTTCTCCCATGCTGGACACTCGTTCGAAGAGCAGAGACGATGCAGATCAGACCAAGGACCAATTGGCGCTTGAGACGGCAGCTTGTGTCCACCGCGGGCGGCCTTCTCCCATTCCGGCTCGTTGGGGAGGGTCACTTGCCAACCTTTGGGCATTCGCTTTGCGCTTTGAAATTGCTCATGCAACCAACAGCAGTAGGCCAGGGCTTCGTACCAGGAGATGCCGACGACAGGATGATTGGGAAGGTTGAAAGGTGCACCATAGTTGTGGGGAGCCACGATTTTTTCGCTCACAAATTCCCCATCGATATAGGTGTCAACAGACACTGTTCCATCTTGCCAATGATCGGCCTGGATCGCTTCAGCCCAGTAGCGTTCTTCACTATACCCACCTGCCCGCACAAATTCATCAAACTGGGCATTTGTGACTGGATAGCGGCCCAGTGCATAGGGATAGGGAAGCTCAAAGTCGAAGGCTGGGCGCTCCGAGAGAATCCCAGGTGGTTCCTCTTTTTTCGCTCCTATGGTAAAGGTACCGGCGGGCACCCAGCAAAACGCCATCTGAATCGATTGCAACAGTTCTATGCGGGGATCACCCAGATGCGCCAGCATCTGGCCAGCTTCAACTCGCTCCAAAGGTGGTAGGGCATTCTGTTCAAGGAGAGTGACGAGGCGGGGACGCAGACGGGCCATGTAGCTGTCGCCGTCATATTCGGTATCCTGCTCGACTGTCTCTTTGCCCACGAGTTTGGCGATTTTGGCAGACCAGAGATAAAGACGCCATGACGATTCGATTGCAGGTTCGGACGTGGACCCCAGATCGTAGGCCAGGTCCAGCACGGCCTCTTGATCTTTATTGACATAGTAGAGTTCTTCGGCACCCATTTGAGCGGCTACGGCCCAAAACTGTTGCTCCTGGGCGCGGTTGCGGAACTCGGTCGTGCGTTCACGTCTGCGGCCACGGATCATGTGGCAGCCAGCTAGATACTCTTGGAAGGTGCGATGGGGAAAGGCATAGCTGGCGGGTTTCTCCGCCGACTGCGTCTGATTGCTCGTTTGCTTATCCTCTTCCAGCATTCGCCCGCCTTGACCCACAAGCAGACCGGCCCGCTGGTCCACATAGTCGAGAAATTCACCAGCCAATCCAGGGTTGCCGAGATGTTCTCTGCGCTCGAGCAGGGTCAGCAAATAGCCACGACTCAGGGTCTGCTGTTCGTTGGATGCTTCAGGGTTGATTCCTGGAGCCCTTCTGGCCTGGGCTTGACGCTGATGCGCATCGTAGGCAATGTTTTCGAGCAACAGCCGCAATTTGCGTTCGTCTTTCAGCAGGGTTTCCAATTCATCCGAGAGAGGAATGCTGCGGCGACGCTGCCAGCGATGGAGTAGCACTTGGACGGCCAAATTATAGAGACGCACCCGCTCCTTGGGTAGGCCAACCTCCTTCTGATGAATTAGAGTCATGGTGGTCAGAAGCATGGGGTTCTCGGCCAGTTCACGCAAATCCTGGCTCAACGCGGCATCTTGCAGATCAGCGATTTTCTCTTCCACCTCGATAGATTTGATCTGTCCCAGTTGGGCCTGGGTACGATACCAACCTTCGATAAAGTCTCTGATCTTCTCGTCGCTAAATCTGGCGAGACGGAGTATTTTGAAACGAGGCAAAAGATCGCTTTCGTAGGACCGGATTCGGCAGGTGACGATGATCTGCCGCAGCTTGGGATATTCCATGAGAATGGCATGAACCAAATCACGAATCAGAGAGCGACGGGCTTCGGGCACTTCGTCCAATCCATCGAAGATAAGGAGAACCGTCCCGCTCTCCAGAGCATCTTCAACAATCGGAGAAAATGGCTGAGCGCGCCATTGTTCTAGTTGGGTCTGCCAACAATGAGAGAAGGCAGAAACAAACGCCTCCGACGTATCAGCGAAAGTCGAGTCCATCAAATTCAGCTGGGTTAAAGACGGGAGCAACTCATGCAAAGTGATCACAAGTGGCAGAAGAGGCTGCTCCCAACCATCAGGCGGCCCAACATCCTGATTGAGAAATGCGTTGGCGTGAAGAGCTGCCAGACGCCGGACAAAGGTGCTTTTACCGCTACCAGGGTCGCCAAGCAGAAGAAGACGATCACGTTGCGCCGCGCCCTCCAACGCACCCAGGATTCGCTCTTTGGCCTGGTCGCTCCGCTTCAGCAGTGACGTCACATCGATCTTAGATATCGATGTTTCGGTAGCACGGTTGTCTAATTCGACTGGGACGCGGGTCGTTGTGTTCAACGAGATATAGACATCTTCTAACGTGAGGGTTGCTTCATCTTCTTCACCACCCAATGCAGCCAAATGAAGAACATTGCAGGCACGCAGCAGTCGCGTCAGATAGCGCGTTCGGGCCACTGCTTCGTCGGTCTCAACCAATGCGTTGTATTGATTTTCTATATAGTTCTCGGCCTTGACTGCACGAGCATCGTCGCCCGTCTGGACGACTTCGGCCTTGTCGGTGATGACGCCCCGTTCACCAGCAGATTTGGAATTGTCGCCTTGGGCAATGGCACCGGAACCGGATTGGGAGGCGGTATAGGCTACCGCCAATACATTGTACGTCGCTTCGTCGATCGCGCCGGATTCATACGCCATTTTTAATTGGGTGAGTGGATCGTGCTCTTGGTTTGACATAAACTTTCAGGGGTTCTGTTCCATCCATCTCCAAATGGAGGACATTCGGCTACGTTCCTAGATAGATTGTGAGAAGATCGATTTGCGCAAACCAATCGTATTGCCGTAGTGCACATGGTTGATCCATCCCTGCACGCTCGCATCGATTTGTTCGAGCGAAATTTCATTGGCTCGGTAGGCCGCGATGAGACGGCTGAGCTTACGCCGATAATGGATCCCTTTGCGTCGCTTCAATCGACGTCTATCAGGATACACGATAAAGCCCAAAAAGGGAATCCCTTCGGCAACAGGTTTTGGATGGGCACCAAAGGCGAACGACCCGCCTCGCAACACCCGCAGGTGTTTCAGACGTGAGAGTATTGCGACGCTCGATGTAGGTCCGTGAGTCTGCCCCCGCAATAGCGGCTCGTTCTCCAAAAGTTTTGTGTCACCTCAGTTTTGAGAGATGTAGTATAAAACTGTTTGGGATGAACATGCGCACCGATTATTGCCGTTTTGGTATTGTAACTTGCTGCCAGCCCCCAAGCAAACGCCCGATTTCAGCCACCATGGCTGAAACATGGCTGTATTGACCAGATCGAAGCCAATTCCATTTGAAGGCCAGCCGCAGATAGACACGGATCTTGGCCAAGGCCTCGTCAGCTTGTTTGAGCTTTTCCAGACGTTCGCGACCACGGCGGATGTTGGCTTCTTCCAAGCGTTCTCGCAGATCAAAGGCGGCATCTAAAAGACGGCGGGTAAAAGTATGGCGGTGCGCCTTAGGAAAGTGATTGGTGATTGGCAGCAGCCAACTCAAAAAATCGAACGTTCGGGTGAAGATGGGTGTTTCTTTGCTCATGAGTCAGTTTCCGGAAATGTCAGGTAGAGAGATCAGAAGAGGGCTGCGCCCTCTCATTCAGAGAGTCAGAGCGATTTGTGAAGCAATCAGGGTACATGTTTCATGGGTCAGAGCCTTCAGTTCGCAGAGAAAATGGGGAGACTACACATCGAAAACCGATAAAGTTGAGGCGGTAGTCCGGGTCGTTCCTGTCACGGTTTGCACAACGCACGCCGTTATCGTTGTTGGCGAACGACCCGCCTCGCAACACCCGCAGGGTGTCGTCGCCTGCCGACAAGTTTTCCCGGCCATCGGTAGGATCGTATGGGTAACCAAAATCAGTTTTCTCCCAATCCGTTCCCCATAAACTCCTGGTCCACTCCCAGACGTTACCCGCCATGTCCAGACAGCCATCAAGGCTGGCGCCATTGGGAAAGATGCCGACAGGAGTTGTGCTCTGAAAGTTCAACGAGTAACAGTTACATTTGCTTTTGTCGAATTTATCACCCCACGGATATTGACGTTGATCTTGAGCACCCCGAGCGGCCCGTTCCCATTGGGCTTCAGAGGGCAGGGTGATCTGTTTGCCCGTCTTCTTTGAGAGCCATTCACAATAGGCAATGGCATCGTGCCACGTAACTCGGGCGACTGGGTGACACTCTAAGCCTCGAGGCGGCTGATCGTCCTCCCAGTGTTCTGGTGCAGTGCGACAAGTATCTTGAATAAAGAGCTGATATTGGGCATTGGTGATGGGAACCTTGGCGATCTGAAAGCTGCCCAGATGAAGCTGGTGGAGAGGCTGTTCCTGTTCGTAAGCTTCACTTCCCATCCAAAACGAACCAGAAGGAATCGAAATCCATTCGGGTTCGCCATAGGGTTGTGTCCAGAAGCCGCCGCCAGCTTGCGCCAGGGCCTGAATAAGAACCGATTTGCGCTCCAGAATCTGGCGGCGACATTCTTCCTCTGTGCCAGCCACACTGGGCAGCAGGCGGCTCCATCTTTTTTGCCAGGCCGAACGATTGTGAAACTTTTCGATTTCCTCCATCAAATCACGGTCCAGATCGCCACGCAATCTCTGATTGATATTCGAGCTCAGTTCAACACCGATGCGACTGCTCCCCACATCCCGGATGCATTCAGACGCCAGTGCCAAATTGTAATAGAGAACCGGTTCCTGCCGTTTCTGGGCAATGGCGCGAATGAGATCGGCCGTCCGCTCCTTGCTTTGTGTGCTCAAGGTCCCCGCTGCGAGCAGGATCACTTGCCGCCACCAGGGCCGATCAGAGTACTCGAGTGCATAGTCGATATAGTTATTTTGAGACAGAAGGGCCAGCGCAGCCAAAAACTCTTGGAAGGTCAGGTGCGAAAAGGCATAGTGCCCCTCTCCCCGTGCGATCAAGAGACCGGTCCGCTCCCGAATAACAGCCAGGAAACGCTCAGCGGCTTTCGAGGCGGACCTCGCTTCCCCCGTTATGTCGTAGAAGAGTTGGTTGAGCAGCAGATTCAGTTCATCCAATTCAATGTCCTTGCGCCCCTGTTCGTGCATATGCAGCGCAATGGACTGGAGCATCAGGCGACGATCTCCGGTGTCGAAGGTCTTATTCTCCAGAATCGGCGCTTCCTGAACGCCGCGCGCTTCGTCCCATTTGCCCAGCAGGACGTCAACGGCCTCGGCATACAGTTCTGCCCGTCGATCAGGCAGTTTGACGCGATCTCTGTGTACCATGGCAATCACAGTGAGCATGAGGGGGTTGATGGCCAAGTCACGGATGCGCTCGTTAGATCGTATGGCGCTGAGCAGTTGTTCAGTTTGACGCTCAGCATAAAGCTCGGCGTCGGCGCCTTGCCCCATCTGACCATACGTAAGCATCAGGTGCCAGTTGGCGAGAAATCGTCGGATATCGTTCATGGTGAAACTGCGGACAGTTGTGACTGCATATCGTTCGCCTAAGCGGGCCGATCCAATATAGCCGATGTCCGACTGGTGATCACAAAACGAGAGCGAGGATAGGCTCGGGTAAAGCTCTGCACCAGAGCTGAGACGCGGCGGCGCATGTCGGGATCTGCCACCTCATCCAGGCCATCGAGCAGGACAACGGCTTGGCCCTGATTGAGCCACTCGTCAAAGAAATCAATGGCAAGATCGATCCGTTCATTGCGAAGAGATTCGACAAAGAAATCGAGCATGAGCCGATGGCCGTCTGTGCTCTCGTCGGGCTGGCGGCTGAGGAAAAGACCAATTTCACGCAAATTGAAGAGAATTGGCAGACAACCAGATTCTTTCAGATGGAGCTTCTCTTCTACGCATTGACTCTTCTCTGCAATGTCTCGAGCGTAGAGCAGAGCCAGATAGCGGGTCAAGGTCGTTTTGCCGCTACCCGGATCGCCCAATATGACCAAACGCCGATTTTGGGCCAGCGCCTCTTCCACCGACACACTCTGTTGTCCGGCGTGGTGACTCAATGCAGTGTGGCGCTGTGCTTCGCCGGGAGCCAATGCAGATTCTCGGCAGAGCCAATCTTGTTCGGACACATTGTCGGATGAATCGGCAGATAGATTGTCTGAAGGGGCGCCGATTCCGGTGGATAGTTGATGGCTGGTCCGCAAACGAATATATATCCGATCCAGTTCGATATGAACGAGCTTGCCGCCAGAGCGGATTCCTTGAAGCTGGAGGTACCGATTGCGGCTGATGATGTACTGAAGATAACGCCCAAGCGCAGAATCCCGCTCCATATCGTTCATGGCAATTTCTTCCTCACCTACGATGATGCGAGCGCCTTCTTGGGCGAAGATCACGGTGCTAGCTTGTTCGATGTACTGGTCGCTGTCGATATCGCGAGCATTGTCGCCAGTTTGAACGGTCTCGGCTGTCTCGGTGATAACGCCGCGTTCACTGGTCGCCTTAGGGCGCTCGCCTTGGGCAATAGCGTCGGAACCGGATTGGGAGGCGGCGAGCTGGCGTTTGAGCTCTTCGATCTCTTTGAGGAGTTCATCGCGGGTCGGTTCAGTCATTGGATTCTCCTGGAACGCTGGTATCCCAACCTGTGTGTAAATTCATGTTCTCTCTGGCTGACCAAGTAGTTTTTACACAATTTGTGGTATACCACCCCTGAAACGTGTAGAAAGGAGACGAATCGAATCATCCCTGACCGAAGGGGGGGACGATTGTTCGTTTGAGTCGTCTTCTTGCAGGATACACGATTCAGGCTAAAAAGGGAATCTTGTTGACTCGCGTGTGATGTCGCTTGGTGTAATCTGTCTCACCTCCCCCTGTGGGACGTTTGGGGAGTCAGAAGCTTGACTGCGGCCCCCTCCTCTCCATTTTGTGATATTGCATTGGGTTTGTTTCGTCTCGGAGAATGGAGAGGAGGGGGTAGGGGCTTGCTGGGTAGAGAGGTTTGAATGAAGTGGTGGTATGTTTCGAATGGAGCTTTACTCGTTGACCCACGTGCGACACTCAGGTTTGGCGATTGAGAGGTGGTCAACCTTTAGGGAACCTGTGCGACGCACGCGTCTAAAAGAGGTCGTAGCGGTATCTTAATATTGGCCCATAACTCCTCTACGTTTAGCCGCCCGTTCGCATATTGAGAAGACAACGAGCCCTCCCAGGAAAAAGAGTGTTGAGTGAATGATGAGCCAGCTCAGGCTTCCATCGGTCCAGGCGGATGCCAGCGATTGACCATCTAGAATCACGCGGCGGAGGACAACGATGCCTTGGGTGGTGGGGAAGATATGAGCAATCGCTGCCAGCCAGTCGGGAAAGCGGTCGACGGGTATGAATGCGCCGTTGAGAAAGAGCAACATGTTTTGCACGAGATTCGTAAGGGAGCCAACTTGCTTAAAGAGCAGGGTTGCACCGCCAACTCCAAAGCCGAAGCCGTAAATTCCCAGCCATGTCAGCACAAAGACAGGTAAACCCGACCAGCGGAAGGGGATCTGAATTGAGAAAAGCAGGATCAGCGGAATAGCGACCAGGGCAAACACCGTTGTTGTAATCAAAAGTGTAGCTAGAGTTCGACCGAGTAAGATCACCCAGGAGGGTGCTGGACTCATGTACATTTGTTCGAGCGTTCCAGCTTGAGCCTCTTCTTGCAATCTGTGGCTCATATCGGAGATGGCAACTGTGGCATAAAACCATATGGCATAACCAAGCAGGGCTGGAGCGAGGGAATCTTCTGCAATTGTACCGCCGCCCGTAAAGAAGAGGATCCCCACAAAGAGAAATGCCAACATAACTGATTGGGTTAGCATATCAAATTTGTAGCTGAATTGAACGAGAATCCCCTTTTGCATCTCATTTAAGGCGGAAAAGAACATACCTGTCCAACGTATACTCGGGGCCTGGTCTAATGAACTCGTCGGCGATAGAGTACGAACATCCTTGGATAGACTGAGACTCATGTTAATTCCTCCGCGGGAGAATAGATGTATTGGCTTGTATTCATCACTATGACGGGATGACAGGATGACGGGATGACAGGACGACAAGTTGGATTGACACCGTGTCATTGAAGCGTGCGTCGTCACGATTGGTTGTCTTGCTCTGTGCGCGTCATTTTTACAAAGACCTCCTCCAGATTGGGCTCCGACCGCACAACGGAGATTAAGGGCCATGTTTGGGTTCGCATGGCGTCCAGGACTGAATAGAGTTGGTTCTGGTCTTGAACATGACAGGTTAGTTTTGTATGCCCGTTTTCATGCGTGAGTGTTAAGGTATCAGAAAATTGTGGCATCCTGTCCAACGCTGTGTGATCAATCTGTCCATCAATACAAATCTCATAACTTTCCTGACGGAACAGGTCGAGCAATTTGTTGGTTGGTTCGTCTGCAATCAGTACGCCTTTGCGTATGATTGCCACCCGATCACAAAGTTCTTCCGCCATGTCGAGTTGATGTGTTGTTAAAACCACAGTCTTGCCTTCCTCTCGGGCAAGTTTATGTATCCACTGCTTCACCGTGCGCGCAGCGTGTACATCTAATCCCAATGTCGGCTCATCAAGCAACACGATTGGCGGATTGGCGATCAAGGCACAAGCAATCGCCACCTTCTGCTGCATCCCGCGTGAAAAATCGCGTACAGGATCATTGCGCCGTTCCCAAAGTTCCAACTCTGTCAGAAGCTGCTCAGCCCGCCTTTTCATGCGCCGTCCCCAGAAACCTTTCAGTCGTCCAAAGTAGATCAGGTTCTGCAGGGCGGTCAGGCGCCAGTACACATTGCGCGTTCCCTCCAGGACCGCGCCCATCTGCTGTATTGCTTGACTACGCTGTTTTGCCACATCGTGGCCATTTAGCTCCACCTGCCCAGTCGTGGGGTGCACGAGTCCACACATCATCTTGATCGTTGTTGTCTTGCCGGCGCCGTTTTCGCCCAAGAAGCCAAGCACCTGGCCGTGAGGAACGGTCAAATTCAGATCACGGACAGCCTGTATGGGATCGCTACCGCGTTTCTGGTACGTTTTGTTCAGATTCTGTAGTTTGATTGCGTGAAAAGGATTTGTTGGAGTCATCTTGGTCCTCCTGAGATACGTTACGTGTTACGTATTGCGTGTTGCGTGGTACTGGTTTAGAAATCGGTTGTGTGACATGCACCAGTTTGTCGATTCGAATCATTCGTTATTCGAATCGTTGTGATTCTTGAAACAGAAAGTGCCTTCGGGGTTCCTTTCATCTGTCTGGTCATACTATACGTATATCTCAATACGTATACATCCAACGATAGTTGTAAATTGGGTTGTAGATGGGGTTGTATTCGTTGTATACTGGGTACTTAGAGGGTTCTGCAAAAGAGAATTTCTATTTACTTTACTTTCTGGTAAAGGCTTGAGTGACAAAGGGCAAACCGAAAGGGGCGGAAAAAAGAATCCACCCTGAAAAAACGGGATAAAATGTAAAAATAGTGCTCGGCTAGTTTAAGCAGCGGCATTGAGGCGGCGATGAGCGAGAACGCCTTTAGGGAAATGGTGTGAAACCGAGGCCTTTTTCCGAAAGTCAGGGTCGAGTTGGTCGGGAGTTGGAAAAAGAGCACTCGAGAGAACGCGGCGCAGCCTGCCGGGAGTGGCTTGAGGCTCTCGATCCCAGTAGCCAGTCGGTATGGGAGGAAGAGAAGCGGCTAAATGGGAAAGAAGATTGCCAGCCAGCAGCCCCAGTTCAGGTAAGCGGAAGCAAGCCTCATCGGCATGAACAAATTGACGATGTAAGCCAATCATCTGCTTGGAAGCCAAGGGGGGGGATGTTCAACAGGCCAGCGCTCCAGAGAGAAAAGATAAATGGTTTCAGCTTGTAAAGCCATGACGGTCGCCAGAACCAAAGGTGTGTGATAAGCAGGATCCTGAAAGACGTAAATCGAATAGGTGCGGTTGGCTGTATCCACCTTGGTTGTCCTGGGGACGAGATTGTGCCATGCTTGATAGCGAATCAGGCGACCACTATAGACAAATTGACCAAACGAGTCTGGAGTTGTGGCCTCGAGTCGCTTTCCCCTATAGCATCGAGAGAGCGGACGCACAATATCACCATATTCGGGTGGTCTGCCTTTTTCCTTACGTTCGGGTAACTCATTGCGGCGCGCTGTGCAGTTAATCGCTTCCCGAAGGACAAATCGGTCGACGTCGCTTTCTAGCATTTCTCTGATTGTAAACCCGGCATCGACCACCGCCACTTCGTCTGACTCCAGTGATTTCTTCGTCTCTTTCAGCAGCTTTTTCCGAAACTCACTTTCCTTTGTGCCTACCTCGCATCTCATGATTGCCTTGAGCAGTGGCACTCGTTTCCCGCCTATCTCCCCCGAGCTTATCATCACTCCAAAGATGAGCGCGGGCAATGCCCGACGAGCCGTTGAGTTATAGAGTCGGTTCACTTTCCCTTGCAGCTTCGGTCGCCAGAACCCTGTGATATCTATGCTTTTCACTCGGTATCCTTCTAACTTTTTTGCCTCCCATTCCCCTTTCCACTCCACTTCTTCTTGCCACGATGAGAGCAGGCTTGCAATATCCCATGATCCATATCGAAAGCTCCACCAGCTTCGCCGGAGCTCCTCATCTTCAAACCCGCTTTCACTCAATCCACTATGGATTGCTCCTCGACTTTTCAGAAACGACCCATTCATCATCGCCCACATCAGACGCATTACATTTACGTTTGTTCCCACCGGCGTTACTTGCAATACATTCATCAGTACTGCTATAGTTATTTCTGGCGCGGTTAGCATTCCTTCCTCCTTTTTGGGTTCTCTACCTTTAGGATGAAACGCTAACCGCTTTTTGTCACATTTCTCACCTCATCTCTTTTCTTTTACCAGAAAGTAAAGTTGATAGCCTTTCAGAAAAAGATTTTCGGCTCTTCAGGAATTCAGGGGGTTGACAAAATTGAAAATGGCTAGCGCCGGTTGAGTGGCAGAGTCGTATCGAAACCAAAGCGGGTTGACCCCCTGAGATCCGGTTGAGCCAGATTGGCTGATCAGGATCTCATGTGGTTGACAGGGAAAAACGTTCTTTGCCATGGAGATCGAGCCAAATACGTTGAAAAAGAGAAGAGACATTGCGAATGCCATAGCATCGACGAGTGATGACCTTAATCTTGTTATTGAGACCTTCAACAAAACCACTGTTGATGCGTTGGTCAAAATAGTTGACAATGGATTGCCAGTGGTTGCGCAGGGTTTTGATAAAGCCATCAAAGTTATCAAGGGAGGAACGTTCAACTTTGCGAATCCAAGCCTCAAGGCGATGTTCAGCTTGGGCAACAGAGAGTTCCTGGTTGAAGATGGCGGTCAATTCTTCTCGAAAGGTATAGGCCTGATGAAGGGCTGGTGAATGAGCAAACAAACGTCTAAGCTCCTGCCGCTCTTCAGGATTGAGAGCCGAGTGATTTTTGCGTAAGATCCAGAGCATTCCTTTGCAATCTTGGTCATAAGTTTCAGGAGGCAGTTCTTTTTTCAAGCGTCTGAGTTCCTTTTTTCGGAGGTCGTCAAAGTCATCTCGATAGTTCTGAGCAACATGAAATCGGTCAACAACAGGAGATGCATTCACATCATCATTCTCATTGATAAATTCATCAATCGCATTGATATAGCCCTCCCACATGTCGGTGGTGCAATAGTTGATGGTGGGGCGTAGTCTCTCAGGAATCTCTTCTAGGAATGCCTTAACCGTCTTTTTTCGATCAGGAGAACTCCAAGAATCCGTACCTTGCCCTTGGGTTGACGAGCTGTAATGATCGCACTAAATTTCTTGCGCCCCTTACTTCTGGAGATTTCGTCAATCCCCAACGTACCGATTTCGTCGATTTCATCCCAGTTGATTTTGGGCTCTATCAGACGGTTCAATGCGCCTACGACTGCATCGTACCCAACTTCTTCTTTGAGGCTTACATCTTCGATTGTACTGTTGATTAGTTGCATGACCAGGTATTCATCATACGCTTGTGTATGAGGACTTCTTTGTTCATACCAACTCACAATTTGAGTCGTTGTTGGGTCACAATGACACGACAAACATTGACCCCGTTTGGGCCGTATCAAGATAGGTCTCAAGCCCAAAACTGGGAGATGGCGCAAGCTAATTTCTTGACCATGGCCAAATGTACACGCAATCTCAACTGCTGTTGTTTTGGGTGCTTTCTACCCGAATCAATAAATGATTTTCA
>JAHBNG010000166.1 GCA_019217005.1 Chloroflexi bacterium TSY
GCTCGCCGCCCATTGACGATCCCTGCTGACGCGTCATGTTGCGTAATGTTGCACTGCGTAATTCGCGCCGGAAGAAGTCGTTCAGTGGATTGACGTGAACGTCGCGATTCCATTCATTTTCAAGATTTTCGACCAGATGCTGTTCGTCAAGCAGTTCACCCTGCTGATAGCGACGGATCACCGGGTGCAGATAGATGCTGCGCCCCGCTTCTTCCGCGTTTGTCTGCGCAATACGATTCACGTTGAATGGATCAACCTCATCATGGAAGGGACCATATTCGAGGGTAATCGTGTAATACTGAGTCTGCTTACTAAACTCGCTTTCATGCACATAGTCGACGGGCACATCCTCAAAATATCGAACAGTGGGTATCTGCGCACCCTGCTGGGGTGTTTCTTCGTGCGGGACGACAACCAGATCGCAAATGAACCCGAACTGCTGCCACAGCGCCGATGTACGATTGACCCGTTCGATGATGGCCTCGGTCAAGGCATCTGGCGTTTGCACCAATTCACGGTGCGGCCATTCGTTGTTGTGATGTTTCTTGTCAAGGATGTGGTAGAGAGCACGCGCATTGTAGCGGAAGCCATGAATAAAGGCGCTGGCCGTCTTCTTGTAATCACGCATGTGGGTGAGGACACCAGTGAAGTAGAGGTTCTGGACATTGGTCGACTCCCATTCGCTGGTCTGTTTTGGAAAACGATCATTGATGGCCAACTCAGGTCGGCACGATTCATCAAAGATCGAATTATCAAACCGGAACCCTGTGCAAGTAATCACGCTGTCGTAGACTTGCACGTCTGTATCGCCTTCGGCGTGGGCATAACTGAAATAGACGTGATATTTGCCATCCTGTTTTTCGATTTTATCGATGGTGGCGTCCAGGATTGCGTTTTGCGCCTTTAGTTGATAGGTGTCCAAAATGTTGTTATTGACCGCCCGCAAATTGCCTACATAATGGGTCTTCCAGGCCATGGTAACCGAATTGGGGCTGGCAACATGAATCGTAGCGGTTGTCTCGATCAGGTTGTCGGCTGTCTCAAAGGCCGAGTTGCCTTTGCCAATGATCAGCACCTTCTGATTGGTGAACTGTTCGGGGTCCACGGAGACCGTTGCGTAGTTCTCTGTCAGCTCGATGCCGGGGATATCAGGAATGTATGGTTTAGAGATGCCGGTGGCGACAATCAGATGGCGGCACGTATGGACCTCGCCATTGCTGTCCAAAAGGTGAAACAGGCCGTCCTGCTTGCTGATCCGTGCAATTTTGGTCTGGTACTTGATGTTGAGATTGTAATGCTCGGCGTAATCTTTCAGGTACTCGACAAAGCGATCGGCCGGTGGAAAAAAGCGCTTGCTGTATTGGCCAAACAACAGATCCTTGGAATCTGAAAGTAAGGAGTTCCAATCTGCTCGCATATTGAATTCGGGATCCTCGCTCCCTGTGTAAACCTTGTTGATTGAGATTAACGTGCGATGACGAGGAAATTTTTTGAAAGAGGCACCGGGAGCATCGCTTGCCTCAATGATTTGATAATCTCGCCCGGCCTTCTCAAAGAAGTAACCAAGTTGAAGTCCGGCTGGTCCAGCACCAATAATCAAATAATCTGTCGGTGTATTCATTTCGATGTTCCTCTGTAATGATATAGTAGATAAATTTGGGAGTGTGTCCCGAAGTGTGTAAATGTAGTGGTTCTCCGTCTGAGCAGTGTTCATTTACACACTTTGTGGTACACCTTCATAAATCTTGAAGTGATTGTCTTAACTGTATCTGCTTGCTGTTTCAAGTCTATCTGGCCGTCATCCCGCTATCGTTCCAGAATATGTTTCGCAACATCTCAGTTTGGCAGTAATCAATATGTCTTTATTATAGAGGGTGAACGTATCCAGATTGTCGTAAAAAAGAGTCTCTATCGCATCCAAATCGCATCCAGCAATGCGAAAACCGTTTCAAACATGAGGCAATAGAAAGATAGCCGGTCTCAGTAGATTCAAATTCTTGCGGAGGAGCCGTTCTCTAACGCCGGTTCCAGTCGCATTAGAGATTACACGCAGTAGGATTTCTCAGAGGTAGAGCGTTCAAATGGCGAAAAAAGACGCAGTAGAGAATCTCGGACCATTTGGCCCGCTCGAGTCTGTTTTGACTGAGAAATGCAGGATTATGTCTACTGCGTGTAATAGAGAATGCTGCGCCATGCATGGCGACTCCGCGGTTCATAGACACATTTTGGATCGACTGAGTCTCATAATTAACGATTTATGTAAGGTAACTGTCTACTCACTGCTGGTAACCAAGGGCAGGAAAACCCGATGCGTACGTTGCTCGATGGTGGGATGTCCACTGAGTGCGCTGTGCTCATCATTGTCGTTAGGGCGAGCGATTTTTTCATTGATAACTTCTACGTCGTTGGACGAGACGCTGGCGGCAGATGTGCTGTTGATAACGGGAGACACGAATACCAAAGCCTGTATCTCGTTGTTGCTGAGCGCTTGATTGTAGATCTGCACTTCATCAATGAGTCCATCGACAGCATGGGCATGGGCATGAGCCGCACCAACAAACCAACCGTTGCGTACAGCCTGCGTTAGGGAGAACGTGCGGTTGAGGGCAAAGATCTGATTTCCGTCCAAATAGCCGACCCAGTTTGTGCCATCGTAGGTATAGGCGATGTGATGCCAGTTGGTGTCGGCAATCGTCATCTGGGAGCCAGCACGAGGATTCTCGCCACTATGACCGATGGAGAAGAATTCGACGGTGTTGTCCATATATTCATAGATGATAGCAACCTGTTCGCCTCCACTGTTCGAGTTGCGAGATAAGAGATATTTTTGACTTTGGCTTGTTGAACCCGGTCTGAACCACAGGGACAGCGTAAAGTTATCGCGAATTCGCAGAGCGGGCGCGTCCGGTATCAAAATGTAATCATCGATGCCATCAAAGCTCATGGAGTAGCCGTTGCCAGCCGGTGTGTCGCTGCTCCAGGTTAGCGGACAAGGGACGTGATAGCCATTTCCAGTGCTATCGACGACTGTCGTGCACCCTCCCTCATTGAACGCCCAGTGACCAGCAGGGGAAGGCATGGCGGTCACGGCAATGGAGACTGTTGCAATATTGGAGTTATCGCTGCCGTCGTTGGCCATGTAGGTAAAGCTGTCGTTACCGGAAAAGTCTGCATTGGGTGTATAGGAGAAGGAACCATTAGTATTGAGAGTCAGTGCACCATTGGTCGGCTGATTTACCACCATCGCTGTCAGCATGTCGTCGTCGATATCACTATCGTTGCTCAGCAGACCAGGCGCAGCGATAGTAAGAACTGTATTTTCGACGACGCTATAGGTATCATCGCTGGCCACTGGTGCGGTATTTGCAGCTATAATCCACGTGTGGCTGACTGGGGTTTGGTCCACATTGTCGGCTTCGTCGATGGCACGCACTTCGAAGGTGTGACTGCCATTGGTCAAACCGGAGTAGCTCTGTGGACTGGTGCAGAGACCGAAGCCACCGCCGTCTAGTTGACACTCGAAGTTGGCGATGCCTGAGAGGGCATCGCTGCCACTAAATTCAAAGGTCGCATCGCTCGAGGTGCTGGTTGCCAGCGGATTGGCATGAATGGTGGTGTCTGGCCCTATTTTGTCGATCTGAACAGATAGAGCGGCGCTGCCAACGTTGCCTGTCACATCGATGCAGGTAACAGTGTTCTTATATGTGCCTTCTGTGTCGATGAAGGCACTACCGTCGGCACAGAATTGCGGATTGATGCCACTGCCGCCACTATCAGACCAACTCCAGTTGATGGTAACGTCGCCGTTGTTCCAGCCATTGGCGTTGGCTGGCGAAGATAGAGTGGTGTTCGCAACGGGTGGAGTTTTGTCGACCTGAACAGTATAGCTAGCGCTGCCAACGTTGCCGCCCCGATCGGAACAGGTAGCGGTGAGATCGATCCTGCCTTCACCACTGGTGGTGCTGCTGGTAGTGCAGTTGTTCGGGTCAATACCCCTACCGAAGATATCATCGGACCAGTTCCAGGTGATGGTGACATCGCTCTTGGTCCAGCCAGCCTTGTTGGCAGACGGAGACTGGGTGGGATTTGCTGTAGGTGGGGTTGAATCACTGAATTGAGCATTGGCTTGGCGCGTCTCCTGGATCGTCCCCGTCAGTATGATACTCAAGCCAATGAACAACGTGAATACAAGATGCCGAAGGTGGGTGAAACTGCGTGTATCTTTACGCTTAATGATGATATTGAAGTTGTTCATTTTTTACTCTCTGTTGTAATAAATTAGATGTTTTTATTTATCGTTAAAATCAGTCTATTGGTTGTCGGTTACGAGATCTTCACGGCCTTTTTGTTGCGTTCAGCCATGCGTAAAAAGAGAATCATCGACAGCAGACTACCCAATCCGGACAGGATAAAGAGCAACATGGCTGGATCATCTACGCTGTGGGGGCTGTAGTCACGGATGAAGGGAATCACCGACAGGGCCGCCACCGCTGATAGAATCGCTAGTATCAGAAAGCACCACTTTTCGAAGATGCGCTCTTGTGGCTTAAACTCGGGTTGGGCTACCACAAAGACCGAACGGATGCGTTTTGATAGGAGAGCATCTCCCCCAAGCGTGGTTCCTGCATTGGAGCAGAGCAACATACTCTGAATGACTATATAAAAGGCCGATGGGTTGACCACACCTGCTAACACAAAGTTGACGTTCATAAAGAGACCGCCCAGCAAAGCCAAGTTGGTCAGCGTACCGGTAATGATGGCCAGTCCAGCCAGCAATTCGCCTATCAAAATGATCCAAGCCAGAATAGCCGCGTTCGGCAAAAACAGGTGGACGATCAGCGTCTGGTAGAAGGGGAAGTAGACCGCATCGGCGGCGAGCTGTTGTTGCAGGAAGGCAATCAGCGCATCGCCGTTATGCCAAGAGGGCTCGATGATCTTTTCGACACCTGCCCGCAGCCAACCGAGACCGAGAAAGAGGCGCACGGGTAGCAAATAGGCGTTGCTTTGCTGAAATTGATCGTTGATATAAGTGCTGATGGTTGTGACCCACTGCGGAACTGGTTGTGCAATTGGTTTTTCGATTGCTTGAAACATACTCAGGCTCCCTTTTGTGAATGTTATTCAGGTTTCGACGATGAATGTTTGATTTCAATGTTGCTCTGTTCGCAATATATAAGAATCTGTCCATAGAATAGCGGGCGATCGTCTCATCAGTGTCTTACGGGGTAGGTCAAAACGTCTTACGAGCAGCATCCAAAACGTCTTACGAATGAAAAAAGCGTCACAAAATTGACAATTGGGGAGAAACCGTATTCTCGTTATTCCGCCCCAAGCGAAATGCGTTTTACCAGAAAAACTGGTTGCAGCGTTCGCGGTGGCATAGTAGAATGTGAATATTAAGGAATGAGCCGTAAATAACTTGGACAATTGGAGATTGTGAGAGTAGAGATAGAGAGATTCGGCCCTTGTAATCTCTAATCTCTCAGTCTCTACTCTCGCACAAGCTGTACAAGTTATTAAATTCCCATTCCTAAACCAATTAACTTCTTGCATATTCGATGAGAAGTTGGTAAACGTGACAAAACGACATGCACTCATTTCGCTTTACCTGTTTCGGCCCATTTGCCATCACCGTTGATGGGGAGCCGATTGAAGACATGAGCGCCGACAAGGCGCGTGCACTGTTGGCCTATCTGATCTTAGAGTCAGACCGAGTTCATGCTCGCAGACTTCTGGTTGAGCTGCTTTGGCCCGACTACCCTCAGAAGGATGCACTGAGAAGTCTGCGCAACTCCCTCTATCGTCTGCGTCAATTGCTCGACCAGACTGCGTCCGACGCCAGCGACCAATTTCTCACCGTCACGCGCCAAACACTCCAGTTTCATACAAACCATGTGAACGTTGATGTCGCACGTCTTGAAATGCTCTTAGATGCCGTCGACTCCCATGAGCATGATCAGATAGCACATTGCCCAGCCTGCTTGGATCGTTTGACAGAGGCTGTGTCGCTTTACAAAGGAGAGTTGCTGGCTGGTTTGAGTGTGGCTGATGCTCCGGCCTTTGAGGAATGGCTGCTGACCAGACGAGAACATCTGCATCTGCGTGTCCTGCTTGCCCTACAGACGCTGACAGATGCCCACGAAATATTAGGTGACGACGAAAAAGCGTATCGTTTTGCGACCCAAAGATTGACGCTAGATCCCTATCAAGAATCTTCTTTGCAGACGCTGATGCGTCTGGCAGCTCGACGAGGTCTACCAGACCAAGCTTTGATCCACTACGACCGCTTTCGTCAACTACTGCAGGAAGAGATGGGCGTTGAACCGAATGCCGAGACTATCGCCTTGGCGGAGCAAATTGAAGGCGGCGACTTTGATAAGGATCAGGGTGACAAGATGACCGGGTGGCAGGGTGAAGGGGTGACTGAAACAGACCCTCTCACCCCCTCACCCTCTCACCCCCTCACTTTGTCACCCTCTCACCCCACGTTGCGCGACATCCCCCAGCAAGGCTCCTTCTTCGGTCGCCATACCGAACTTGCCCAACTCGAACAGTGGCTCGTTCGTGACCATTGTCGCGTCGTCGCTGTTCTGGGCATTGGCGGCGTGGGTAAGACTTCTCTGGCAACCCACAGTGTGCGCGCCATCGTCGGCCATGTGGATACTGTTGTCTGGCGTTCTCTACTCAACGCTCAACCGCTGGACGACCTGCTGCCCGAACTCATTCAGACGCTGTCCCACGACGATTCAAACGCTAGTTCCGCTGGATTCATGTCAGAATTATCTGGTCACCTCGATAGGCAACTGGACATCCTCATTGACTTGCTGCGTCAGCAACGGGTGCTCTTGGTTCTTGATAATCTGGAGAGTATTCTGGTAGAGGTACCGGTCGGAGCATTCCGCAAAGGATATGAGACATACGGCCAGCTTTTGACGCGCGTCGCCACCCTTGACCATGATAGCCATCTGCTCTTTACCAGTCGTGAACGACCTCAAGGCATCGCCCGGTTAGAAGGAGATACACCTTTGGTGAGAACGCTGCACTTAGATGGGCTTGATGGGTCTTCAGGGCATGCGCTGTTAGCGGAGCGAGGGCTATCCGGCTCTGATGCGCAGGAGGCCGAGCTTGTCGAACGTTATTCAGGAAACCCTCTTGCTCTCAAGTTGGTGGCCGACACGGTCGATGAACTCTTTGCCGGTGATATCGATGAGTTCCTGGCTGGTGATGCCCTGGTCTTTGACAATATTCGCACCGTCCTCGACCAACAATTTGTGCGCCTCTCTGCATTGGAAAAAGAGATTCTCTTCTGGCTGGTCGTCAACCGCGAGCCAACAACCATCAAAACACTCCGTGCTGATTTCCTCCATTCGCCTCCACAGCGCAACATAATCGAGGCATTACGGAACTTAGATCGACGGTCGCTGGTGGAGCGGATGCACATAGAGTCTGCAAAGGGACCCACCATTGTCTTTCGTCTGCAGAATGTCGTGACTGAATATTTGACAGACCGTCTGGTAGAGATAGCAGTCGAAGAGTTGACGAGTGGCGTTCTGACTCAACTCCATCAGCATCCGTTAATGAAAGCGCAGACGAGTGAGCACGTGCGTCGAAGTCAGGCGCGTCTCATTCTACAGCCTGTGGTGGAACAGGTGGAAGCCTGGCTGAGCCACGCCGGCACAGTATCACAAATGCGGCAGATCCTCGCCACCTTGCGCCGAGATATGGCGAACGCACGGAGTTATGCTGGCGGCACCATCCTCAATCTGTTGAATCATGGCAAATTTGATTTGACTGCCTTCGATTTCTCCCAACTGAGCGTGTGGCAAGCCCATTTGCAGAGCGCAAACTTGCCCAGTGTCAACCTTGCGGGTGCAGATTTAACCCACACTGTCTTCGCAGATGTCTTCAGCGCAATCTACTCTCTCGCTTATAGCCCAGATGGTCACTTCCTCGCCGCTGGCGATTCCGCCGGGCGTCTCTGGGTCTGGCAAGTGGCGGATGGACAGCTAATCAGAATCATGTGGGACCATACAGATTCGGTCATGGCTGTGGTCTTTAGCCCCGATGGTGAAATGCTGGCAAGCTGCTCCCGCGACCATACGATTCACTTGCGACATGCGCGCACCGGACAGATGCTACAGATGCTTCATGAGCACACGCACACAGTCTGGTCAATTGCTTTTAACCCTGATGGTCAGACTCTGGCCAGCGGTGGCGATGAACAACTTGTGTTCCTGTGGGATGTGAATAGTGGGGCGCTTCGCCACCGACTGGTGAGCCACACCGATATCGTCCGTACCATTGCATTCAGCCCAGATGGTCAGACTCTGGCCAGCGGCGGCAACGATTGCGTCATACGCCTGTGGGATATGCAAACCCGACAGGCGCGCACGCTCCCACTTGTCCATACGCAATGGATCCGCGTTCTGGCCTTTAGCCCCGATGGTCGTACCCTGGCCAGTGGGGGGGGTGAGCAGATTATCCATCTCTGGGACACCGAGGCGGGGCAGGTAAGCGCTTCGCTGCGTGGGCATAGCGACGCCATCCGCTCGCTTGCCTTCAGCCCAGATGGCCGCACGCTGGTCAGCGCCAGTGATGATCATACGATCCGCGTGTGGGATGTCCAGGCCATCGGATCTGGAGATGGTGGCCGCACGCTGCAGACTTTGCGCGGTCACAGTGACTGGGCCGTCTGCGTCGACTATAGTCCAGACGGACAAACGCTGGCCAGCGGCAGCAATGATCAATCGATCCTGCTTTGGAATCTCCGTTCCGGCGAGATCCTACGTTCGTTCACCGGACATGACAACTGGATCACATCTATTGCGCTCAGCCCAAAGCAATCAGCAGAGCAATCCCTGTTGGCGATTGGTACACATGCAAATGCGGCACATCTGTGGGACATGGATACCCAGAAAATCCGCCATACGCTGCATGGCCATACTGGCCGCGTGATTGTTGCAGTTAGCGCGGATGGAAGCTTGCTTGCGACTTGCAGCACCGATCAGACTGTGCGTGTGTGGGATACGCGCAGCGGCGAGCTACTGCACCTTCTGCATAGGCATACAAAATGGGTCCCAACAGTTGCCTTTAGTCCGGACGGACGAATTCTGGCCAGCGGTGGCGCAGATCAGATGATCTATCTATGGGACACATTTCGCGGCAAACTCAAACATGAACTTGCAGGACATACAGGTCCGGTTCAGTCCCTGACCTTTAGCCCAGATGGTCAAACCCTGGCCAGCGCCAGCCAAGACCAGACCGCTCGTTTGTGGGATTTATCAACGATTGACGCCATCGAAACCGGGCAAGTTCACCATATTCTCCGGGGGCACACCAACTGGCTGCATATTGTTCGCTTCAGCCCCAATGGTCAGATCCTGGCCACCGGCAGTGCGGATCAGACCATCCGACTGTGGGATGTTGAAAGCGGCGAGTTTCAGCGCATCTTGCATGGTCACACTGGCTGGGTACGCGACCTCGCCTTTAGCCCAGATGGAGAGATGCTGGCCAGTAGCAGTTCAGATCAGTCTGTACGCCTCTGGGATCTGTCAACGAGTGAGATGCTATTCTGCCTGGTGGGGCATGAGGCGCCCGTGGATGGGGTTGTCTTTGCCCCTGACGGTGAGATGGTGATCAGTTGATGAACATATCCGGATATGGTCTGTTGCTTCAGGTGAAAGTGTCAGCGAATGGCGTCTGCCGCGTCCTTACGAAGGCATGAACGTTACTGGTGTCACCGGCATCACCGAGGCTCAGAAGGCGACGCTTAAGGCATTGGGGGCGGTGGAGGAGGATCATCTCTAAATCATTACTCCATCATCCAAGCCGCCATATTCCGAACAATCTGTTCCGCAACGTCGTCAGGAAACCACTCGATGGGTACTCCTAAAACAAGCATCCGCGCGCCGGTCGATTGCTCCTCATCTTCATCAGACAGCACAAACATAACGGGACTGTCTACATCCGTACTAGCCGCACCGCGTTGCATGATGATCCGAATGCCATCGTTTTCATTTGGGTCTGCTTCCAATGGAACAAGGTCTGTTGTATCCTCCTTCAGTTCAATCGGTTCACCCGTCAATCCCTCGACCAATACGGGAATTGGATCCTGCACCACCACATCAACAATTGCGGAGGGAGCACCAAAACCTTGACCAAAAAATGGATTGCGGCTGCTGATGGTTAGGCGTCCACCAACGTTTAAAAATGAAAAAAGTGGATCAAGATCAGCGATATCTGGTCCCCCCTTTTCGTAATTGCCTGCACTCCAAATCACCCAATCATAATTCTTCAAGACATTTGGCCCCGGTAACGACTCTTCGTCCATGCTCCACAGGTCGGCTTCATAATCGAATTGAGCCAACGTGCGTACGTAGAACTCGGCTTCACTATTCTCGTCATCTCTCACATTGTCATCATCATCGATGACGAGAATATTGACAGCGCCCTCTTCTTTTGGTGTAGGTTCACTTGTTGGGGTTTCTTCAGGGGGAGACCCGGGTGTCCCGTCGGGTTCGTCTGGTGTTGAATCAGGCTCGGACGTAGGTGTTTTTGTTGTTGCTTGATCAGAACTGTCAGATTCTTCTTGATCATCCGCCTTTTTTGTCGACCCCCCATTGTCGTTCGTGGCACGCGGAGTCGTGCGGGCGCTACTCGAACGACTCTGTTTTCTTTCCATTGGACAAATCGCTCGCACATCATCAATCACACAATCAGCAAATTCACGTTCCAACAAACGATTCACCCCAGCGTCAATTCCATCATCATCGGCTGCCAAGACGGCAATCAGACGATTTTCTTCAGCCCGATCCATCTGGAAAATGAGAATCGTTTCATCAGCCAATAACCGCAACCCAGTATCTGATTCCAAATAGAAAGTAATCTCTGGCGTTGGCGTTGGACGTGGAGTTGGCGTGTCGGTTGGAGTACTGGTAAGCGAAACTGTTGGCGTGATCCCTGGTGTCCCGCTGGTTGTGCTTGTTGCGCTGACCGTGGAAGGAACGACGAGCGTTGCGCGAGGGGTTGAAGTCGTTGTCAAGACCTCAGTTGGAATAGGATCGACTACGGTTCCTGTGCCAGTAATCGACTTTGTCTCCGTAATCGTTGCCACCGCTGTCAAAACAGTGACTAGTGGTGCTGGCACCGATCCCGATCTGCCCGTGGATCCATTTGCGACGTCCTCATTGATGGGAGTAGGTGTCTCAGTGAGCGTCGCAGACAGCGTTTCAGTCGGTCTATTTGTTGGTGTCCAAGTCGGTGGGGCCGGGGTTGGCGTTTCTGTTGGTGTGTTTGTTGGCGTTCCGGTTGATGTCGGTGTCGGCGTCCGTTTCACTGCCACCAATCTAAAACCCAATTCCTCTAACAGCGTCGTTTCTTGTGACGCTGTCTTGAACGTCGCCAGATAAATCAGATCAGAGCCGGTTGGCAAGGGCAATGGGGTCGCAGAAGGTGTCGCGGAAGGCGTAGGCGTCATTGTGACCGTTGACGATCGAGACGTTACGGAATGTGGGCGAGTTAGGGCCATTGTCAGCTCTGGCGTGGTCGTCAAAACGACGCGTGTTCCGATGGGACGCGTTTGGCTGATGGCAAGGGTTTGACTCAATGCCCTGACCTGACTGATCGAATTGTTGCCAACCATGCTTGTGATGCTGATCGTGCCGCTCAACGACGATGGTGCCCCTGAATCGACAACATGACCGATCTCGAACGAATCGGTTAAAGGTGCGGAACGCAGCAAAGTGAGATCTCGCCCTGTTTGTACCATCATCCGCTGTAGTTTGGCACTCTGCACCAGGAGATCCGCGTCAACGGTGCTATCACTACCAAAAACAATCCCCACTTCTTTGCCGAGGAAATCAGGAAAGTCGGTGAGCGTTGTTTCACGACCGGAGGCTGTTAAGAAGTTAGCAACAGCCTCAACTAATTTGTGATTATCGTGCCGTCCGACAAATGGCTCGCTCAAGACATCAAAATCGCTCAGGGCCAGCACGCGCCCTGCCGTGCCATTGGCTTCTAAGCCACCAAGGACAACCGTCGAAAATCCGCTGAGTCCCGGGCTGCCACTGCTGAGCGTTTCTGGACCGCTCACGATTTGCGGTTCAACCGCACCAGAAATACTACGTGCACCATACATCGCAATGCGATTTTCGTCGAGCTCGCTCATCCGATCAAGAAAACGGCTCAAGAAAATGTAGGTAAAATTCTCATCGTTTTCACCCACATCGTAGAGGTAGTCATCATTGAAGACAACACCGAACGGTTCACCCAAATTGTTGATATCACGCGCCACATCACCCACAATGTCCGGGTCACTTATGAGAAGCAATCGCCCACCATCAGCCACAAATGCCGTGGCCACAGCGATCTCCTCCGGTGACCAGAGGAAGAAAGGTCCAACAACGAGCAACGCACTGGCATCCGAGAGGTTTGTGATCAAATTTTTGGATTGGTCAGGAAAGTCGAGGAAACTTTGTAGTTTCGTTGGGTCAATATTATCTGGCATCCAAAAGCGCATCCCGACCCCGCGCCGAGCGAGAGAGGCAGCAAGAGGTTGAAATTTGGTTCGGTCGATACGATTGAAGTGAGCCAAATCAACCACAACCGGTCCTGGCCGCAGTAGCTGGTCGAGTCTTCGCTCATGTTGGACAATGGGCACTGGTACATTTGTTGGTAAGGGCGTTGCCGCTGTGTTTTGTTCTGGAACAATGGGAGGGATGTAGCTGCGTTCATTCGTGCTATAATAAAGAGAGCGGACAATCATCGGTGCAATCAGCAGCAGCAGACCAGTGAGCAGAAAAGCAAGACGGCGAGTAAAAGCGCTCATTCAAATAGAATCTCCAATTTGCAGAGTTGCAAATTCATATCAACTTTACAACTCTATCACGCATTATCTCACGTTTGAGGAGGTGCGCGGTATGACTTGAGGGTTGCTCTGCTAATTGCCAGCAGGGACTAGACCGCTGAGAAAATCTGGTACATTCTCGAGTGGTCGTCGAAATTGACTGGCCGGGTTTGTATCAACGGAGCGGAGCGACAGTAGATGTTCATCCAAGTCTGAACGGATGATCTGCTCTACCAGTGGAATACGGCTGTCGAGCATAAAGATCGCGTCTTGGGGTGCGTTCTCGATCAAAGTTTTGACTGCTCGATTAAGAGGTGGCTGCTCTACAACATGGTCAACGCCAACATAGTCAGCCAAATCAACAACAGCATAGCGATCGACACCGGCTAGTTCTGCTGCGCCCAACACGGCATCGCTGCGTCCTCCTTCGAAATCGGCTAGACCGATTGCAACAGCCTCACTTCCCAGGTAGATACGCGCCTCGGCAACCACGGCATCGCTTATCTGCAAAGGATTGTCTACAGCGTTGGCTCGTTGGTTGACAACACGAGAAACAAAGGAGTTTGCCACAAGTTCTAGCTGATGAATACGGTCAAATCGACTCCCACCACTCAGCTTGAAGGGTCCAGAACTGATCTCTTGTGGGACGATCCCTGGATCGTCCGGCTGCACAGTCCGAACTCCCACATTGCCCACGCGTGCACTTGGTGGTACGTAAATGCGATTGGATGCAACCGACATGTAGTAGCCACCGCTCACTGCGATTCCGTCAATATAGGTAACAAGAGGCTTGACGTTGCGCAAATTGAGCATCGAATAGTAGACACTTTCGCTACTGGTCGCAAAACCACCGGGGCTCAAAATTTCCATCACCACACCCGCCACGCGCTCATCTTCCCTGGCCCGATCGAGTACTTCTATCAGAAACTCAGCGCTATCAAAATCGATCACGCCCTCTAAGCGTAGCAGGCCAATCACCGGTTCTGGCGTGTTGATCCGCCCAAGCCCCAAGCCGATGATCAGACAAACAACCAAGAAGAGAACCCCGATCAATATTTCCCAAGATTCAGAACGCATTTCTTTTGTATTCCCAAAATAGTCTCAGTAGATCCAAATTTCAGGTTTTGAGAGAGAATTCTGGCTAAACAGTTGACATAAATACAAATTTGCCGGTCGATATCTAGTTTTTGCGTTAGATTTGGGCGATTTTCAGATATGAAATAGGTTGTTTTCTGTAACCGAAATCTGAATAAATGACTCCAAAATCCCTGCAATCTCGACTGAAAATAGCCAAAAACGCCAAATTTGGATCTACTGAGTCTCAAAGTATTGTTTGGTGATTTCTCAACAAAACGCCCGATGGATCAAATGTATTGCACGTTGCGTATTGCGTGGTACTGATCCAGAAATTAGTGATTCTGCCCAAAGTCAGGGGACAAATCATTAGTATGGTAATGTACCTAACGCTCGCTCAACATGACATCTTTAGGTAATTCTGCCGTCACCGTTCTTGTCTCTTCGTTGCGAATGTAAACTTGTCCTGGACGTCCTCCAGGAACGCGAGTGACGAATCGTCGGGGTGTGATCGAAACTGAGACCGCGCGCTCACCACGCTGCTTGGAGTAATAGGCCGCAAGCTGTGCAGCCATCAAAATAGTCTCGTTGCTAATTGTTTGGCCGGCACTGCGGATCACCACATGGGAACCAGGAGAATTCCGAACGTGTAGCCAGAGGTCATCGCCGCTCGCAATCTTGAATGTTGTTGTGTCATTCTGACGAGCATTCCGCCCAACGAGAATCGCAACGCCATCTGGTGTGATATAGCGCAGGGGACGCGTTCCAGAGCCAGCAGACTTTGGTTTCTTGCCTTGTCGCTTTCCCTGTTGCCGCGGCAACAGACCGGCTCGTTCCATCTCTTCTTCTACAGTTGCCAATTCTGGCTGGTTTTCAGCAAGCGCCAAATCTGCGTCGAGCTGTTCTAAAAAATCAAGATCGCTTTTCAGGGCCGACCGACGCTCTGGGATGATCTTGGCTGCTCGTTCTAGCCGTGCCGCGCGCTTGAACATACGTTCGGCTTGCTCTACCGGTGCACGTTCTTGATCTAGGACAATTTCCAACGACCCATCATCTAGTTCCACCAAGAGCGTCTGCTGTTTGGGCTCGATCTGGCTGCTCAGTGCCAATAGCCACTCGGCTTTCATGCGCAATTGTTCTGGTTCGCCTGGCGTTGGTTCATCTTTCGCCAAACCAGCTAGTTGCCTTTTGATCCGCTGCTGTGCTTTCTGTAGCATTTCCTGAATTCGTTGGCGCTGTACGCGATAAACATCCACTTCCGCCACGCCTTGATCATCTCCAGCCTGATTACGTCCAGTCCGCGGACTTTGTACTGCCTGATGAAGAGCAGTATCGGAAGTAAATCGATTGAGACCGCTGGATGTAAGCCGTTGCGCGTAGAAGCTCTCTAGTGCTTGATAGAAAAACTTAGTTGGTTCAAAAGCACCTCCAGCCACTGCTTCTGCGATAAAGTTGGCTTGATAGGGGGCGAATCCCGCGATTCGATCTGGCTCAACCAGTAATCCTGGTTTCCAATTCCCCGTCTTGAGCGGACCCCATAGCGACTGAAGTGCCTCCACCACAGCGAATGCAGCGACCTCTCGTGCAGGAACATCTACATCGTTTGCCGCACGCCAAGCTGTTTCCTTGGCAAGTGAAGGACTCATGCCGGCGATATGGGCGACTAAGGCCTTTCGTAGCGATCCTTCTGCTGTCACCACGCTATTGAACCGGAGATAGTAGTCCGGTTTGCCGTCATCCAAGGGTGAAATTTTGTCCTGGACAGGTGGCAGGGTGTATGAACGACCGGGCAGCAATGTACGCTGATTGGGTGTCTTGCTTCGGATGCGACGGGCACAGTCAAGAATGCGTTCTTCTGGCGTCAAGAGAAACAAATTGCTGGCCCGCCCAATCAGCTCCACAACGAGCGTTGTCACGCCATGCTCTGGATGGTCGAAACTCAGACGCAAAATACGCTCAATTGGATCTGGTTGTTCGATTGACTCCAAGGCCGCGCCGCGAGCATATTTACGCAAGAGAAGCAAAAGCGGCGATGGCGTTTCGCTGCCCCGACGCAGCTTTTGGCTCACAAGATGAACGCGCGGCGTCTGTGGTTGGACATCAAGAAGCAAATAGCGTCGCTGCCGATCAGTATAGATTTCAAGACCAATACTCAATTCATCCACCTGAACGACTTGCTGCACGCGACCGCCAACAACCAGGTCGTTTAGTTCATGACACACGCAGGCCAATGTAAGAGCGTCGAAATGCATGGGGGTTCCATTCAAAAAGAGTGATGACAAAGCGTGTACAAGCAGATTTTCCGTGACCTCAAAATGAGATTGTTACCTTATTTTTGCGCAATGGGAAGGGAATTCTATTCGTTGACGCAATAAGAGCCTGATTCTATTCGATCAAATTCGTCAAAATGCCGAAAAAAGGATAGCCTCAAAGAAATTCATTAGAGATACCCGATCCAAGGAGGCATTCATGGCAATAGAATTCGGACTAACGAACGAGATCAGCAATACTCAGTATGCACCATTAGCTGCGTTGCTGGCACACTACCATCAAGAGAAAGTGCTAACTGCGTTGAAGAAGATCGAAATACCGGTCAAAACGTATGAATATACACCAGCAAGTAAGTTGGAACAGGTGCTGGTTAGCATATTATGTGGTTGCGCAACGCTGACTGAGTTCAATACAAAGGTCAGACCAGAAAGACTCCTTGCGAAAATTTATGGGATGGAGCAGCTTAGTGAGCAATCAAATATGTCTCGTACATTAGACGCCTAACTCTAATGAATATCGGTAGAGTGTGGTCAGCGAAATCTGCAAACCTCTAAGCCAAATACACAACCACGATTGGCGAGGGTTCTTGTGGTTAGACTTTGACCTATCCGGATTACCATGCGGCAAAAAGGCACAGAAAAGTCAAAAAGGCTATTTTAGCGGCAAAAAAACGCAACGGGACGCCAATTGGTCTGTAAGTTCGGTTAAATACCATGAAACGGTTTGGTCAGACCTCTATCCAGGGAGTCAGCATACAGCTCCATCGTTTCAGCCAGCCGTGCTTGCCACGGAAAGTTCATTAGAGTTAGACGAGAAAAAACGCGAGCGAGTCGTCTGGCGCACCGATGGCGGTGCAGGTAGTGAAGAAAATATTCGGTGGCTGCTCAACCGCAACTATCAATTTATGATGAAGGGCAACTCCAACCGTCGTGCCCATCTGTGGGCGCAACAGGTGACTCGATGGGATCCTTGCGGTGACGTCTTTCTGGCTGAAATTCCATCACCTATCAAGTTTAATCGCCCTGTACGCATTTTTCTCAAAAAAAGAGTGAAAAACGAGCAAATTTGTGTCAGTTACTACATTTCGACCATCAAATTGCCATCCAAGCGTCACTTCATTTCATATTATGACAATCGAGGTGCGGCTGAAATCGAACAATTCCGTAATGATAAAATGGGGTTACACTTAGCTTCTCGTCGCAAGACCCTATTTCTAGCTCAAAAATCTCTTATCCTTTTGGCTGATTTGGCGCATAATTTGATAGGCCATTTCCATCAGCAAGCTCTCGTGGATACTAGATTTGAACCTTTCCGGCAGAAACGAATTGTTCGAGATCTATTACAAATACCTGGTTTTCTCTCTTTTCAGAACGGCTCACTTTCACGGATTGACCTGCTAAGTTCACATCCTTATTCTCGTGACCTTCTGATTTGCTTGAAATCCTATCTAGAGGCCGATTAGAAACCCCCTCTAGTTGCATGAACGAATAGAATCACGCTCTCGTTGCGCAAAAATAAGGTGTTACACACTTTATTGATACGTACTGTAAAAACTTGTCAATCCTACAGGATTGACAATCATAACATAAACCGCTAAAATAACACACATAAGGGTCGGTGGCGGAATGGAAGACGCAGCGGACTTAAGTTAATTTGAGCACGAGCCTGGGAAACTAGCTCCGTGAATTCAGTCAAATTCGGGGAATCCTCAGCATATAGCAATTTCGCTTTGTGAATTGTTTTGATGGTGGTAATCCCGAGCCAAGCTTTTTGTCGATAGCTTTGTCTGAACACAAATTGCGGGTACTATTTTGGCTAAACCAAGAAAGTATACCGACAGTCAGTTGGTAGAAGCAGTAAAGACAAGCTATTCAATACGAGCAGTACTTTTAAAAATTGGTCTTGCGCCTGCAGGTGGTAATTACGAGTCGGTAGCCAAACGTATAGAAAACCTGAATCTAGATACGTCGCATTTCTTGGGTCAGGCAATCTTACGTGGCAAAACTCATCGTTATGGAACTCGTCCACTCGCCGAAATTCTTGTGCGTGGAAAACTTGAGAATACATGGCGGCTGAAAAATAGACTGCTTCGGGAAAATGTTAAAGCACATCAGTGCGAACGATGTGGAAACAGTACGTGGTTAAATGCGCCAATCCCGTTAGAGCTACATCACAAAGATGGTGACCGGACCAATAATTTATTGCGAAATATTGAACTTTTGTGCCCGAATTGTCATGCGTTAACTGACAATTATAGAGGCGGCAAAAAGAAGGTGTAGAGACTTGACGGCTGAGACCTAAGGTGGGTATCTAAGGTCAAGAGAAAGTCCAGACTACAAACCCTGAGAACGTAATTTATGAGACAGGGGTAGCGAAAGCTATAGTGGTACGAAAATCCGCCGAGGTAATACTCGTGTGGGTTCGAATCCCACCCGACCTACTTATATCATGACAAGTGATTTGTGAGATCATTTACTCACTCACGATCGCTTAACCATTTATTCTACCCACAGCTATCCCCACCCATCTAATTCTGCTCTGACCAAGCAATAAGATTAGGTGTGTTTTGTGTTAGGAATGACTAGTGTATCGTTTACGCTAAGACTTCGGGTCTTTCCCACTTCGGAAACCGAATTCTAAGGGTGGATGAAACACTAGTTTTATTCTTTATGCAATCCTACCTACTTAAAAGGAAAGGAGTTCTTCTTGACAGGAGCTAGTGGTCGCATGTCATCAGTGGCTGGGTTTCTTTGTGCTTTGTTGGGAAGATGCTCGAAAGGTTTTATATGGATTCAAACTTTTTGTGTTTTTATTTTCATAAAATTAAAGTTGGCATTATTCACACACTATTGATCATCACTTTGCTGTCTGCCATGATGCCGTTCGCACCCATCGCACGAGCCGAAGATGGGATCCACGTGGTAACGAGGGGCGATAACCTCTCGCAAATCGCCAAGGCATACGATGTATCCGTACAAGAACTGATTATTCATAATGGGATTACGAATCCCAATATTGTCCATACAGGACAGCGATTGGTCATTCCCGGTACGCGAGCTGCTCGAACGGCCGTCGTGCAAATGAACTTGAATGAGCTGCCAGCTGGTGATGGCTACTACACAGTTCAGCGCGGTGATACCCTCTCGCAGATTGCCGCACGCCACGGAGCAACAATGTGGGACGTAATGCGCCTCAACGGCATCGGTTCGCCTCACCTTATCTCGGTCGGTCAAAAGCTGCGGGTGAGTGCCCGGGTTTCGGCACCCTCGCCCGAGACAGAACCAAAGCTCAAATTGGCAGACTCAATCTATATCGTCCAAGTAGGCGACACTCTTTCGCAAATTGCTAAAGATCACAATCTGACCAAAGAAGCGTTAATGGTGGCCAATGGTATTCCTCATGAAAACTTCGTGTGGATTGGACAACGGCTGCGCATTCGCCAGAACGCCAAACCGGAGGCTGGATTCAACTTAGCAGACGCGCCTGAAGATGGGTATCGCCGAATCGAGGTGAATCTATCGGATCAGACCCTGACTGCATGGCAGGGTGATGTCCCCGTTTTGCATACCAATGTGAGCACAGGAACGTGGAAAACCCCGACCGTAACAGGGCGATATCCCGTCTATATGAAACTACAGAGTCAAACCATGAGTGGCTCAGACTATCATTTGCCCAATGTTCCTTGGGTCATGTACTTTCATCAAGGGTATGCCATACACGGTACGTATTGGCACAATAATTTCGGCACCCCGATGAGTCATGGTTGCGTCAATATGCGCATCGATGAAGCGAAATTCCTCTATAGCTGGGCAGCCCAAGGGACAGAGGTTTTTTGTTCATCATTAATCTTTGATTATAGCGATTTCGGCATTTTGGCTCTTTGGGAATTCATGTGGTTAACAAAGGCCGGGAAGATTAGCGCCGGTTGAGTGACGAAGTCGTATCGAAACCAAGCGAGTCTACCACATGAGATCCTGTTGAGCCGGCATTTTTTGCCACATTGTGAAACCATGTTTGGGACGATACCAACCATCTCTGCAAATGAATGGTCGTCCAGTAGCCAAAATCAGCATCTTGATCAAAAAAGCGGGTGGCATTCTTACCTCGAATGCCACCCGCTTTAGGTCATTCCAGAGAAATAAATCCCTAATTTGCTATGGAAAAGCTCAAGCCATTCCAGAGAAGTCGACTTGGCAAATTAGGGATTTCAATTGTTGGAAAAGCCTTAGTGGATGGTTTCGCAGTAAGCATGACGCTTATGGTATACAGACCTTCTGTCCCGTATAGACATAGTGGTGCTTTTGATTGCGCACCCATGGATTGGCATTAAGCATCTGCTGAGCCGTGCGGCCATATTGACGACCGATATCATAGAGCCCTTCACCTCTTCGTACAACATGGATCGAGGAACAATTGCCGCTTGTTGTGGTGCCCTTGTTGCTCCAGCCTTTGCTTCTCTTTTGCTTATTCACAAAATCTGGGACTTCTTCACACATAGTTGGTTCGTCCCACATCCTGATTCGATAACAGCGAGCTGAGACATTCACCCAATCATCCTCAACGATCTCACAGATTTCATAACGCGCACCAGGAATGCGATAGTCGTTCAGCGGAAGGTCAAAACGATAATGACCAAAGGCATCTGTTTGTGTTGAACCGGGATCGAAGCCGCCCTTATCTAATGGTCTGGCGATTACTGTCCAACCTGGCAAACCGACTTTTCCATTGTGATCGATCACTTCTCCTTCGATACAGAACTCTGGCTCTGATTGTCTATTGACGAAGGTGACCGTTACGCACTCTTCGTTTTCAAGTGGCACAGTAAGTTTTGATGGCGAGACAGGCGTCCAACCCGAGCGTGTTTCTTCAACCACTGTATAAGGACCAAGCGGAAGCCCTGTAAATGTAATTGAACCGAAGGCATCAGTATAACCCGATCTGGCAACCGTACCGTTTGCGCGTAGGACTTTGATACCCCAACCGACTAAACCGGCTGTTGCTGTATTTGGTTGTTGATCGTTCTTATTAACAATCAAGCACCCATCTGGTCCACCAACGCGATTCTTAAAACGAATAGAGTGAGGACCTGGTGCAACAACATTCAGCGATTGTTTGCCAGTTAAAGGAACGATTGGTTCATACTCCATACCATCTGGCGCAGATTCAGAAAAGATCCAAACACCCAATGTCAGGCTGAACATAGCTGTTCCGGAAACATCTGTAATCGCACTGATAGACTGGGGGGCACTGTTTCCTTTACCGGGAGAAGCCTTAATCGTCCATCCTGGAAGAGGGTTATGATCCTGATCAATTTTCAAAACATTAACTTTTACCCTTGGCGGAGGAGGAGGGGTAGGAGTAGGCGGCGGAACAATCTCGCGAATCTTGAAGCGAATCGTGCGGCATCCATCATAGGGTCCATCCAACTCCGCAGAGAATGTTGTGAGCGTGACAGCTTCATAATTTTTTCCGTCTGGTGCTGCGTCTAAGTCAATGGAAAACTGCCATTCCCCAGTGTTAGTCCCCAGATCAATGGTGATGGTAAACTTTCCATTATTGTCGGTTGTTGCACCGATTGTCTCACCAGAGGCAACGTGCGTCGCTGTAATCGCCCAACCTGCCCCTTGGGCTGTTTCATCCGCGTTAATTACGCTTCCCTGGATACAGACATTATTGTTACTTTGAGATATAACACCTGCTGTATTGAAGACGGGAATAGAAATGATGAATGCTAGCGTTAGAAAGAATAGAATAGGGATTCTGAGATGTACGAGTGGGGAACTGCGCGCCATTCGTTTCATCGGGGTCATAATACGCTCCTTTTTAGATTTGCGTTCGCTCATCTTCGAGAAGTGTCAGTAGCGTTATACTGCAGTTTGCATTTCTGAACTATGAGCCATGTACTTTGTTTTGGGGATTAGCCAAATAGGTTTGATCTTTACTTTCTGGTAAAAGAAAAGAGATGAGAAATGTGACAAAAAGCGGTTAGCAGTTCATCCTAAAGGTAGAGAACCCAAAAAGGAGGAAGGAATGCTAACCGCGCCAGAAATAACTATAGCAGTACTGATGAATGTATTGCAAGTAACGCCGATGGGAACAAACGTAAATGTAATGCGTCTGATGTGGGCAATGCTGAATGGGTCGTTTCTGAAAAGTCGAGGAGCAATCCATAGCGCATTGAAAGAAAGCGGGTTTGAAGATGAGGAGCTCCGGCGAAGCTGGTGGAGCTTTCGATATGGATCATGGGATATCACAAGTCTGCTGGGGTCGTGGCAAGAAGAAGTGGAAAGGGAATGGGAGGCAAAAAAGTTAGAAGGGTACCGAGTGAAAAGCATAGATATCACAGGGTTCTGGCGACCGAAGCTGCAAGGGAAAGTGAACCGACTCTATAACTCAACGGCTCGTCGGCATTGCCCGCGCTCATCTTTGGAGTGATGATAAGCTCGGGGGAGATAGGCGGGAAGCGAGTGCCACTGCTCAAGGCAATCATGAGATGCACGGTTGGAACAAAGGAAAGTGAGTTTCGGAAAAAGCTGCTGAAAGAGACGAAGAAATCACTGGAGTCAGACGAAGTGGCGGTGGTCGATGCCGGGTTTACAATCAGAGAAATGCTAGAAAGCGGCATAGACCGATTTGTCCTGCGGGAAGCCATTAACTGCACAGTGCGCCGCAATGAGTTCCCCAAACGCAAAGAAAAAGGCAGACCACCTGAATATGGTGATATTGTGCGTCCGCTCTCGCAGCTATAAGGAAAGCGACTCGAGGCTACAACTCCGGACTCGTCTGGTCGCTTTCTATAGTGGTCGCCTGATTTGCTATCAAGCATGGCACAATCTCGTCCCCAGAACAACCAAGGTGGATACAGCCAACCGTACCTACTCGATTTACGTCATTCAGGATCCGGCCTACAACACACCTTTGGTTTTGGCGACCGTTATGACTTTGCAGCCTGAAACCATTTATCTTGTCTACCTGGAACGCTGGCCTGTTGAACATCCCCCCTTGGCTTCCAAGCAGATGATTGGCTTACATCGTCAATTTGTTCATGCCGATGAGGCTTGTTTCCGCTTACCTGAACTGGGGCTGCTGGCTGGCAATCTTCTTTCCCATTTAGCCGCTTCTCTTCCTCCCATACCGACTGGCTACTGGGCTCGAGAGCCTCAATCCACTCCCGGCAGGCTGCGCCGTGTTCTCTCGAGTGCTCTTTTTCCAACTCCTGACCAACTCGACCCTGACTTTCGGAAAAAGGCCTCGGTTTCACACCATTTCCCTAAAGGCGTTCTCGCTCATCGCCGCCTCAATGCCGCTGCTTAAACTAGCCGAGCACTATTTTTACATTTTATCCCGTTTTTTCAGGGTGGATTCTTTTTTCCGCCCCTTTCGGTTTGCCCTTTGTCACTCAAGCCTTTACCAGAAAGTAAAGTTGATAAGAATCTCAGATCAATCGATCATGAAATCTATTATCCTAACGGATTATTGTATGAGAGTCAGGCTGGTCAGGCGCTGTTCACATAATTCACTGGAAAAATTTATTCCATCTTTGCTCTAAGAGACGTGGGAAAATTTTCTAAGTAAGTATGTTGAAAATCATAGACCAAGACCTTAATCTGAGGTTAACGCGGGTTATTGTATACGATTTATGACAAGTCGTCAACCTCTATTTTTTCCAACCTTGATTCACTGCTACATTCTCTACAGAAAGTTCGACAAATTTTTGGGCTATTCCTCTAGGTATTATTTGTCTGGATTGCAAGCCGAATGTTCTATGTATCATTTTTAAGTCAGATAGCCTCTTTTATAGTAGGCGTTACCCTTCTTAACATTAGACAATGATCGGCAAGAGAAATAATCGCTCATGGCTCATCAGGATTCCAAGAGTTGACATTCGTCAATCATTTCAGAGACGTGACCGAAGGCTTACTGAATTTCAAGAATAGTTCAGTACAATAGACGCAAAACCTTCACATCAGATACGGTGAAAGAAAACTCATTCAAGAATAGTCTTTAAAAGAAGTAATCATCTTTAAAACATAAAGGCTCATCTGATCTGGAGCCACGAACTCCATTGTCAAATGTGTAAGTGACGTCTCTTTCAGTCTCAATTTTATACGTGACCCATCGCCAAAGATTATGATATAATGACGTTTGAAAACAAAACAGAGATGCAAAGTTTCGTTGGCATTTTGATTCTATATCGCAGTTGTGATGATAACATGGTTTTTCCTACAGTTCTACCCGATAGAGCAGAACCATGTTTTGATACAAAGCTCAGTTTAGCGAGAAAGAGCGAGCGACAAGTCTTGAGTATTTCCATCCGGCCCTCTCAAAAAATATCTTATGTAACTTCATCATGTACGAGCACGGAATATTTCGGCTCGTCTACCACAAATATGCGCTGACAATGGTGTTTCTCTGAGCAAAGAGGCGCGATACACACGCTTGGGAGATAAGCATATATGGCTCTTCAGGAACTCAGGGGGTTGACAAAGAAGTGTCACGAACTTCCCGGACACGCTTAGTCAGTAAGAGAGATACCAAATAGGCGCGTTGAAAAGAGTCGGAAAAAATCAACAATTCCGACTTTATGTAAACTTGGGTATTGAGCTGGTAGCAAGTAGACATAAGAGAGAAATCAAAGGCAATCAAGAAAAAAAACAGTAGCAGCAAAAGTCGGGTACAAATTTATTATGTTGAGTTAGAAGGGGAGTCAGAATCATGACGATTTGTATTTGAAAGAAGAGCAGACTCCCAAGCGATTTCAAGTTCAGAAACGACTGAATCAAGGTGATGGCAAAAGCGAAAATAATCTTTGCGTTCAGCCAGGATCGAATGTAAACGTTGCCGTTCAAATAAATAAGCGGACCGGTCAACGGATCGCAGCCGGAAGAGCAATTCGTCTTTGGTTTCAGTCGGATCGACGAAGGCAGCAAAAGAGCCATAGCGAAGGACGAAGTTATTAACACTTTTGCGTCCAGTGATAAGTCGTTGATTGGTTTTCAAGCGGCCAAAGAAGCCCTCCAGGGCATTGTTAGTGGAAGGAAGACCCGAGACATCGTAGCAGACAAAGAGCCCCCCACCAACGGTTGCGAAATGTTGTGTTGATATGCTGAACAATCGAGCGATCTGCGTCATCGAGAGTCGTATCCTGTGTCAGTGCGACTAAATATTGATCAACAGCTGATGCAACGGAATGAGCAGTGACCTGTACCTGGTCGTCGGCTTGAGAGTCAGGCGACAAAAGCCGTTTGCAAAAACGATGAAAACCAGCAATCTTGATTAAGCGGGTCAGTAACGGATGCCCCCTTTTTCCTGAGCCCGTAATAATGATGCTTCAATCGTGATTAATTGTTGAACCATCTGTAAGCCACCTAATTCAAAAGGAGTCAATCCTCTTGTCAATAAAGTGAACCGCAGATAGCGAGTATATTGCAAAAGAACTGCTTTGTAGGGATCGGTTTCCGCCAATTCTCGAACCGTTTTGTAGACCCGATTCAAAAAGCCACGCAGCTTCTTTTTGAGTTGAGTTTTCATTGTACGGTCAAGCGCATAAGTGAGTCGCCCAGCTTCTTTAATGCAATGGAACTGACAAGTCTGATGGGGGGCAATTCGGCCACACTTGAGCAACAGCAAGTTGGATGTTTTCCTGGGCGTCACTGATGATGCCCTTGATAGGGATTTCCCATTCGTTTATCGGTTCCAACAGTGCTGAAACCAGAGTCTTGTGAGTCCCTGATTCCAACACTTCTGCCATCAAAGTGATGTCTAACTGGACTTCTCGAACCACATAGAGCGCTGGACTTCCTTTCTCTGGTTGCATCCCATCTATGGAGAGGATTAGTCCGCCCAACCTTTTCCATTTTTTCTGCTGGTTTACTACCTTCGCTGGCTGTCCAGCTCGCAACAAGGCTAAAAATGTACCGATTAAGTTCAGCACTTGTCTTTCAGATATCGTTATCCGCTCTTTAGTCCTTTATGGATTTCGGCCACTCTTCGTTGATGCCAAAATCGTTGGTATCCTATTTCGACGATTACATCTAACCCATAACCGCATTCGGTACACCAACTCTTCTGCTTCTTGGGAACGATAGACCACTTCTTGCTGCAAGCAGTTCTCATTTTGACACCGATATCCATGACTTACCACATAATATCTGCCCTCCAGTGTTTCCAGATACTTATGCCATAATTTATAGCTTCTTTTCAGTTTGCTTTTGCAGTTCGGACAGCGCTTCTTTGTTGGTCGGTAGTATCGTTTCTCTACCTGCTTCTCCTTCTTTTTGCGCATTTTTCCGGACCTCCTTGGCCTCTCCTATTCTAGCCTTTTCTTCCGGAGGTCTTCAATTTATCTCTTTTTGGTCGCAATCATTTACTTGTCATAATATTTCTGTACCCGACTTTTGCTGTAACTGAAAAAAAGAAAGCAGAAAAACTAAGCTTGTGGTCGACGACGGATAGTTCGTTGACGAATGTGGAAAGATTCGTCATAGGTGGTTCGGTCTTGCCACATTTTCCAAAGAATGGCCAGCCAGCGGTTGGCTAAAGCCCGATGAGAGCGACTGACCGAGTGGCCCTTTTGACGAGCTTGTGTAAAGTAAGCCGAAGTCAGCGAGATTGCTGGCGCGAAGAACGAGCCAGTTGCTGAGAAAAGTAACGAAACTCTTTATCACAAGAGCGGCGAAAGTGGACCAAGGGACTTTGCCACTTTGGTTGGTAACGGGAGCCGTGCCAGCTAAAGTCTGGACCATGCTGGAATGGGAAGCGGCGGCGATCTTCGCCAAATTTGACCAGCAAAGAGGGAGCCAAGAGCTCCCGCCCGGCAGGAAGCAAAATGGGGTGATCCCGTGTTGCAGAAAAGAGAGTTCAACTGTTGGAGTGTTGCTTGCTTGGAGTTGAGGGGAGCAAGAGTCGGGCAAGTTGCTGGGCTTGAACTTGACAAGCTTGGGCAACACCCGGAGCTGAACGGGGATGTTGTGTGGTCAAGGCATCAAAACAGGTGAGCCATTTGGAGGGCTGATTATGTTTATGTTGCTTGAGAAAGACCTGAAATTCATCATAGGTTGCTTTTTCTGCTTGCGGCGACGGATAAGCCAGAATCAGATGAGCTGCAATGGGCGATGGCCAACAAAGACATTGAGCAAAGCGGGATGGTATCTGAGCAAACAACTACGCAAGCGATTGGAGACAGCAACCGTTTCTTTGCGCCAAAACTCGGTCATGCCACGATGCGCATTTGCTGGAGTAATTCACTCCCTGGATGCCAAGGATAGAATCGGTGAACATCTGTTCTGACCAGTTCAGCTATCGTATATGCATCACTTTCATCAGTGCGAGCACCGCCTGATTGTACCTCGCCCGACTTGCTTTGACCACGTTCGGAGGACATATAGATTTGTATACCCAGCATCCCATAAGTAGTCAATTATCAGATTAT
>JAHBNG010000176.1 GCA_019217005.1 Chloroflexi bacterium TSY
CTTTTCTTTTACCAGAAAGTAAAGTCAACGGCTCCTAGCTGATCTATCGCACTGTTTATCAATCTATCGAACGATCGTCCTTGTTACGTTGCTAAATGCGTCTCAGCATGCGTCTCTGCTGAAGAACTCATTCGAAAACCTCTGTGACAAACTGTCTCTCCAAAGAAAATGCCGAACATCACAACCAGTTTTCGGATAGGCTCTAAGTCCTGAGCAACCGACCGTTCAGGTTCCGCCTTGAGTATATCAACCAACGATGACCAGACGACGTCCACAGCGCGTCGAGAATGTGGCGGATTTACCCTGCTCTTTCGTTCGTTGGCGGAATGGACTATAATGAATATTCACTTCTCTCGGAAGCACGTATGGAGACAATCTATGTCTGGCAAACTGGAATTGCGACTCCTCGGCAACCCGGAAATTCATCTTGACGGAAAGCCGTTGAGCGGTTTCCGATCTGGCAAAGCACAGGCGCTGCTCTACTATCTGGTCATAACCCGTCGGGCTCACCAGCGCTCGACCTTGTCTGGTCTCTTTTGGGGGGATACGACCGACCAATATGCACGCCGCAACCTGAACCGCACACTCTCCAACCTGCGTCAGTTAGTCGGTGACCATCTAACCATCACGCGCCAAACCATTGCTTTTGATGTTGAGAGTGCCTATTGGTTGGATCTGGACGCATTTGAGTCAGTGGATCCAAATCCCGATGATATGGTTCAGGCGGTCGCCCTTTACCGAGGTGATTTTCTAGAGGGCTTCTACGTTCAGGATGCACCCGAATTTGAGCAATGGGTATTGACTGAACGGGCGCGCTTGCGGGAACTGGTTCTACATGCGCTTCATACTTTGTCGGAGTACCGCGCGGCGCAAGGTGATCTACCCCAGGCCATTGAAGCGATCCGCCAGATATTGAATGTAGAACCGTGGCGCGAAGAGGCGCACCGCCAGTTGATGTTGTTCCTGGCACAGAATGGACAGCGCAGCGCAGCACTGACGCAATTTGAAACTTGTCGTCAGGCACTGGCAGAGGAATTGGTTGTCGAACCGGATCCGGCAACAATCGATCTGGTGGAGCGGATCCGCGCGGGTGAATTTACGACAGCGGGTGGGAACAAAACACAAATCACAGACAAGATCCCCGAACCAAACAACGAGAGCGTCCCGTCTCCGCCTCAAACTACACTGCGCTCAGTCCCCCAATCTCCAATTTCCAATCTCCAATCTCTTCCCCACAATCTTCCTGTCCAACCCACACCCTTCGTCGGACGTGAACAGGAGTTGACCGATATCATTGCACGTCTGCGCGATCCCGACTGTCGCTTGCTCACACTCATCGGTTCTGGTGGCATCGGCAAAACCAGACTGGCGATTGAGGCCGCCCAGCGGCTGGTGGATGATGAGCGACACAAAGCCTTCTTTGCCAATGGCATCTATTTTGTTGCTTTGCAGCCGTTAAACGCAGCCAGCGATATCGCCTCTACCACCGCAGAAGCCATCAACTTGCGCTTCTACGGTGATGCATCGCCTGAACAACAACTGCTTAATTTTCTACGCACAAAACAGATGTTGCTAGTGCTAGACAACTTTGAACATCTGCTGGAAGGCGCAGATCTCATCTCTGACATCCTGGCTACCGCAGCCAGAGTTACTGTCCTGGTCACGTCGCGTGAGGAACTGGGTCTGCAAGAAGCCTGGTTTCATCCCATCGCAGGGATGTCCTTTCCCAAGACCGATGCTGACGTAGAAATGCTCAAGGCAAAATTTGATGCTATTCAGCTCTTTGACCAGCGCGCTCGGCGCGCGCACGCCACATTTTCGTTGGCAGAGGAACAGAAGCAGGTGGCTCACATTTGCCGAGTGGTCGATGGAATGCCACTGGGGATCGAGCTGGCCGCGGCCTGGACTCGCACTCTATCCTGCTGGGAGATTCTGTCTGAGATTGAGCAAAGTCTGGATTTTCTCTCCACCTCTCTGCGAAACGTACCTGAACGCCACCGCAGCTTGCGTGCACTCTTCGAATAGACCTGGCAGCGATTGTCATCAGCCGAACAAGAAGTGTTGAGCAAAACGTCGGTCTTTCGAGGCGGCTGCACGCGCGAGGCAGCCGAAGCAGTGACGGATGCAACGTTGCCGCTACTGGCGTCGCTGGTGGATAAGGCGTTGGTGCGTCGCGCGCGCAGTGGACGTTATGAGATGCATGAACTGCTGCGCCAGTTTGCCATGGCGCAGTTAAAGCTCGCCCCCGATGCGCATGAACAGATACAAGACAAACACTGTACTTACTTTGCTGCTTTTGTAGAGCAGCGCATCTTAGCATTCAAAACAGGTCAACAGAAAGAAAGCCTGGTCGCATTCACCACCGATATTGACAACATTCGTTCAGCCTGGAACAGCGCGATCGCCTGCGAAAACTGGCAGGCGGTTGCGCAGATGGCGGAATGTTTTTGGATCTTGGGCGAATATCAGGGCGCTCTGCGAGAACGCGAGGTAGCCTTGCAGCAGGCAGTGACAGTATTAAGGACAATATCTGCTCAGACTGAAGAGACGATTCTCAAAACAGAACAAGAACAGTTGAGTGGATTCCTGCTGGCAGAACAGGGCTATCTATGTGGGCGACAGAGTAAATACGATCAAGGCATAGTTCTGGCAGAACAAGGGCTTGCATTGCTGCGCCAGACCAAAAATCCTGATCCGTGGAAAGAAGCGATGATCTTGATGTATTTAAGTTTTACCATGCTCTTTCAAGGGCGCATTACAGAGTCACGCCAGGTTGCACAAGAAGGTCTGGCTCTTTTTTCTAAGCTCAGTAGATCCAAATTTCAGGTTTTGAGAGAGAATTCTGGCTAAACAGTTGACATAAATACAAATTTGCCGGTCGATATCTAGTTTTTGCGTTAGATTTGGGCGATTTTCAGATATGAAATAGGTTGTTTTCTGTAACCGAAATCTGAATAAATGACTCCAAAATCCCTGCAATCTCGACTGAAAATCGCCAAAAACGCCAAATTTGGATCTACTGAAGCTAGGTGATCGCTGGGGGATGCTGGAGTGTTCCTTTATCATGGGAAGGACCGCCGAACAGGGAGGACAGCTTATAGAAGCCGAAAAATATCTACAAGCGGGTTTATCGATTTGTCTGGCGATTGGCGAACGCTTAGATCGAGCCTATGTCTATGATATCCTGGCCCGTATCGCCATTATGCGTGGCGCATATGGTCAAGCAAAAACACACTTGGACGAAGAGATGAAGATCAGACAGGAGTTCGATGACTCTCTCGGTCTAATTGCCGCATTAACTATGGCTGGTCGGCTAGCCATCGAGCAAGGCAACTATACCCAGGCTGTACAATATCTGCAGAAAAGTCACGCAATGCACGATGAATTAGGCATAGTTAGAGATCTGGACAACCTTTATTCTCTCGGTTTCGTACGGCGATTGCTCGGTGACCATGAAGCATCAGAACGATTACTCACGCGGAGTCTAGATGAATCAAGAGATATTGGTCAACCATGGAGAATTGCATTGTCCCTGAGTTCCTTAGCCTGTCTGAACTATGATCGGCAGCAGTTTCATCAGGCTGAGCGACATCTACAGGAAGCGTTGGCTTTGTGGGAACAGTTGGGGAATGAGCCAGAGATGGCATCCGTATTGAGGCATCTCGGTCGTGTACTGATTGCTGTCGGTGAGTCTAGGCAAGAGGAAGTCCGACAATCTTCCGCACGGGCCCTTCAATTGGCGCTCAAGCACGGACTGGCACCGATTGCTTTGGATATATTTGTCAGTGTCACCGGATTGCTGATGCAGATAGGTGAGATACGAAGTGCCATTGAACTGCTCACTCTATCCGAACATCACGCCGCCAGTACCTGTGAGACCAAAGAGAAAGCCCATCAGCAACTGGCTGAATTGACTGCCGGTTTATCGTCCAACGTGGTGACGACCGCCCAGAAACGAGGGCAAGCATTAGACTGGCGGGAGACGGCACAGCGGCTGATTGAAGCGCTCTCCAATCCCGCTTGGGGCATACCCCATCCAGCGATCCCCAACAACCTGCACACACAATCAACACCCTTTGTCGGTCGCGAGCAGGAGTTATCTGTTATCACTCGTCGTTTACAAGAACCAGACTGTCGCCTGATCACCTTGGTCGGACCGGGCGGTATCGGCAAGACCCGCTTAGCCATCGCCACAGCCGAACGCCTGCTCGCCCCACCAACAAACCAACAAACTAGCAAACCTTCCCCCACGGCATCTTCTTTGTACCACTCCAGCCAGTCAGTTCGCCCAGCGGCATCGTTTCTGCGATTGCCCAAGCGACCAACTTCCAGTTCTATAGCGATGTGCCACCTGAAGAGCAGCTACTCAACTATCTACGCGAAAAACAAGTGCTGCTGGTGCTGGACAACTTTGAACATCTGCTGGTGGGTGTCGATTTGGTGGCCGACATTGTGGCGACGGCACCGGGTGTGAAGCTCTTGGTCACCTCGCGCGAAGCGTTGACTTTGCTGGAAGAGTGGTTTCATCCCATTGCAGGGTTAGCCTTCCCAGATGCAGATATAGCCGACGATGTGGTGTTCGAACAAGTTGATGCAGTGCAACTCTTTGCGCAACGCGCGCGTCGTGCCCGTGTGGGCTTTGTCTTAACGGAATGGGTGATTTTACGGCCAGCAAAGAGTACCTGATTGCGTCACTGGAGCAGACCCATCAAGCTCGTATCGAATATTTGACGACGCTGACACTCTATCATTATGCCATTTTATTGGGGAGTGAAAGCAATCGATTGAAGGACCGTGCGTCTGACAATAGAGTTAAATCCACTCATATGCAAAAAAAGGTGATGGCTTTGGCGTTGCTAAGAACCGTTATTTCCCACCCATCCTGTTGGCAAGGTGTTCGACATAGAGCGATTTCTCTCCTGGCCAAACTTGAGTCTGAATTGCCCGCCGATGTCATAGCATCGTCCAAGGCGCGCTCTGCAAGCCGTACCCTGGACGATCTCATCGAAGAGATTCTGGAGGACACATGATAACCGTCATGAGAGTTGGAGAGTTTGTTAGGTTGTTCCTTCCTCATTAAGTTGATGCGGTCAAGTATTTTTCGAGAAAGGACGCCATTGCAATTTCAGTGATGTGTTCCATCGTAAAGATATGGGTATATCTGCCTTTGGGCGAAGAATATAGTGGCAAGTGATATTCTTTCATTAATTGGGCAGATGGCGCGGGCAAAACCACACAGGGAGAATATCTATTGCGCCAAGCATCAACACCTTGTTCTCTCAGCAAGTTAACGAACCACCTGGCTTTCTTCAAGACAGCATCTGTACGCTCAACCATCCCGTTATAGCCGATTCGCTTGAGCTTCATCAACGTGACAAATGGAGAAAATCCATCTCGAGAACCACTGATTGTCGTATCATGTGATAAATAATGCTCGGCATAGAGGGAGGGCGGCAGGTTCTCCAAGACCTTTTTGCGGACGATAAATAATGATCCAGGGATGGGAATCCCCAAGCGTTTATGAAAACTGACCGATAAAGAATCGGCTTCTTTGATCCGAAAATCTAACCGGATAGGATTACTGCTTAAAAATGGCGTGATCAGACCGCCAAGGGCCGCATCAATATGCAAATAGTAGTCGCTCTTGTCAATCCCAAGACTGTGTATGACCTTCAATAATTCGTCCGCATCATCATAAGCCCCTTTTGCCACAGTACCCGAACAAAAGACAAAGATATAGTTCTTGCTTGGGCACTTTTTCAACTGCTCTTCAAAATCATCCGTCAACATTTTGCCAGACTGGTCTGTCTTCACCTTAACCACATGCTGACATCGTGTAATCGTTGCGGCTTTCTCACAACTGTTGTGAGCCTCTTCAGAAATAACCAGCGCGGGTTCGTCAAAACTTCTCATTCCCAAATGGACGCCATGCAGGTTGGAAATCGTAGATCCAGACGTGTAATATCCCCATGCTTCACTGCTCTTTAGATTTAAAAAGAAGGAGACCAGCTCCACCAACTCTCGCTCGTAATCAAATGTAACCAGATGCCCACCATTTCCTGTAAATGGGTCACCAAGATTATTTAAGGTATGTGATAAAAGTGGAGCAAAGATCTGGCAATCGCTTACATCTTGATTGATTTGGATACCGAAACATTTTTTTTGCTCACCTTCCAAGAAATCCAAAAATGAGTCAATTTCGTTTGTTAATTGTTCTGATGAGAATTGTAAAAAATTCTGGCTGAGATTTTCCATCGCGCGATCCTCATCCCTTCTGTCTAGCTAGTTATGTGAAGAGGTGGTAAATCTCAAACCAGATCCTTTTGGCGCGAATGTCCCCGCTGATCCAAGAGGTCGGGCCTACTGGACTTGACCTCTTGCCGTTATATTCGCTTATCTGCAACTTCATTATGGAACCGCTCGTCGACTGCTTCTTACTTACTCATAAGCGGCAAGAAGATAGAGCTATCGCCACCAATCGGTTTCAACAAATTGACCGCTGTCACATAGCCGCTGGTGGCACTAGCAAGCTCGGTGGTGCCAGCGAACATGCAGATGACTTCTGAAATCTCCGGCTGCTGCGAAAAAATAGCGCCCTGGAAGATGCCATCATTATTGACTGGTACTGCGCTGCTGGCATGATGAATGAACTGGCGGTTGATGTCAACACCCTGAATCAGCACATTGAAGGGCATCTTTTCATCATAGTACTCTTCATGGCCTGTCATGGTGCCATCAACCACGATCTCCCCGTCTGCGGTCACTTGACACTCAACTGTAGGCCGGATGAGGACGCGGGTCTCGATTCGAACCCCTCCTAATAGCTTAAATTCCAAGTGAGTGTCAGTTGGATCCCTGTCGTTGACCAGTTCACGCATGCTGGACGCCTTGATATCAACGCCGAAGACGCTGCCCACTGTAGCCAGACCATTGGGCTCGATGATGACGGGAATCTCCCGCACCTCATTCGGTCCAAGCTCCACGCCCAGGTCACCACCGTTTATGTCCAGGTTCCAGGCAGCGGGCAGGTCGCTATCATAGTTCAGGAAGAAGTATTTCGATTTTGTCAGGTCATCGTTGCGCAGCGTGACCACATTCTCGTAAACGGGCGTACCTCCACCTGGTTCTTCGGCCGCCTGGAAGTAGGAGATGTTCTCCTGCTCGCGGTCGCCGTCCTGATTGCCCAGTACGGTCTCGCCTGCCACCGGATCCAGCTTGACCCGCACACATGAGTGGAAGGCAAAGCGACCATCAGCGATCTGCTCCGGTGTTACCGTAATATTGGGAGGGATCCATTCGATATAGACGTCCACAAAGGCTCCTGGCGCAATACTGGCCAAGCCGGGAAAGCTGGTCTTATCCGTACTGCCCAACGACACCCAGCCATTAGATCCAGCGATGCCCACGCCCAGCGGATCGGTAATCTCGAAGTTGACCTTGACGTTGGTAGCCGTGCTTCTGCCTACGTTGCGCACACGAGCGTAAACTCGGTTGACCAAGCCCACGGCCGGATCGTCACCGTTGCCGCTTGGGACCAGGTTGCCGCTCAGGTCGTTCCACATGCCATAGCGATAGGTGTCATAGCCGTTGACTGGTGAGTCGAACCAGATGTCGGTGGTCTCCCACGTGTTGCCAGGGGGTGACCTCCACGGGTCGAGCATCACGTCGGGCTGGTTGGCGTTGTTGCCATAGATAATGCGCACGCAGTAGTCGTCTTCTCCCTGTTGGTCTACAACCTCAATCGTAATACCGTCGCTGCTATTGGTGAATGTATCACCAACTTTCCATAGCTCCTCGATGTCTGCGATGCCCTTGATGTTTGGCTTGCCCTGAACAGTCACCCATCGAACGCTGCCTTCCGAGACGCGCTCTATCAGCACGCCCTCGTCGGGGATGCCAGGGGGAGTAAAGTAGCCGTTCAGTTCGTCGCCCAGTACCCTACGGCGTACGCTGACCATGTAGTAGAGACCGCCCGTGATGTTGGCTTTGATGGCCTGTGGGTTGGGTTTGTCCGTTGGGTCGTACTCCATAGCCCACAGACAGATGGTCTCGCCACCCGTGTTCGGGTCCACTTCGACATACTTGCTCTTGGGCATCCAGCCGGGGAAGCCACCGTCGATGTACTTCTCAAAAACACCGATCTGGCCGGGGTAGTTTCGGTCCATCAGCTCAAAGTCGTTGTTATAGTTGCTGGGATGGCCTGGATCACCCTGCTGGAAGGCATGACCAATTTCGTGCGCGATACGCCCCCAGCGAACGTTGGCATTCTCGCCCGGGTTCTCGCTGACGCCAACGCAGCCCATCGTCTTGGAGCCCATCGTACACTGACCTCCAAACCCGCGGTGGAACTGGCTGCTGTCCGTCTCGGCCATCACCACCACGAGTGCGTCGATTTGCGCCCAGTTCACGCTGAAGGGCACGTTGTTGACGGCGTCGGTCATTAACCTGTCAGCCTTGGCACCTCTGGATCGGTCACCATCAGGACGGTCGTCAACATAGTCTCTGCGATCGCCGGGTAGCTTGAACAAGCCCGAGATCACATAGTCTATGCTCATCTTGCCGTAGGAGGTGTTTTTCCAGAGAGTGTTCACGTTGTCAAAGAGACCCGCTACTTCGTTCGCGTTAAAGGTGGATGTGGCACTATAATCGTTAAAGTAGACGCGCAGCACCAGGACCTTCTTAGGGCCGAGCACAGCGGCTCTGATGCCTGCCACATGGCTCTGGTCGTTGTTGCCAGCCAGCCATTGATCCAGCCCAGCTATTTCCTGCGTAGCAGGAACCTCTTCGCCCATAGCAGGATCTATCAGAGGGGCGTCATCGCCAAAGTTGACGACCAGCGGCGCGTCCTCTGCCTCACCGTGCCAGCTTGTCTCCATTTCATGGGCACGGCTATACAGATAGTTCGGATCGACGCGGAGGAGCCTGTCTTTGCCATCCGTGCCCAGATCCCCCGGTGTGAGGGCTGGTTCTTGTTCTACGGAGGCTTGTCGTGTCGCCGCCGCGACGGGGACAACAGGTCGTAGCAAACTAAGAAGGAGCGCAAAAACTTGAATAAATGTGAAAGCCTGTTTGGTCAAAAAGTGTCTTCTGTGGGAATAATCAAGATGCTCCCACTTCTGTCTGTTGAGGTTCATTGGGATAAGTCTCCTGTTTCTATATTCAATGTAATGACGCTATGGCTGGGAGAACCGTCTGATTCTGCCTTTTGTCTCACTCTTATTGGACAATGGGGACATTCGCGCTAAAAGAGTAAGGTATGAAATTTACCGCTCCTTCAAATAGCTAGGCAGAGTAGACATCGAAGAACTACAGTTTCTACGCCGTATTTACTCTGAGGATCGAAGGGGTTCATTCCAATGCCCTCGCAGGTCCAAAATGAATATCTTCACTCATTGTCAACTCCAGCAAAGCCGGTCTGAAGTGCCGCCAGCAGGGCCTCCACGCTGGCAAAACCGCGCTGCTGCCCCGTACGCGGATCTTCCAGGCGAAAGCGCCAGATGGTCTGCTGCCCACATTGATTGCCGTGCCGGGTCGTTGGAGCGCGAATGGTGGGACGTTCTGTCCAGACCGTTAATAGAAAGATTCGATAGTTTGGTCTTCTTTCCGAAGTCGTCATAAGTGGCTCACTCGCTGCTTAGTCAGTCAAGAAATTTCGCGGGCGGTAATCGCCTGAATGGAAGAACGATGGGTTAGTTATCAGGTGCCACATCTACCAAACAATGTCTTGTACTCAAAGTTAACTACATTGGTTGTATGCACCCACTCCCTTTTTTGGGCTTCACATGGCGAGTCTGACAGAGTATAATGACTGTATCGGCTCCGATGTGCCTGAACATGTTGAGGCCATGCCCCCAGCGTAACAACCCGCAATTGCGAAAAGATAACGAAAAGGTGACCAAAAGGCGACGAGAAGATGATCGTTCCATAATGGAGAGAGTCTATGGGTGGGAAATTGGAACTGACCTTGCTGGGCAATCCCGCAGTCTATCTGAATGGAGAGTCGATCAAGCGCTTTCGCTCTGCCAAATCCCAAGCGCTGCTCTACTATCTGGCCGTGGAAAGGCGAATCCATCCGCGTTCGGTGCTGGCGGGATTATTTTGGGGTGACGCCGAAGATACCTATGCGCGCCGCAGTCTAAACAGCACGCTCTCCAATCTGCGCCGGTTAGTCGGCGACTATCTAACCATCACGCGTCAAACCATCGCATTTGATGTCGAGAGCGACTACTGGCTGGATGTGGAAGTATTTGAGGCCACCGGTATCGAACCAGAGCATCTGGAGAAGGCAGTCGCGCTATACTCCGGCGACTTCTTGGAAGGATTTTACATCCACGATGCGCCTGAGTTTGAGCAGTGGGTGCTGACCGAGCGAGCGCGGCTGCGCGAACTCGCCCTACAAGCGCTTCACGCCTTGGCGGGGCATTACGCGGCACAAGGCGACTTGTCCCAGGCTATTGATACGCTACGCCAGATGTTGAATCTTGAGCCATGGCGCGAGGAAGCACATCAACTGACGATGTGCTTCCTCGCACAAAATGGACAGCGTAGTGCGGCGTTGACGCAGTTTGAAGCCTGTCGTCAAGTGTTAGCCGACGAGTTGGCCGTGGAACCAGGCACCGAAACAGTTGAACTTTACAACCGCATCCGTCATGAGGAAATTGTACCAAAGGCGAACGTCAATCGAGTTGAGGCACGCATACCATCTGATCCCTCCCCTGTACCTGATAAATGGATAGATGAGCGGGACAAAGGGGTAGCAGTTGAGGGTGTGACATCACTCATTCCCCAACAAATCGCCGTGCGATTTCCTATCGAGCCACGCACGCCCCATCACAACCTGCCCATCCAACCGACACCCTTCATCGGTCGCGAGCAAGAACTGACCGATATTACCACCCGCCTGTGTGACCCCGATTGCCGCTTGCTCACGCTCGTTGGTCCTGGCGGCATCGGTAAGACGCGGCTGGCGCTTGAGGCCGCCCAGCGGCTGGTGGACGATACACAGCACAAAGAACCTTTTTCCAACGGCGTCTTTTTTGTTGCTCTGCAGCCGCTGAACGCAGCGAGCGACATCGCCTCTGCCATCGCCGAAGCCATCCACTTCCGCTTCTATGGCGATGCATCGCTTGAACAACAGTTGCTGAATTTCCTCTATGCAAAGCAGATGTTGCTGGTGTTGGACAATTTCGAGCATCTGCTGGAAGGTGCCGATCTCGTCTCCGACATCTTGGCGACCGCAGCCGGGATCACGATTCTGGTCACTTCGCGTGAAGAACTGGGGCTACAAGAAGCCTGGTTTCAACCCATCGCGGGCATGTCCTTCCCCAAGGACTCTGCCGATCTCGAGGTGCTTGATGCAGACTTTGACGCCATCCAACTCTTCGACCAGCGCGCTCGACGCGCGCACGCCACCTTTTCGCTGACAGAAGAACCAAAGGACGTCGTCCAGATTTGCCAGTTGGTTGACGGAATGCCGCTGGGAATCGAACTGGCCGCAGCCTGGACTCGCACTCTATCCTGTCATGAGATTGTCGAGGAGATCGAGCGCAGTCTGGATTTTCTATCTACCTCGCTACGCAACGTGCCTGAACGCCATCGTAGCCTGCGAGTCCTTTTCGAGCAGAGCTGGCAGCGGCTATCGCCAACAGAACAAGCGGTTCTCAGAAAGATGTTGGTCTTTCGGGGTAGCTGCATACGCGAAGCAGCCGAAGCCGTGACGGATGCAACGCTGCCGCTGCTTGCATCGCTGGTGGATAAGGCGCTGGTACGCCGCACTCGAAGCGGGCGTTATGAGATGCACGAATTGCTGCGCCAGTTTGCCATGACGCAGCTGCAAACTTCATCCAATGCGTATGAACAGGTACAGGACAGACACTGCACCTACTATGCCTCCTATGTACAAGGAAGCATAGTAGCTTTCAAAGCAGGTCAACAAAAAGAAGTGCTGGCGGCGTTTACCACTGATATTGACAATATTCGTTCAGCCTGGAACCACGCGATAGCGCGCAGGGATTGGCAGGCGCTTGAGCAGACCGCCGAATGTTTTTGGCTCTTGGGCGAATACCAAGGCGCACTCCAGGAAGGAGAAGCACTCTTACAGCGGGCGGTGACGTCATTCGGGACAATGTCTGAGCAGTCTACAAAGGCGATTCTCACAACAGAGCAAGAACAACTGATTGGACTCCTGCTCGCAGCCCAGGGCTATCTCTGCGGCCGATATAAATCTGAGGAAGGCTTGGCGCTTACAAAGCAGGGACTATCAAGAATACGCCAGACCAACAGCCCTGATATGTGGAAAGAGGCAATGGCCCTCGTGTATCTAGGTTTCGTCGCTTTCTTTCAGGGCAAGTACAGAGAGGCGAGAGAGGTTGGACAAGAAAGTCTAGCGCTTTTTTCTGATATTGATGATCGCTGGGGAATGATTCAGTGCTATCTGTTATTGGGTGACTGTACTCAATGGGGGGGGGCAGTTCAAAGAGGCCGAACAACACTTACAAGCATGTCTATCGATCTGTCTGGAGACTGGTGAACGCTTAGAAAGAGCATATGCATATGAAAATTTAGCGCGTATTGCCATCGCACGTGGCACATATGAGCAGGCAAGAGAATTATTGAACAAAGATGTTGAAATTATGCAGGAGTTTGACGTGACGCTTGGTATAGCCAGGGCATTGGCTGAACTTGGGCGGCTAGCTACTGCACAGGGCGATTATGAACAAGCCGTACAATATCTTGAAGAAAGCATTGCAAAATTAAGAGAGGTTACAAGTACCGATGGCCAAGACGGTGAGCTGAATGCTCTCGGTTCTGCGTTGCGTTTGCTGGGCGACTATGACACATCGGAGCAATTAATCACGCGAAGTTTGGCTGAGTCAAAAGAGGTTGGCCATCCCAGGGTCATTGCTCTCTCTTTACGAAATATGGGGTGTCTGGCATACGAGCAACGACAGTATCATGAAGCGGTACGATACTTGCAGGAGGCCCTGAGTATCTGGCAAGAAATCGATCACGAACCAGAAGTGGCATCCACATTGCGTCGCTTGAGTCATGCAATGGTTGCTCTAGGTGAGTCCAGCGACCAGGAAGCCAGATCGTCTATCACACAAGCACTGCGGTTGGCTATAAAACACAGGTTGACGCCCATCGTGCTGGATGTCTTTGTCAGTGTAGCCAAATTACTAAGCAGAGAGGGCGATGTCCAGCGGCCGATTGAGATTCTCTCGCTCGCTCAAGATCATGAGACCAGCACCCACGAAACAACGGTACATGCCCGCGAGCAACTGGCTGAGTTGACTGCTGGTTTATCATCCAATATCGTGGCTGCAGCCAAAGAACGTGGGCAAGTACTGGACTGGCAAGAAGCCGCGCAGTCGTTGATCGAACATCTAACGCATCCCGCGTGGGGCACACCTGGTCCATCCATTCCCCACAACCTGCCCACACAGTCCACACCCTTTGTTGGTCGCGAACAGGAACTATCCGATACACGAATCGCTTGCGAGAACCAGACTGCCGCTTGCTCACGCTGGTCGGCCCAGGCGGCATCGGTAAGACCAGATTGGCGATCGCAGCCGCCGAATGCTTGCTCAACCGGCAAACAAACCAACAAACTAGCAAACCAACAAACCAACGAATATACCAACCAACCTTCTCTCACGGCATCTGCTTTATGCCACTCCAGTCAGCTCGCCAGACGGCATGGTCTCTGCCATTGCAGACGCGCTGAATTTCAATTTCTACAGCGATGCATTGCCCAGACAGCAATTGCTCGACTACCTGCGCGAAAAGCAGATGCTGATGCTATTAGACAATTTTGAACATCTTTTGGCGGGCGTCGACCTGGTGGCCGACATTGTGGCAACAGCACCGGATGTAAAGCTTCTCGTCACCTCACGCGAAGCGTTGACCTTGCAGGAAGAGTGGTTTCACCCCATTGTGGGACTGTCCTTCCCAAACAGGAACAGCATGCACGATGAGGTGATCAGTGACTATGATGCCGTGCAACTCTTTGCGCAGAGTGCTCGACGCGCCAGCGTGGGCTTTGCATTGTCAGAGGCGTTGGCGCATGTGATCCGCATTTGTCAGTTGGTAGATGGCATGCCGCTGGCCATCGAGTTGGCAGCGGCCTGGCTGAAAGTACTACCGTGTGCACAGGTTGCCAGCGAGTTGGAACGCACCATGGATCTCCTGACCGCGCGCCACAAAAATGTGCCCGAGCGCCATCGCAGCATGCGGGTTGTGCTGGAACAGTCCTGGCAGTTGCTTTCGGATGAAGAGCAGGATGTGCTCAGACGGCTAGCGGTCTTTCGCGGTGGTTTTCGCCAGGAAGCGGCTGAGGCGGTTGCTCACACATCCCTGTTGCTCCTGGCTACCCTGGTGGAGAAATCGCTGTTGCGTGTTGCGCCAGATGGTCGCTATCAGATACACGAACTGTTGCACCAGTTCGCTGCGGAGAAACTGACAGAGGTTTCGCAAGAGGAGGCCGTCACGTGCGAACGACACAGCATTTATTTTCTGGGCTTTCTCCAAGCGCGAGAGCCGATGCTCAACGGAAAAGAGCAAAAGCAAGGTCTGGATGAGATTGACGAGGAAATCGACAACATCCGCACCGGCTGGGAGTGGGCTATTGCCCAGGACAACCTTAAGGCCATCCGAGAAGCGATGGATGGCCTCTATCTGTTCTACGACATCCGTAGCCGCTTTCAAGAGGGAGAGGGCGTATTCGCCAACACGATCGCACAGCTATCCCATACGGAAATTGACGACACCGACTCTGCCTTCATGATTCTGCTGGGCAAGCTACAGGCCAGACGAGGAGCATTCTGTTTCTCTTTAGGTGACTATGAAAGAGCCAATGAATACATACAGGCAAGCATAAACGTCGGGGGCGAGCCAGACGATACTGCATTCACCTATTGCATACTCGGTCAAATGTCCGCCGAGCAGGGGGAACGTTCTGCGGCCGAAATGTATTTGCACAAGAGCCTGACAATCGCCCAGCAACTCAACGATCTGGATACGTTGGCCGACGCTAAGGATGCAATGGCCGGGATGTATAGTAACTTTGCCGAACATGCTAAAGCGGTACGGTTTGCACGCGGCGCTCTCGCGATGAGACGACGTCAGGGTCGCCCTGACCGTATTGCGCAAGCACTGGGGCGTCTGGCATATCCAACAACCTGCTTGGGTAAATATAGTGAGGCGGAAACGTATTGGCTTGAACGCCTCGCCATATGCCAGGAAATCGGTAATCTCAGCGGTATCGCTGGTTCGTTAGAATATCTGGGATGGGCCACGTGGGGTCGTGGGGAAGGGAACTATACCGAGATCTTGGCCCGTTATGATCGTGCTTTAGTTATCTACAAAGAGATCGGCCGAGCTTACAACGTAAGCATGGTGCTGGCCGATCTGGCCCTCGCCTGGGTCGAGTTGGCAGAGTATACGAAAGCGCAAGAGGCTGCCCATGAGGGGTTAGCTGCTGCTCAACAGATTAACAGTCTGGATCAGATCTCTCTGAATCTATGTTATCTGGGTGCCGCTGCAGCGGGTCTTGGTGACTTCCAAGTCAGTCGCCAATATCTGGTTCGCGTTTTGCAGACGGTACAAGACATTCAAATGGTCGACAACATGTTGGCCGCGATATTCTTCTTGACAAAGTTACTGCTCAGAGAAAGTGAGAGCAAGGGCATGAAGGAGTCGACCAAACAGGGGGAGATGACACGGGCTGCGGAACTCCTCGCGCTCGTCATTCATCATCCATCGACATTGCATCCTTACAAAGAGCGCGCAGTTGCTCTATTAACCACTCTCGAATCCAAATTAGCTGATGATGTAGTGCAAGCCGCGATAGCGCGTGGGCGAAGCCGCTCTGTACAAGATGTGGTGACAGAAATTTTGAATGATAGTTTTCGCTGACCCATCTTCCCGGAAGGGGTCAGATATTGTAGGGTAGACGGGCCGATCTGTGACCCTTTCCGGGAAGATTCAGAACTCGCGTTTTCAGACTGACTTCACTTTGGAGATTGTTAATGAATGACCAGCGGCAGGTAGACCTCAGCCTCTGTCATATCGTCGCTTTCGGGTTTCAAGGGTGAAGGCGACGATGCCAGTTCCTCGCATGCGTCGGGGATGGCGTTGTCGTTCTCGTCGTCCGACGGACAATCATTTCCCTCGAAAAGGGCGCTCGTTTCAAAGATGCCATCACGATCTTGGTCGATTTCCGAGAGTAGCTTCTTGCTTGCAGGCCAGTCCACGATGGTCGTGCGGTGGATGGCACCTTCGGGTACCAAAAAGGGGCCAAAGAGTCGCGTGCCATATGTACTGGATGGGCCGTCCACTGTATCCAGCACGAGATAATGCTCCTCGTCCTGACTGGTATCATTTGTGAACTCGGCTGCTCTCTGCTCACGGTCTGCCTGAAAACCAACAGAATCGCCACCCTGTAGATCGAGTTGATGCCAGCGGAAGAGCGCTCTTTCTCTTTCTCCCATATTCAACCCGACCTTTGGCACAAGTTGGGAACTGTCTTGTCCCGTTGTCAAGCGGAAGGAGGCCAGCCGGTCGTTCTCATAGCCCACTTCAATTTCATCTGTGGCCCCGGCTACTCCATTGAAGACCTGAAGTTGGAATAGATGCCCGCCCTGGCCAGAATAGTAGAGATAGTCGCCACCCCGATTGTTGACCTGAATGTTCGGCGCACCCTTTTCCAGCGGAAGAAAGAGCGGAACGTTACGCGACTCATTCTCTAGACCACCCATCGGTGCAACCCATCGCACACCAGGCATCTCGTTGCTGAACGTTCCATCAGAGTGCCACCCCCACTGGTCGCCGTCTGGGGTGATATAACGACCGTCCGCGGCACCAAAGACCAAGCTTGTCACAATGCCATCCAAGTCGAACGGTGCGTGACGATCGTTACGCCAGACGTCAAGCGGAATGGTGAACAGCAGACTCCCATCCCACAGGTCACCAGCTTCGTACAGAAAGTTATAGGTATCGCTATTGCGGAAAATATCGATGTCAGGGAGGATGTCACCGACGTAATTGCTGTCGTAGACACGAATCACGCTAGAGGCTGCACTGTATGGCGTAACGGCATGTCCGCGACCAATACCCAGTATCATGCTCACAACCTGGTTCAGTGCATTGTTCGTCAGTTCGTCATAGCGATCTGAGGGACTTCCCCCGATGACCGCAGTCACATCGATGGTCGCGTCGGCATCAAAATCGCTTAACTCGCCAAACTTGGGATTCTCTATTCCATTCCTCCGTTACGAATTCGCAACGGAGGAATGGAATAGAGAATCCTCTTTTGAGCTCGCTACTTTGCACGTTTTTGTAGAATTTTCCTCAATTCCTTTTCATGTTCTTCGCCAAAATCCACTTCTTCTTCGCCAGAAGCATCTAGAGATTCCGCCATGACTGTACCCGCTTTGTGATCGAGACCAAGACCATGACCGCCCTCGTGCGCTACTACATTGGCGCCTACATTAGCCTTCTGCTCATCAGTTTTACCCCTAACCGTACTGCCGAACTCGGCAAATTCTTGGGTGTTGACTGCGGCTGAGCCTCTGTCCTTGTATGTCGCCCCCACTCCAAGAGTGCCATTGGTGAGAGAATCATGGCTTTTGTCCCCAACTGATGCACCGAGGTCGCGGCTCATCAGCCCATTTACTAACTTGGTATCTCTTGCTTGTCGGTAATTAAAAAGATACACTCGCAATTCACTTGAACCTGGAGCTGGCAGCTTCTTCGCCGCTGAAACTTGAAGAACCTCATGAGTCACCTCAATATCAACACCTTTTGGAGCAAGTTTTTGAAATTTTTCTCTTACCTTATTTTGAATCTGATCCATGACGGATTGCTCTACTGACCCCTCACTACCAATGCTAATCAGTCTAAGTCTGAAAGTGTCTCGCCCATCCGGATCGATATAGCGCAGCGGGTTGTTGAGGCTGAACACATACAAATTCATGCGGCGTGGATCGGTCAATCCCACGTCCGGCACAAACCGATAGAGCGGATCCGACTGTGTCCACTGCAGACTCATGGGATCGTAGTAGCGATAGCCGTAGTAGCTTAGACCGCTGGTTGCATCATATTCCTTGCCGTTGAATTGACGTGGATGCTCGGCATCTGTTCCGATCTGAGCCAGCACTTCGCCAAAGGGACCAAAGGTGAAGCCACCCTGGACGTTGTTGGCCGCATCAGCGCTCAACAACAGGTGTCCCTGTGGGCTGTGGTACTGATACATGACCTCGGTCCCATCTTCGATGCGGGCCACGTTGGTTCCCATGTTCACATGTACCCAACTCTTGGCAATGTTGCCCTGACTGTCATAGTGGAGCTCGGTTTCGCCCAGATAGAAGCGCACCTCTTCGACGGCACCGCTGGCATCCTTGGTCACCACCAGCGCCCGCTGCCCTGGTTCGATATAGTAATAGAGTTCGCTCTTTCCATCCGGTGTCATCACCTTGCGCTGCTGTTCATGGCCATCGTAGCGGAATGACCAACTCTCGCCACTCTCCAGGTTGCGCTGGGTGACGTTGCCCGACGGGTCATAGATATAGCCCGCATAGAGGCTACCATCCTTGTTGAGCAACTGGTCCAACAGCTCTGGGTCTGAATTCTGACTATAGTCGTAGGTGACGTTCCGTGGATAAGCCCGCGGTGCATTGGGAGAAGCCGAGACAGTGGCCGAATGAAGCCGTCCTCCTGCGCTGTATTCGAACGCCGCCGAATAGCCCTGGTCATCCTGCGCACTTTGCAACTGATGACGACTGTCATATCCATAGTCAACGGTGTGCTTCATGTCTGCGATTTGCTCGACCAGCCGACTGGCATCGCCAGAATCGTAGTAGCTGTAGCTCTGTTGGGCCTGGGTCTGACCGTCAATTTGGACATGAAGATCCGCAATATGCCCCAGAACGTCATAGGTCCACTGGATATGGTGGCGACCGTCGGAGGTCACGCGGTCGGTGACCAGCCCGGCCATGTTGCGTTTCTGGTAGACCAACTCTTGCCCACCGTAGCTGGCACCCTGCACCAGTCCCCGTTCGTCATAGGCAAAGGTGAGTTCCGTCTCGGCTGGATCTGCCGTCCGCAGCCAGATCATGTTGCCTTGCGCGTTGAAGTCGGCGTAGCGAGAGCGCTCGGCTACCAGATCGATTTCTGCAGGGCTCAGGTCGAAGGCCATCTTTTCGCGTACAACCTGACCCTGGGCGTCGTAAAAGAGCGTTTGGCCGATCAGCCCATTGTCAACAAAGGTCAGGCGACCGATGCCGTTGTCGCCCTCATCGTACTGGTAGCTGGTGCGGAAAGAGTCACCCATCAGTTCGATCTGCTCTGTCTTGTTCAGATCTCGTTTCCCCACAATCTTGAGGAGGATGCGGTCCAGATCGTCGTAGCCCATGGTCGTGGTGTAGTCGGCCGCATCGGCTCCCGATTCATGGGGATAAAGGATGCTGGTCAGATTCCCGTTTGCGTCGTAGCCATAGCGCCAGGTACGGTCACCTCTGGAAATCCGGATGCGCTCACTCACAAAGTTGTGTGTCATCTCGGTAACCATGCCGTCCGCATCCGTGATGCGACCTACGTTGTCATTGCCATCGTAGAGATAGGTGGTTGTGGCAAAGCTTCCGTCGTCCAACTGTTCATCCACCTGAATGAGACGTCCAAACGCATCTGTCCATCGCCGTTTGACGGCGGCCCGACCACCCTCATTGACATCAAAAATGCGCTCCCGTGTCTCCGTCAGCCGTCCATCGTAGCGGGTGGACATTCCCGTACAGTTGGTGCCAGTGCAATCTGGTGTGTATGTCTCGGTTAGTCGGCCCAAGCTGTCGTAGTCAAAGGTGTATAGCACCTGACCAGTCGCGTCGACTCGTGGGTCGGGAACGGCAACAGAGGCCAGATTGCCTGCCGCATCGTAGGTGTAGGTTGTCTCAGAGTTTGCACCGCTCGTTGCGCGGCGAGTCACTTCACGCATGACTCGGCCCAGTCCGTCCAGATGGGTTTCTCGGATGACTTTGGGCGTATTGTCCCAAGTTTGACCATCAAAATCACGCCGTTCCTCGGTGATGATATGGGGTGAATGCGAGACGTTTCCTTCATCGACATAGAGTTTGGCCATTACCTGTACCAGACGATAGCCCTGTGTTGGATCATCAACCGAAATATGCTGATGCAATAGACGTCCAAACCCGTCATAGACGCTCTCTCTCAGTTCCTTGGCGCAAGTGGCGCTTCCGCAACGCTGATTGGGGCCTTGGATTGCAGTCATTTTGCCCAAACCAATATCGTAGATGGTCTCGACAACGTGGCCCAGCTCATTCGTGACTCGTGCTGGATAGAGAGCAAACGCATCATACTGGGTACGGGTCACGGCGTTGGCGTTGCCCGCGGCAACCTGCGCTGGCTTCCGGCGCGTCAGCTCCATTCCGACGGCGCTGTAGGTGTAAGTTGTGGTGCGTCGGTCTGATTGAGCCGACCCTGCCCAGACGTGGGTCTGCTGAGCTGTTTTCAGATCTGCGTCATAGGTATACTGGGTCTTTCCAATCGGCAGCATCTCTTCTGGCCCAGCAAATTCAAAGCGCTCTACTTGATTTGTCTTCAGCCGATAGACGTGGTCGCCCAGGGTATTCAGATGGTAGGCTCTCGCTGTCAGGCGGTCTCCACTCTTTGTCTCTTCTTCGGGATGATTGGCCAGTCTTTGTGTCACGGGGACGTAGAGATACGGCTTCGTCTCCACCGACGAGGCACCCGGCCAGTTTTTGCCCTGGGGTTGCCACTCGGTGCTGACGACCATGACGCTATCGCAAGCGGTGGCTTCGCCGGTTGGTGCTGGCGCGATCAGATCACCGCTGCGGCAGAGATAGTCTCGGCTCTGGACAACGTGGTTCGTCACCACGGTGTCGTCGAAGAGGGAAAAGGCGGCATAGCCGTTCTCCTTTTTGCTGCTGGGGAGGCTGCTGCCTTGTGGATAGATTTTGGTGGTTGCCAGCAATCCACGATAGTCCAGACTGTAGTCGTAGCGGTACTCTGTGCGGACGCCGCTGGCACCAAACATCTGGATCTCTTCGAACCCGCGGAACCCCCACTGTCCCTTCAGATCTCGGCTGTAGATGGGATCGGCATAGCGATAGGTGGTCACTATTGTCGCGCCCCCATAGCCGGGATCCACGGTCACCTGCTCGACCAGCCAGCGTGGACTCGGCAGCCGCTTGCCGGTGGCAATATCGTCATCCATGATCCGGTCAGCATCTATTGGTTCATGGCTCGATGCATAGTTGATCCCAATCTGGCCACCACGCCCATTGTGGATGGTGTGCAGCAATCGCATGGGACGACCAACAGGTTCTTTTAAGGTTTTGATGCTGGATGGATTGCCCTGTTGGTCTGGATTAATCTCGATCAGATCCATGCGCCCGTCGCCGTCGATATCCTGGAAGGAGGAGAGGAGCTGCCAAACGCCTGTGAAGGGTGCGGGACGATTGCCGGTGAAGTCATTGCGGGCATCGATCTCTTCGCGCAGGGCATGAACGAGCCGCTCCTCAGTTGCGTTGGGTGCCCCGCCAGAAACCAATTCGACTGGTGGCAACAGTTGATCACCTATACCGTACTTCACGGCAGGAACCAATGCCTCTTCGGACTGGCCGTCATTCTGGTTGGTGGCAGATTTCAAGGTGAGATTATCGGGGCGTCCATCTCGATCCAGATCCAGGGTGCGCAACGTGTTGACGCGGGTGCCCTGAACCACAGTCACTTTACAGTCGTTTGATCGGGGGGTGGTACAGAGGGTGTCCACCGTCGTAGCTCGGGTAAAGGCTCCGTCCAATCCCATCTGTTCCGCATCAAACGGCACGCCATCCAAAGAGACATCGACAGCCCCTGTATCAGGATCACCGCTCCAGCTGTTGAAGAAGCCCTGTCCATAGTTGTAGTAGGCATAGAGGGCATTATCCCAGGGGCGACGCCAGACAAAGTCCTGAAGCCCATCACCATTGACATCGGTCAGCGACGCATCGTTCCAATCGTAGAAATAGACATCTCCGTTGTTGGCAGTGTCGTTCAACTGGAGTGTTTGCCGCGGCAAGGAATTGTAGGGCGCGGCCCAGTGATAGCTCATGGCATCCAATCGACGGCGAAAACCGGCGTCTTGAGCACCAGGATAGAGCGACCAAACCTCAGGGCTTGTCGTCTCTCCTGGCGGCAAGCTTGGCGAGACGGGAAGTCCCGGTTGCCAGTTAGACAGCTCTTGTAGCTTGCCAAAGGCATCTAGCTGCCCATCGCCAGTCAGATCTAAAAAACCATTGTGGCTCATGATGTGGCGCTGCAAGTTACCCATGTTGCTGTTGCCCGCACTGCTTTCCAGAGGAAGGGGTTGGATCTTCGTCATGGGCAGCGTGGCGAATTCTCCGTTGCCCAAATTCTTGTAGACAAACCAGAGAAATCCACCGCAGCGCTCGTGGGGGTTAACCCAACTTGGATGATGGGCGGGACCTGGGTCATCTGCGACCTTTACTGGCGTTGCAAGACGATCCAGACCCTCTGCATATGCCAGGTTGGATATACCTCGCATTGCGGAACATGATCCATCGGATGCAAGACATACATAGCCCGACTCACCATTTTGACATTCGACAGATACATGACCAGTCTCCTGGGTTGGTTCGCCAACACGCGCACATTGGGCTGTCCCTTGCCGAGCGGACTGAATCGTTGGCATGGATTGAAATTGCGCCACATTGTGTTGCGTTGAGATGTTGTCTTGCGTTGCTGAATCACCTGATTTTGCAATGAGGGGCATAAAGAGCGAAAAGGGAGCCGTCTCATCCGAGATGGGTAGTTGTGGGTTATTCGGGTCCGCACATGCCGAGGGTAATCGGACATCGAAGAGCGGTGTTCTATCGACTGCCGGATAGGAAGATGTCTCTTCAAGATTTGGCCACATGTAGGGTGAATGCTCAACAGCAGCCACCAATTCGGGAAGTTGATCGCCATCCATATCCAGGAATCGATAGTAGAAGTAGCTGCCGTCTTCCAGGTCCGGTACATGTCCATTGGGGTGAACGTTGGCAAAACGGGTGCGCTGCAGATTGAGGGCGCAGAACTCGCTGTTGTCTCCGGGCACTGCTTCATTGTTCATCCAGGGCAGCATGGGCAGCTCGATATCGATGGTCGTATCTTCCAGCCAGCGTCCATTGTTGCGGAACCAGCGTGCCTTGCACGCACCGCCAACGCGCCGCGTACGGAGTTGATCGACGCGACCATCGCCATCCAGATCGATGAGCATGGTTTCCACGAGGGGGGTATAGCGTCCCTGATCCTGGTTCTGAGGCCGCCAGCCCCAACCCAGACCGCTATACCAGCTTGCGCGATCCAGAGAAAATGCAGAGTCCTCTTGCGTCAGTTCGTTGATTGAGAGAGACCATACTCAAAGGTGGTAGGTGGCAGGGTCTCCACACTGCCGTCGGGTGCAACTGCAGATTCCGTGATGCTGGTCAGCAAGCGGAGCGGTGCGTGATTGCCGCTGCAGGTTTGGGCATCCTCATTGTAGTTGAGGGTGTAAGTGCGCACCGGGTCTAACGTCGCAGAATTGTTGCGCAGAGCAAAGGTCTGAATGGTGTTTAGACGACGCGTACCCGAAAGCTCTCCGCTCCCGTCTCGATAAGACAGATGGGCACCGATGGGAATCTGACTCTGCCCACAGAATTGAAGTGAGTCGTAGGCAAATTCGACCCGTGCAAAGGCCTCTGTATAACCAGGACCTGTCTGGCCAACATCGTCGTTGAGGGCGTAGTCGATGCTGTCCAGATAGATGTCGGTCGGATCACCAGGCAAGGATGCGACTGTGCGCACAACCCAACGGTAGAGAACGCGATTGCCAAAAGCATCCCGCTGTTCGATCAAGGGTGAGCGTCCATATGGGTGGACCACGGCTTGTCCGAAGAGCGAAATCGTGCCATCGGTATGCAGCACGCGCCAATTAGCTTCACGGTCGGGGCCACTCAAGCGTTCATACCGATCGTACTTGGTATCAAACTGCGCACGGTAAGTCTCGGCGACATCCGCTGCCGGTGCATCTTCTTCCACAACCTCAATCAAATGCATCCCCTCAGCCAGGCCGCTCTGATAGCTCCAGCCTCCGGGATCTGTTGAATCGCCAAGAATGCCTTCAGATGTATCGTGCGTGATAAAGGGAATATCGAGCGACCAACCTGCAGCCACCCCTCCATAGACAGCACCTTCTGAAGAATAGCTGAGGGCGATGGATGGTGCCATCCCCAGACGCCCCGGCGGCACGACAATCGGATAGCGATAGCTCAAGGCCCCCGTCTGTCGGTTCACATGCTCGGTCTGCTGATCAAACCTGTGCGCAGCAGGTGCTTCTCCGGAGAGTGCTGGTGATGCACTGGAAAAAACATCCCCCGGCGCGGCATAGCTTACTTGGGGCACCAACAAACTAATCGTGACAACAAATACCTGAAGAAAGAAAAGCAATTTATAGATACGCTTTCTTCCTATTTTTCGAAGATTCTTCACAATGATCTCCTCTGCTTATCTCCCATGACTCATCTCAGAAAAGTGTGCAAACTGCTGTTTGTATCAAAAGCAAAATATTGCATTCACACAATGTCGTCTGATGAGCAATCTCCCAAAATTGGACGAATCGTCATTCATCAGCCATATCTTCCATCGAAGCTGACGGATCAAAAGGTGGATCGACACCAGCAAATCCTGTTTGCAGTGCCGCGGCCAGAGCAATGGCATTGGGAAACCCTCGTCGTTGCCCACTGCGCGGGTCTTCCAGACAAAAGCGCCAGATATCCTGCGCACCTGTGTCGTCAGGTTGCTCTGAAGCCGTCTCTTCTTTCCAGACGGTCAACAGATAGATTCGATAGTGGGGTGGTCCCCGACTCATGATATTCAACCTCCGCTATGTTAAGTTCAGGTAAAAAAACAG
>JAHBNG010000174.1 GCA_019217005.1 Chloroflexi bacterium TSY
ACCTAATTCTGAACCACCCCCAATATTCTGGCAACTTTCTATTTGATCTGGGAATCGGTACGTGCCTCGAATTATGCCGATCGAGCATGGGATGGTGCATTAAGTGTCATAACCATCTTGTGGCAAGTCGTACATACACTTATAAGAGCTTTCTGGTCGGAGCACATTAATCGCGGACGGGAAGAGTCCGATGGCGGCAAGATCTTCGTGAATTGGCTCTTTACGGATCAAGGGAACTTCAGTATCAATCTACTTATTCGGCTCATTCAGTCATTTCCCGATGGAGGTGGGTCTAACTGGGCTTTATCGTTTGCGCGGCGCGTGTTGAAATATTTCACCAACGTAACGAATGTTCGATCCATCTATTATTTCACGCGTTCAGCCTGGTATTTCAGAGACCGAGCCGAAAATCGACAAGAGAGCGATTCTAATGAGGTCTCTCTGGTCCGTATGTTATGGGCTGTTTGGGGACCAATGATGTGGTTCGCCGCGTTTTTCAGCATCTTTCTATCTTGGGATCATTTTGACCTAGAAAGATTTAATGAAGCACGTACGCTAAGCATACTAATCGTGGGCAGTGTGATAGGTCTACTTCTTGGATATTGCGTACTCAATGTCTTGACAGATGAGAATCCATTTACGCTATCCGTTTCTTCAGACTGGTGGACGACTATCTTATTCTACGTTCTTTGGATTCTAGCTTTAATCGCATTTATCATCATCATAGATGATCTCGAATCGGGAAAATCAGGAGTTGCAATTGGTATTTTCGCGGCTATCGCCTCGCTACTCTTGATTCCCATGATAGGGTTGCCGTTTGTCTTTGGGGAGGATAACGCTTGGGAATATGTTTTTCTAGATTTGTTCGTGATATTCAGTAGCCTGTTCACCGCAGGACTCCTGCCAATGTTTTTATGGTGGTTCTATGTTGACGATGGTCGTGATAAGCATGACGTATTCGATGGCAAGAACCCCGAATCCTCACCATACAAACTACCCTATCGGGCTGACGAAAATTGGTTATGTGGCCAAGGTGTGCATGGAATTTTTAGTCATACACCGACCGACGTGCGTACGACCGCCAATTTAGATAATCACTACGCCTACGATTTTAACGAACGCGAAAATAAAGACGTATTAGCTTCCCGAGACGGCATTGTGTTGGATATAATTAAAGACAATGCAAACGGCAGTGACTGGCAGAATTCGATCGACGTTCTGCACCTAAATTGGCGTGAAGGCCATGATCCTGGCAGCAATGAAGAACGGGTGTTGACCTATTCCACCTATGTGCACCTCTCTCAAAACAGAGTGTGGATCGACATCGGGCATCGATTTGTACAAGGTTATCATATTGCCAACATCGATAGCACCGGTACGAGCGCTCAGCATCATTTGCACTTCCACGCCGAAGAATTTCAGCGACGTGTAGAGAGACCTACAACGCCGCCTGCTGACCCTGCGCATGGTAGAAGAAATATGACAATCCCTGTGGTGTTTGAAGATTCCTCGACGCATAGATTTCGCCACGTTCCGTTTATTCATTTAGCTTGGCCCGGTAATCATCATATACCAGGAAAACCATTATCCATGGCCTTCTATACCTCGGAAAATGATGAGCAAGATCCATTGATCAATCCGCTTGTTATTTCCCTGGATGAACAAGGTACACCTCTTCATGAACATTGGATAATCATAGACAAGACTATTATTGAAAATGGGCCGTTGCCTGCCTCATTAACGCTCCGTACAACCGTAAACGAGCGTCATTTTCATGAAATTATCTTAACGCGCGATCAACTGGCGAATATCGTACGCATGCGTGATCTGGTCGATCTGAACGTCTCAACCGTTGACGGACATCATCACGCACTGGTCGGTTACAAATATCAAGATCCAACCGTGTTCATTCGATTGACCGATGCGGAAAATCCAAATCATGGGCATTGGCTACACATTGAACAAGGGGGCTGGGAATGGGGCGGGATTCCGCAAACGCCGCCCCTCTTTACTTTTACTTCGGAGGATTTTACTGATTCTGCCGGAAATAGCCACGACCATACAATTGATCTCGATCGCCAGCAACTCTTCGACATTTTACGCAGGCGACGTCTTCCTGCCAGCTTGAATGTAAATCCCACGAACGGGCATACTCACAGGCTGAGAGAAGTTGCGCGCCCAGGACCAAATCAGCCAGAAATGAACATTGTTGAACCACCGAGGGGACAGTTGCTGGCGCAGAACCCAGGTCCCTATCAACTGGTTGGTGACCAGCTCGTGGTACGCGTAAACAAAAAAGCGATTGAATACTTCTTCTATGGTGTCCATCGTCCGCGTTTGCTCGGTGAAATCAGCCTAGATCGTGGGCTGAACACGCTCAATCTGGAAGTAGATGGTCAACCCTACACCGTAAATACAAGTGATAATAGCGTGCGCGGTACAGTCTTTGCGCTAAACCGTGAGTTTCGAAATCCAGCCCCGACGTCACCTTCTATACCTGTCGAAGTACGGGCTGAACCGGTGATTGTAATTGAGACAATTCAACGCGGGTCTGATGCCTCTCTACAAGTTGATGCAGGTTCATCCGACGCCTTCGTAACCAACGGGGAGGCCAATGGGTCGGGTGCACTTGGTTCAGTCAACCAAGCAACGCCAAATCAACTTGCCAACCACTTCAATACCATTATCAACGCTGGATGGTCTGACCCGCCAATTACCAGCCAGAATCCGCCAAGAACTATTGAGACTCAGGTTGTTGGCAATCAGTTGGAACTAACCTTTGGTGGGGCCTCTATTACCTTTCCAGACCAGCATACGCGCAACAGCGAAATACTCTCAAGGTTGTACGATAGCAGCAATAGTCGTCTACGAGCCACAGGGCCAATTCCATTTAGTAGTGGTCGCATGCACTTTACAAGCACGTATAGCATTCCGGTGTTAGGCACAAGTGCACAAGTGCAAATTGATACCGCTTTACCAATTTTCACTGGCAGCGATTTAACAGCAACACCTCTAGTAGTCGAAGTAGGTGGACGAACAGACAGCATTACTCTCGAGACAGGCGATAGTACACCCGCCATCTTAGCCCGAAAGATTGCCTTGCGGGTCGAGGGCGTACGGGCTTGGGAGTCGAGGACCAATGAGGTTACAGTACAGACATTGGGGGTAGGCCCTACCATAGAACTTCAGATACGCAAAGGCGTTTCGGGCAACCCCAATTTCTTTCAACAAACAGATCGGGGGGATGCGCCAAACTTACAGGACTCATATGCTCTAGAACCAACAGAGCTACACAACATTATCCAAGATGCTATCACCCGGGCGACACTAACATACGATGCCACAGCGCTAGCGCCTCAAGCGTTGATCGAGAGTAATCAGTTGGTGCTCAGAGTGAGTGCTTCGCATACCATCAGCGTAACCGCTGTCAGGTTAAGCGGGGGCAACGATCCATTTGAGTTTACGCAAAACGGCGACACTGAAGTGCGCTCGCGTATATTGGACTCAAACATTGATCTGAATGGACCTGGTTGGGTGGAGTTGGATATTGACGGCAACGTGGTAATCGTACCATTAGACGGCGAACCTGCCCGTATTGAGTTGATTCCAACAGATCGATTACCGGAAAATGGCGAAAATCTCACCCTAGCGATCAATGGCGGTAGCAGTTCATCGTTCTCCTTTACAGGTGATGAGGCCAATGTCTCGGCTATTGCAGATGCAGTTGCTCAGCACTTTAGCGATATCTCCGTACGAATCGCTTATCGCTTATCCTTTGAGAATACAATGTACAATCAACCCGCTCACATGCTGGAATTAAGCGATGCATCGGGCCTGGCATTGGCAGGGTTTCTTGAAGACAGAGCGACGTACACAACGACCGCAGTGTCGGCCGCCACTGTAGACCATCTTGCTGTTCCGGAACTCTTAACCGCACCGCAGCGTGACAACGGCTTACCCGTAAACGCATTTACAGTTCATGAAACAGCGTCTGGCGAACTTATCACCTGGGAATTAGCCGTACAAGCTGGTTTTACAGTAGCTTTCACGACAATTCCTGGAGACGATCCGTTAAACATAACGGGAGGTGGTACAAACCGCTTAACTACTGCGGCTATTCCAACTGAACTTACTCTTACACATCAGTGCTACCGGTACGACTTTGAAATTATGAACAGTAGCGGCGCCACTGAAATGGCTAGTCGCTTACAGATTGCCGGTTCTCCCGCCATGATTCGAGCGAACGATTCATTTAGTACATCATTGCCCAGCAATACTACTTTGCCGATTACGGTAGTCGAGCCGATTTCTACTGATGCCACGGTTGAGCGGATATTTTCTGTAAATCTTGCCGGCATAAATTCTTTAGATGAAACGGTGCACCGCTTGAATGCTGAAGTTCCTGCTATTCGAGCCTGGGTAGCCAGACCTGCTGGTAACGAACGGTTGCATATAGAAACCCGTGGCTATGGGACAGGGTGGGCATTGCGTCTTGGGAATCCACTTTTACTCCTAGCGTTAGGTTTTGATGAATCTCAAATAGATTTGAATGAAAGTCAGATCGAAGTATCTGGCGGTGGCGATGTCCGTAATGGCAGCAAAGTTACCCAGGACGAAATACGACGGGCCATACAGCGCGTGGAGCGATGTGTCACCTTGTTGGTTCGTTCACCATTGCAGATTGAGCGAAGCGGTTCTTCAGACCTAGTGTTGCGCTCATTGGAAGGGCCTGTGACGATAGAGACCGAACCATCTTCGATCAAACAAGCGCTCAATGTGAATGAATCCGGCGGTATAGCAACCATCTCACCTGGTGCGAACACAGTTGCTTTGGATTCGGGCTTGGTCATTGCAAAAGCCGGGGGGCGCAGCGTGGCAGCCATAAGACTCTTTGGAGATCATGCGACAGTGTCAGCCACTGAGCCGTTACCTGCAGCGGGTTCAGCTGATGCAACACGCCAGCTCACACAACTAAAAGCACACCAAATAATTGTCAGAGCCACAGGAACCAACTTGGCAGTCGGGCCACTGGATGCCTCGATTAATACTCTAGAGGATGCTGTGGAGTGGTATGCGGCTAATGTACCAACGGAGGTGTGGATTGGCATCGATGGCTCAAGCCAGGTTGTGTTACAAACGAGGCGGCGCGGTGATGCTAGTCTGTCTATCGAAATCGACTTCAGTAATTTTGCGGGGGAAACATTTAATCCGGGTGAAAGTTTGCTAGGGTTTGTTGTGGCACCAACAAGTGGTGGTAATGTCTGGCAATTCAACGGGCTTGGCTTTGGCAACGTATTAGACATGGATGCAGTGCCGGTATGGTCTACTACACCCGATAGCCTAGAGCATTTTCTTACAAGCTCCGCACAACGGGGTGCTTCACGTCAAGCGGTTTATGATGTAGAAGTCGATACCACATCGACTCCCGTAGACTTGCAAATAAACAGCAAGTTGTCGACACAAAGATTAAGGCACCCCGCTCCGCCAGCGGCTAATCCTGTTCCTGGTAGCATCCAGTTCACTGTACCTGGAGGGGGGACATGGGGCAGGACCATAGAAGCAACTTACTCGCTAACTACGCCGGTACGGCCCGGCGAACTCTCTTTGGAGTTTCGTGAAGGGACCGTCAATCGATCCGTTATTGCACTGATTGCAGGCACCCCAGCACGACTCATACAGCTTACTTTTCCCTCTTCGCTGGGCGTACTGAATAATAGTGGTTTTACCCTAGCCCTTGGAAATGCGTCAGGAAGTACGCCATTTAACGTGCAGTTTTCAGGCATAACCAATGAACGACAGGCCGCCGCTCAAGTAGAACGTCAGTGTGCCTGGCGCGTGCGGGCAAACGTAAAATCGGGGACTCTGATCATTGAAACGGTCGATAGTGGGACGGCAGCGACCCTGAGTTTGAGCGCACCCTCCGGCTCAATTGCCAATGCAGTGACAAATGACAATGCAACTGGATTTCTTGCTGGTTCTGCCGCATCCCCAGCATCGCTGCCCCTGAATGAGCGGGGGGAGGCACAGTGCCAGAGATGCACAATATAGAGGCAGAGCATTATAAAGATGCGTTACTCGCAGGCTTTATATCTGAAGCGATAGATGATGCTGTACGAAACCGACGTCAACTGGACTGGCGCATCTATGAAGTCAGAAGGAATCCGCCACCCAACTACTTTACTCTGACATCGCAGCGAAACGGGTGTATGTCAGCAATCGAGCCAGTTGTGTTTGAGTCCACAGGTTTGGTGCTGAATCGTGAAATGGAACGCGCACCGGCCATTCATGGCAGTGTCGTATTGCCGTTACCGCATGTGAATACCTTAGAAGACGATACGTTTGATTTGACTGCCGATGGTCTACTGAGCATCGAACTAAACAATAATAATAACATTGTAGACCTGGCCCCACTTACAACAGTAGACGTGCCATTTGAGGCCGGAACTTACACGGCGCGAGACGTGGCAAGGCGCATTCACGAAGAATTATTTAGTCGTGGTGCAGGGCAAGCTGCTGCTTATCCAGATGGGAAAGTTGTTGTGGAAACGTCCGTTCCTGGTTTAACGGGAAGTGTAACAATTCCCAGACCGGGAACTGGTGCATCGGGCGGCGATCAAGCATTACTGCAAGCTCTGCTCGGAACAACAGATGAGGAAATAGTAACAGGCCGTGGTTGGCCCGGTATCGGATTTGGCGATCCAGGCGATATCCTGAGCCCTGGGTATCGCAGCAAAAATGTAAGCAGTGCACAAGCTACAGTTGACTGGATTTTTAGCGACGGCACCGTAACAGCAACGGTTAGAGTCGATCAAGGTGACCCTATTCAGGATATACAACAAGCAGTAGATAGTGCATTAGCAGCGCCAGCCGGTGGCCGAATTGGCGTATGCTTACTAGGGCCTGACAATACTCTTTATATAGAAGGTGTCTTGATCCCAGACCCGGCGAATCGAAATCTGTTCATTCCCAATAATCTAACATTACAAGTCAATGATATAAATGGGCGCACCTTAGCCGTTATCGATCCAGGACAAAATCAACCAGGACGCACGCCAGAGCGTGAAGAAGAACCGGCAGTGGGCTTGCGACGCACCCATGAAATTCGGACTTTTCGGCTGGCGCGTGATATTGTGGGTGATGGTGATGGCGCTGAAATGGACGACGTTGAATGGATTCGTACCCCGGCTCATGCCAACAGCTTGCCCACAGCATTTGATCATCTCAAAGGTTCGCCAGCGTGGAATTTGTCACTTCCTGGTGGACGTTATTTAATGGCAGTTCGAGCTGATGCCGCTAAGACGCGCGAGTATGATCAAAGTGGTGAAATGATTGCCTCGGCAAATACAGATTCTCGTGACAGTCAGCGTCATTTTGTGCATCGGGCTCGTTATTGGATGAGGTTCCATGGTGCTGAGACGTTGGGAATCGGCAAGATTGAACGCACGGTAAACGGAAACACAGTGACCGATTATCTTCTTGATATCCTTTGGCCCGGATAAAATAGAGCGGCTGCAAAAATGGACAGATTCTCAGTAGCTGTGTTGCCCATTTCAGCGTCTGAATATAGAGCTTGCGAATCCCGTTTAGCACTAGAAAGCGCTTGGTTTGCTAAAATTAGCAATGGTAATTGTCGGATTTCAATCAAGACCTTGCCCTCAATTTCTCTCCAACGTTCTTTGAATTACTACACAGTGGCAGGCGGCATGGGGCCTCAACCCAACAACTCTCAAACGCTTGTGCAAGAGGTGCTTGGTACGCTCAGCGAAAGAGCATTAAATGAAATTGCATCTGCAAACGGAAAGCTATTGGTTTCTGTTCCCAGTGCTCTCAAGCCTCACACCTGGCATCTTCCCAATGGTGGAAAATCGCTGGGCAATGGGGGGTGGTGCCGTCGCTACACCATTATCCCAGGCAACGCCCCCTTGGGCACAGTCGCCCATGAACTTGGCCATTTGTTGTTTGATTGGCCGGATCTGGCTTGGGAAAAATCGCTGGGCGAAGAGTGTCTCATGGCGCGTGGGGGTCTACGCGATCACGGCCGCAAACCGTCGCCGCCTTGTGCGCCGCTACTGCTCGAAGCGGGGTGGCGCACAACATTTACGATAGATAGCCAGACACGAGTTCGCCAATTGACACACCTACATCTCGGCACGCTGATCTGGAACAATCGAACCGTCCTCGTTGAGCGCCGCGACGATAGACCCACTCCACATCTACTCATCTATACATACAAAGGAAAAGACCGATTGATCCACCCGAAATTATGGGGGCGTCTCGCTGTGAGAGACGACGATCATGATCAGTTGTTGCTGGGGTTGATCGCGCCTATTCTGCGCAAGATTTCATAGATTGGGGCAAATTCGTAGTCAAAAATCATCGGCTCTTCTGGAATTCAGGTGGTAGACAAACTAATGTCCCCGGCATCGGCAGGGCGTACTCGCGATTGCCCTGCCCGTGGCCGAAACTTTCCTTGACATTCTCTCTAAATGCTGCGAGAATTAAACATCACCTCTTCCTACCTACCCATTGTATGTTCACCCAGGAGAACTCACATGTACGCAATTGACTTTATCTCCCAGTTCAGCGTCGCTCCCATCCCCGAACCCGATACGACGCTGGCCGAGCTACTCAAGCAGACGGAAGCACACAACACAACGTTGACCCTCACGACATCACGGCGCGGGTTGGTCAATCAGGTCAATACGGAAGCAGTGGAAGAAACAATCGACGTAGCTGCTCAACATCCACGTTTGCTCCCCGTGGGCACGCTCGACCCCCGCTATTTTCTGAACTGGCAAGACGATCTACGTACTTGCGTCGAGGGTGGCTGTGTCGCCATCCGTTTTGCACCGGGACCGCAAGGGTGGTCCCCCAATATGCTTCTCTTTGAGAAGATGGCAGCAGCGGTTGGAGAGATCGGGCTCCCCATGATTGTCGACTTCAACGGCGCAGGTGCAGAGGCCCAAAGCTGGATTCACCAGATCGGTGCAATCACTCAGCGTCACAACGTACGCGCCGTGTTGAACGAAGTTAGCTACGCGTATGTGGGCGAGCTAATTACGGTCATGCAGGAGTACCCCAATGTCTATGCGGCTATCCGTTGGCTCTGTCTGGCCAATGGGTTGGAAGTGATGGTGGAAGCCGGGATTGGTGATCGGTTGCTCTATGGCAGCAACTCACCCAAATACTCAATCCGCTCCCTACGCAATCAGATATTCATGGCGAACATATCGAATGAAGAGAAGCAAGCCATCTTGGGCGGCAATGCACTGCGTCTATTAGATATGGATATCGAGGAATTGGCTGTCGAACCGTTGCTCATCAAAACCACACCCGACCTGCCTGAAAAACCGATCATCGATATTCACGCTCATGTCTCCGGTTTCCACGTAGCACAGCCGCACAATACACGCACAGAGACCAACGTGCCGGAAATGACCGAGCGCTGCAACATTGAGTTGACCTTTGTTTCATCATATAATGCCATCAACTACGACATGCGCCAAGGCAATGCCGATACCCAGCAGTTTCTGGATCGCTATTCTAACCTGCGTGGCTATGTGGTGGGTGACCCACGTGATATTCCTGGCTCAGTGGAACAGATGGAACGCTACTTTAAAGATTCACGCTTTGTGGGCGTCAAGCTCTATTGTCCATTCGGTGGCAATATGGCCACGCAGCGCATGCAGGATTTGTTGGACGAAGTCGCAAAATTTGGCCGTCCGGTCAAGATCCACATGGATGACGATGGCTCACCCTATGCAGGGTTGCGTCAGGCTGCGCTACGCAATCCAAACCTGATCATCATCAAGGCTCACGGTGATGATGCCGAGGGTGCGCGACAGGTAGTCGATTTGCCCAATGTCTATTTTGAATTCTGTAGCAGCGGCATCCATGCCGGACGGATCCGACGCTCGATGGATATCTTGGGGCCGAAGCGCATTCTCTTTGGCACAGACCAGCCGCTCTTTGCGCCGTGGTTTGAGTATGGAGCCTATCTGGATGCGATTCAAAGTGAAGAAGAAGCGGAGTTGGTCTTTCGCCAGAACGCACGGCGCATTTTTCGGTTGGGGATCGATTGATTTGTTCCCTCGGTTCACTTTATCGTTTCATCGAGAGCCAGTTCACGCTTGACTTCGTCCAGGGTGAAGCGTTGCTTCCCCTGTTTTTTAACGCGTTGTATGTGTAAATAATCTAGATAATCAGCCAATTTTTCCTCATCGGAAAGGAGCTCTTTGAGGGCAATATATTCTTCATATGCGATTACGGCAAACTTTGCTTGATCGTTCTCTTTATAGTAAACATGTTATAATATGAAAAAAGACGCTGTTCTGGGCGTTAGAGATTACACGCAGTAGGATTTCTCAGAGGTAGAGCGTTCAAATGGCGAAAAAAGACGCAGTAGAGAATCTCGGACCATTTGGCCCGCTCGAGTCTGTTTTGACTGAGAAGTGCAGGATTATGTCTACTGCGTGTAATAGAGAATGCCTATTCCGTAGCCCATATCCCAATATCCCCCTTGTAGTCACATTATTTAAACTTCGTACATTCATTATCTCTTTCACGCTGAGCGATTGCGGCATGAATGTATGAAGTTTAAGTGACTTCTCTATTAGCCTACAACCACATCATAATCTTAGTCTCAAGATATTTCTACCAAATTTCATTCAATAAGGGAGAAAATTGTATGAGCCAAATGTCAAAACAAACACTGAGTCGCCGTCGACTTTTGGAGTTGGTAGGGGCCAGCGCAGCCGTCACGGCATTCGCCGCTTGTACCCCCGTTGCGTCACCAACATCCGAAGGCGCTGATGCCCCCGCAGCAGAGGGATTAACGCTCTCGCATTGGCAGCATCATTCTGCCGGACGTGCGGCAGCAGTTGAAGAATTTAAGGCCCAGTTCGAAACGGCCAACGCGGATGTGACCATCGATTTCCAATCGATTCCGTGGGCGGATTATTGGGGAAAACTGGCCTCGGGTGTTGCGGCGGGTGCCGGGTCTGCACCTGACATTTTCCAGATTCCCATGGGATTGGTGGAAGAGTATATCGCAGGCGGCAATATTATTCCGGTCAGCGATCTCGTTATCTCTGGTGCCGAGATTGAGGAAAGTTATCTGCCGTGGACAGTTCAACGAGGGAAAAAGGGCAGCGACTATTACGGTCTGCCTCTGGATGTCCAGACGCTGGTGATGTACCGCAACAATGCGCTCTACGAAGAAGCTGGCCTCGATCCCACGGCCCCCTACACGGATCATGTGGATCTTATGGAACAGGCAATGGCGCTGACCAAGAAGACAGATGGCCTGACCGACCAGATCGGTTGTAACACTGGCTATTATAGTGCTTGGCAGACAATTCTCGGGGTGGTTCATTTTAGCTGGATAGATAGGTTTACACTTTTAGAAACAGAAAGAACGTTTATATTCTCTGATTTCGCCGGTTCTCAGAGAGAAAACGGTCTCATATAGATTTTTGTCTATATATCAAAAGTGTAAACCTAATTTTGAACCACCCCCAATTCTCTTCCAACAATATCTACAGCGCGAAGAGGATGGGACGATGTGGGTCGATGAGAGTACGAACCAGCTTGTTTGGCAAGATTACCCTGCGATCCTGGAGACCTTCAAGTGGTTCTGCACCTTATCTGGTGAAGCGGACGATGATTCTTTCTTAAGCGGGCAACAGCGCTTTGCTCTGGGCAAGGTCGGCATGGAAATCGGACACCCCGTGAGCAGAGGCGGTTTGCAGGTCCAAGCACCGGATCTTGAATATACCATTGTGCCCTTTGCCCCACGTTCTGCTGGTCAGGAAAACTACACGGGCGGTTCGCACTGGATGTGGGTGGTTGGTCAGTGGGCGGCAGACAATTCTGAGACCGCTTGGAATTGGGTCAGCTTCTGCACCAACAAGGAAGCCCAAGTGACTTGGAATGACGTCGCGGGTGACCTTCCCAGCTTCTCGGGGTTAAGCGACGACGAGCGCTTCCGTACGGATGACAACGCAATCGTCTGCATGGACTCGCTGGCCTATGCCACTCCATGGGAATGGGTTGGCTGGGCAGAATGGGTCAAGGAATTTGGTGACGGACGTGATCGCGTTGTGATCGGTGGCGACACGCCAGAAGCCTCATTTGAGATCATGGTGGCTAACCTAAACAAGGTAATCGAGGATCATACAGTTTAGATGGCGATTGGGGATCGGGGATTGGGGACTAGGGATCGGGTCTTGCCCAATAAACATTATATGGATTGAGGTTAGGATACGGATTTTGAGGATAACACGGATAATTTCAGAGAAAATCCATGAAATCTGTGTTCATCTGCGTCCCAGATTGTTAATCCTTATAATCTCGAATCCCTGATCTCCACTCCCCAATCCCTCCATAGGAAACACAGCAGAAGGAAAAGCCAGCGTGACAACCAGAAGCCTGTTTGCTCGAAAACGAATTAGCCCTCTACAGCGGCGTGAAATCATGTGGGCCTACGCTTTCCTGGGTCCAGCATTCTTTTTCCTGCTGGTCTTGATTGTCTTTCCCATCCTCTTTGCCTTCTGGATCAGTCTCCATGACTGGAGCCTGATTCCGCAGCCAACACCCTTTCTTGGTTTCCAAAATTACATTGAAGCAATCAAAGATCCGCTCACGATCAAGAGCCTAAGAAACACCCTAGTTTACACCATCGGCGTGGTACCCGTTGGGATGACCCTGGCGCTGATTCTGGCGCTCGTGATGAATCAGAATGGTCTGCCCTTTCGCACGCTCTTCCGTACGGTCTATTTCATTCCCGTGATCACATCATGGGTAGCCGTTTCCTTCGTTTGGGTCTGGATGTTTGAGCCACGCTGGGGATTTGTAAACGCGTTCCTCTCTTGGTTTGGCATTACGGGCATCAAGTGGTTGGCCTCACCCACCTGGGCGTTACCCGCTATCATTATTGTCGCCATCTGGAAGGGACTGGGATTTAGCATGGTCCTCTTTTTGGCGGGATTACAGGGTATCCCGCGTGAGATGTATGAAGCTGCCAGAATCGATGGTGCCAGTCGCTGGCAGAATTTTCGCTTTATCACCTTTCCGCTCCTGAATCCGACAATCGTTTTTATTACGGTAACGGGCGTCATTGGTTCACTGCAAGTCTTTACGCCAGCTGTGATTATGACGACGCGGCAGGGCGAAGCCGGTGGCCCTATCAACTCGACCCGCGTCATGGTCTATCACATCTACGCAACGGCCTTCCGTTACAACAATTTGGGGTATGGCGCTGCTCTGGCATTCTTGCTCTTTGTCCTGATATTAGCCATCACGCTTATTCAGCTACGGCTGACCCAGCGCGAAATTGAGTACGGATAGATCATCATGTCTGAAATTGCCACCTCACAGTCACTTGGCCATGCAACAACCGGAAATCGGAGCCGTTCACTACTTGGCTTTGGCAAAATATTCGGGCTCCTAATCCTGACCGCGGGCGGCATCTGGATGTTGTTACCTCTGATCTGGATGCTTTCGGCCTCACTCATGCCCCTGTCCGAGGTGATCAAGGTTCCACCCGTTTGGTTTGCACCGGATAAGTATTCGCCTGCCAACTATCTCGAAGTCTGGACGAGCGGTGGTTTCTGGCGATTTTTCCTCAACACCGCTTTCGTATCCGTTACAATCACGTTTTTGCAACTGCTCACGAGCACAATGGCTGGTTTTGCATTCGCTCGCTATGAATTTCCGGGACGCACGGTCATCTTTATCATTATCCTATCCACATTGATGATTCCTTTTCAGGTTATTATGATCCCACTTTTTATCATGATGGCCAGAATCGGTCTGGTCAACACGTATTGGGGACTGATTTTGCCGGCGATGATCACGCCGTTTGGGATCTTTTTGATGCGTCAATTTATGCTCAGTATTCCCAAGTCGCTGTTAGAGGCTGCACGCATCGATGGCGCTTCAGAACCATACATCTATGCCGCGATCATGCTCCCGCTCTGTAAACCCGCCATCGCTGCGTTGACCATCTTTACCTTCTTGGCCGCATGGGACGACTTTCTGTGGCCCCTAATCATCATCAATAGCAAGGAACTGTGGACGCTGTCCATCGCCATGTCCCGCTTTACAGAACAGTACATTGCCCAAACACACCTACAGATGGCCGGTGCCAGCATTATGTTTCTGCCGGTCTTGATTATCTTCCTGCTCATGCAGCGCAACTTCATTGAAGGGATCACGATGACGGGATTGAAAGGATAAACATGTCGAACCCATCAGTAGACCCCATCAAATTCGAAGTGATCCGCAATGCCCTGGTCGAGGCCACGGAGGAGATGACGGTTGCCTTGCGACGCAGCGCCTATTCGACCAACATCAAAACGCGGGCAGATTTTTCCTGTGCCTTCTTTGACCGCCAGTTGCGCCCCGTGGCCCAGGCTTTTGCACAGGCCAACCACTTGGGATCGCTGACCATCCTCGTTCCACGGGCCGTTACGGTCTATGGGCCCGAGAAGTTGGGGCCAGGCGATGCCATTCTGGTCAACGATCCCTATCTCGGTGGCGTTCACCTCAACGATATTACGCTCATTTCGCCCGTCTACCACGGAGATGAATGTTTTGGCTATGTAGCCAACTTGGCCCATCATGTGGATGTGGGGGGCGGCGCTCCGGCGAGCGTTGGTGCGTTTCGCGAGGTCTATCAGGAAGGCGTGATCATCCCGCCGGTCAAATTGGTGCAGGGTGGACAGACGGTCGACGATATCTTTCGGCTCGTACTGGCGCAGATCCGCTCCAAGCACGAAACGGGCGGCGATCTGCGTGCCCAAATTGCCGCCAATAACACGGGCGTGCGGCGGTTGAACGCTCTCTTGGCGCAACAGGGAGCGGAGACGGTGAGTTTCTACATCGACGAACTGATCGCCTACACGGAGCGTCGTACTCTGGCCGAAATCGCCCATCTTCCCCAAGGGGTTTTTCATGCCGAGGGCACGCTGGATGAAGATGGATATACTGATCAACCAGTGCGTTTGGCAGCCCAAATCACCATTAATGAGCAAAGCGTACGCTTTGATTTTAGCGGCTCCGATCCCCAGCGGCGAGCACCTGCCAACTCTACCTATGCCCAAACCTACGCCGCCTGTGCCTATGTACTCAAAGCGCTGATCGATCAGGATATCCCAGTCAACGCGGGGTTCTACAAACTGGTCTCCATGCACGCACCGCCTGGCACCGTCGTCAACTGCACTGCGCCGGCACCCATTGTGGCCGGTTGGGAGACCCACACGCGCTTGACCGAGGTAATGCTGAAAGCACTGGCCCCTGCCATGCCCGACCGCATTCCAGCCGGAACCAAGGGCATGATCTGCCACGCTGGATTTGGCGGCGTTGACCCGAAGACAGGCGACTACACCTGTTTTCTAGAGACGTTGGCTGGCGGCTATGGTGGACGTGCGACCAGCGACGGCCCAGATGCCGTCCAGACCCACGGCCAGAACACCGAAAATGCACCGATTGAGGAGACCGAGATCAATTACCCGGTTCGCATCTTGCGTTATGAACTGATCGACGATTCGGGCGGACCAGGCAAGCAGCGCGGCGGGTTGGGCTTGCGCCGCGACTATCTCTTCCCCGATCGCGAGATCTCCTTCACGGTGCTGGCCGACCGCAACCATGAGGGACCGTGGGGTCTGTTTGGTGGACTGCCCGGCCGGCGCGCAAGCTACATTCTGAACCCCGACACGGAAGCCACTGAGTTGGGGTCAAAAGTGACCATCGAGCTAAAGCCAGGTGACGTGGTAAGCTATCGTACCTGTGGCGGTGGCGGGCATGGTGCACCAGAGGAGCGCGATCCTGCTTTCGTGCTGCGTGATGTGCGTGAAGAAAAGGTCAGTCTGGAACAGGCACGTCAGGTTTATCGGGTGGCGATTGATACTGCAGATTGGCGAGTGGAAGGAGCGGAAACAGCGAGGCTGCGCAAGGAATGAATGGGTCAAGCTTCCTCACCAAAAATGGTTGTCAGTTGGCTTGTTGGTTAGATGGTTGGTGAACAAACGAGCAAACCAACAAACCATCCCACGTTTACCCCACAGCCCAAAAAAATGAGGTTCTTTCGGATCTCAGGGGGTTGACAACCGTAGGTCACTCCTCTGGAGTGGCTGAGCTGCATCGGTGGAACCATGTCACTCCGGAGAAGTGACCTACGCGCTCGACAAAGGCTCGTGAGTGTCATTCTTGAGCGGGTATACAGCCCAAATCTCATCAATCCGGTCTGATTTTCGGCCCAATTCGACCCATTTGAACCAGTTGGATTAGCGAAGAATCCCTAGATCGCTAACAGTGTCGGTGGTGAAATGATGGAATACCAAATTCGCATCCAGTTAGACCTGAAAATCCCCATGCGGGATGGACCCCTTCTCTACGCCGCGCTCTATCGACCAGCGAAGGGTGAGAGATTTCCCGTGCTGCTTCTGCGCTCACCCTACAGCACCCAACACCCGCGCTACGTCGAGTGGGCCACCCGCTTTACCCAGCGTGGCTATGCGGTCGTGATGCAGGACTCGCGTGGGCGCTACGAGTCGGAGGGCAAGTGGCATCCCTACTTTGATGAGACGAATGATGGTTATGATACCCAACAGTGGCTGGGGAAACAATCTTGGTGCGATGGCAATATCGGCACCTTTGGCATCTCCTATCCCGGCTTTACCCAGATTCTGCCTGCACCGCTGCGTAGTTCCTACCTCAAGGCCCTGGTCCCAATTGCCAATCAGGAAGATAACTATGGCCACATGCGTTACAACGGCCTTTTGCAACTGCAAAATGCAATGAACTTCATCTGGCTTGGGGATCGAACCAACCAGAGTGCCCCCAGAGATTTGCTCAATTGGGATGAGATTTACCGCCGCTTGCCCTTAATCTCGGCCTTGGATGATATCGCAGATCGTCCTTTTTACCGAGAGATTATTCGACATCACACCTTTGATGAGTTTTGGTCGACTTACAGCATGAAGGGCAAGTACGCTGAAGTTGACGTGCCGGCCTACTTCATCACCGGTTGGTACGACAATTTGCTCCACGAGGTGTTCAAATGCTATACCGGCTGGAAAGATCAAGCCCATACCCCGACCACAAGAGCGCAGACCAAATTGCTCGTCGGGCCGTGGCCGCATAATCCCATGGGCACTGGTGACTCTTTTGGCGATGTTGATTTTGGGGCTGCGGCGACGGTGGATCTGGTCGATCTCCAGCTGCGCTGGTACGATCAACGATTGCGCGGCATTGAGACCGGAATCGACGACGAGCCACCCATCCGCCTCTTTGTGATGGGTGAGAATGTCTGGCGCGATGAAGATGAATGGCCGCTGGCGCGCACTCAATTTATCCCTTACTACCTCCACAGCCGAGGGCAGGCCAATTCACACTATGGCAATGGCGAACTGAACCGCCAACCGCCTGGTGACGAGCCATTCGATATCTTTACCTATGATCCTGACGATCCGGTGCCGACCCTAGGGGGCCAGAGTATGTTCATCACTGATACTGGCCCCAAAGATCGTCGTCCAGTAGAGCGGCGCGATGATGTGCTGGTCTACTCGACCGCGCCGCTGACCGAAGATGTAGAAGTAACCGGCCCGATTGAGCTGGTGCTTTACGTTGCCTCCAGCGCGCCGGATACTGATTTTACGGGGACGTTGGTCGATGTTCATCCGGGCGGCAAAGCAATCATCCTATCCGAAGGGATTATCCGGGCCCGCTATCGCGACTCTTATGAAACGCCCTCGCTGATCGAGCCTGGAGCCATCTACGAGTATCGATTCAAACTGTGGGAAACCAGCAATCTTTTCAAAGCGGGTCATCGCATTCGGCTCGAAGTTTCCAGCAGCAACTTTCCACGCTTTGACCGTAACCAGAACACGGGGCACACGCCGGGGCTGGACGCTGAGCGACAACTGGCCCAGCAAACAATCTATCATAACTCAGAGTACCCATCTCATCTCATCTTATATTGCCTGTGATACCACGTTAATGTCACTGTGCCTGTTTTTGTGTGAATTTCACTTTGGAGCGAATGTTTATGGATTCAATCTTGTCCCGAAAATGAATGACGCCTCTGTTTTTTAGTGACTTGCATGTTCACGAAAGTCAAGGTATTCTTAGAGATGTATCCCATTGTGCTGAGAAGAACCAGCACTCGCTCCCAAAACCGCGCATTTGTTTTTCCAGAGGAGACCACATAATGATCAAGAAAAACGAGTTTTCACGTCGGACTTTTTTGCAATTAGCGGGTGTGACCGCTGCTGGTGCAGCTCTGACAGCCTGTGCGCCAGTGGCCAGTCCCCAGTCCACGCCGGCAGAAGAAGGCGCAGCCGGGGCGGAAAATATCCTGCTACGGATTCAGGGCAATGCAGAGCGTGAAGGGCCAACCGGGCTACTTTTTACGGAGGTTAACCCCGAGGTGGAAATAGAGTTCATCTCTGTGACAGGGATCGATCACGAAGAAGTGGCCAGCAAGCTATTATCCATGGTTGCGGCGGGAGAGCCCGTTGATGGGGGACACGCTTGTACAGAGGCGACTCAGCTTTACGCTGGCCAGGGCCTCTCCGTGAAGCTGGATGATTATATTCTGGGCGATGAAGATGAGTTGATGGATTACTTCGCTGATGTGAGTCCGCCCTTGATCGAAGCGATGTTCTACGAAGGCAGCCTCTATCAGCTTGCCCGCGATTTCAATGCGGCCAACATGTATTACAACACGCAACTCTTTGAAGAGGCGGGGTACGGACACCCAGAATCCACCTGGACCAAGGACGATTTTTATGAGATTGCTAAGGCCGTTACCAAGAAGAATGCCAGCGGCGAGACAGAGGTATTCGGCTATGGGTGGATCAACCGACTGTGGGGAAGCTGGATGCCCTGGATCTTTGTCAACGAGGGCAATCTCTTTGTGGAAGAACGTGTCGAAGGCGGAGAGTGGTTCTGGAGCAAATTTTATGCTGACGATCCAGCCGCGGCGGGTCGTAGCGGCGGCTTCCGTTGGCGCGAACCGGTTGCGAATCAGACTGCCAACGTGGAAGCACTGGAATTTATGGTCCAGCTGTTTGATGAGGGGATCGCACCTGCCGTAGAATTGGGCGGCGGTGCAACTTTACAGGGATTTTTCACCAGCAACAGGCTTGCCATGACGCCAGCAGGTGGCTTCTGGGCGGGCGGTATGCACAATGCAGGATTGGCACCCGATGCTTTTGATACACAGCTATGGCCCGCGTGGAAATCCCAGCGTCATCAGTTTGGCGTCTGCGCCAAGTTCATGTTCGAGCAGTCTGAAAATAAGGATGTGATGTGGGAATATATGAAGTTTGAGGTAAGCGAAGACGGCATGAAGATTTCCGGCTACTTCAATCCCTTCATCCTGACGACGCCCTGCCGCCGATCCATGTGCAACGAGGAAGCCTTTGCCGAAACTGGGCCAATACATTGGCAGACGTTCTATGATACGTTGGATAAGCATCCGACCACAGCACCAATTCCTGCACCACCGATCGCCAATCCAATGACGACGCTCTTCACCAGTTACACGTCTAGAGCCATGAACAAGGAGATGACGCCACAGGAGGCGCTCGATGGTATGCAGGATGAGATTGTACAGCTCGTGGATCGGTCACAGGACATCATGTATCCAGAAAGCTGATCGGGAGTAGCGCTTGTGGTAACTGAAACCGTATCCAGTCGTTCGGTCTCCTCACGACAAGGTTTGCTGAGTTGGCTGACCGAAGATTCGCTGACAGGTATGGCCAGGCGCAAGGCGCTGATGGGCTACTTGTTTCTATTGCCAACCATCTTGGGCATTTTGATCTTCATTGCCGGCCCCGTCCTGGTCTCATTCGGTTTGAGCTTTTTCAAATGGAGTGTACTCAAGCCACCCGCGTTTATTGGTACAGCCCACTTTGAGCGGATGTTTGGTGACACCAGGGTGGCGATCAGCTTTCTCAACACGCTGAAGTTCGTCTTAGTTGCCATCAGCATACAGATCGCGCTGTCTCTTGGACTGGCGCTGGCCATTTCTGGCAGAATGGCAACAGGATTTCGCTACTATTTTCGGACAGCGTTCTTCCTGCCCTATTTGATGTCCGGCGCGGCGACTGCTATCGTCCTCAGTTATATGTTGAACAAGGAGTTTGGGGCAGTCAATTACTATTTAGGCTTTCTCGGCGTGCCGCGTATTCCTTGGATGACCTCGTCCTCTGTTGTCCTGTATACGATTGTGCTGGCCTATGTCTGGCAGCACATGGGGTTCACGCTGATCCTGTTCATTGGCGGGTTAAACAACATTTCCCCCGAAATCCTGGATGCTGCCGACGTGGATGGTGCGACAGGATGGCATCGCTTCTGGCACATCACATTGCCCATGCTCAGCCCGATCATGCTCTTCGCCGCTGTTGTGGGCGTCATTGGTGGTCTGCAGATTTTCGATCAACCCTATGTCATGACGCGCGGTGGGCCTGGCGATGCCACCCGCACAGCGGTGATGGTGTTGTATGAATCTGCCTTCAAGAACATGGAAGTAGGGTATGGTTCGGCGATCGCGGTCCTGCTTTTCATTGCCATCATGATCGTCACTGCCATACAGTTCTGGCTGAGCAGACGGTGGGTGTTCTATCAATAGGAGACCAAATTGCAATCTGCAGCACTCCAATCATCGGGCGCACGCACCCCAACAATGCGTGCCAGTGATTTTTTGCGTTATCGACTGGCCCATTGGCTGCTGATACTCGTCCTCCTTGCCTTCAGTGTCATCGTGCTGGCGCCCTTCCTGTGGACCGTATCGACCTCATTCCGTTTGCCAGCGGAGTCCTTTAGTGTGCCGCCTCAATGGATCGTGCTGGATCCCGACTTGAGCAACTACGACCAAGTTTTCGAACGAATTCCCTTCTGGCAACAGATAGGCAACAGTGCAGTTGTGGCGGTCACGATTGTGGTCGGCCAACTCATCACAACGTCACTTGCTGGATATGCATTTGCGCGACTGGAGTTTCCTGGCAAGAATGTCCTCTTTTGGTTGGTCATGGCCACCATGATGGTGCCGCTCCAGGCCACAGTCATCCCTGTCTTCGTGCTGCTCAGTCGTATGGGTTTGTCAGATAACCTGTTTGCGTTGATTCTTCCCTCGCTCACAGCGGCATTTGGCACATTTCTGCTGCGCCAGTACTTCATGTCAATCCCCGATGAATTTGAGGAAGCCGCCGTCATGGATGGTGCCAATCCGTTTCTCGTCTTTTACAAAATCTATCTTCCACTTGTGAAGCCGGGCCTTGCGGTGCTGGCTGTGCTCGCGTTCAATTTTCATTGGAACGAATTCTTCCGGCCACTGATCTTTCTCTTAACGCAGGAAAATTTCACGATTCCGCTTGGTCTAAATGATCTAAAGGGCTATATGATGACCGGCAGCATTTCGGTGGTCTTGGCTGGCGTTACACTCGCATTGATCCCTGTCGTGATTGTCTACATTCTTGGGCAGCGTTACTTGATCGAAGGTATTATGAAAGGTGGTCTAAAAGCATAATATGGCGTATAGACTGGGCATTGATATCGGCGGGACCTTTACCGACGCCACACTCATCAACGAGACGACGGGCGAAATCCGTATCAGCAAGGTTGCTTCCACCCCTGAAGATCCCTCGCTGGGCTTCATGGCGGCCACCGACCGCATTTTGCGTGAAAATGGCGTCGCCCCAGCGGATGTTATCTATCTGGTTCACGGCACGACCGTCGCCACCAACGCCATCATCGAAGGCAAGGTGGCGCGGACTGGTTTTATCACCACCGAGGGCTTCCGCGACATGCTCGAGATTGCGCGTCAGACCCGACCCAGCCTCTACGACCTGCAGTTTGAGAAGCCCAAGCCGCTGGTACCGCGGTATCTCTGTTTTGGCGTGCCGGAACGGCTGGATGCACGGGGAGACGTCTTGGCTCCACTAGACGAAGCGAGGGTGCGGGAGATCGCCACACAACTGCGTAGCGAAGGGGTAGAAGCGATCGCCGTTTGTCTATTGCACGCCTATGCGAATCCCGTTCACGAAGAGCGCGTTGGGGTGATCCTCCAGGAACTGTTTCCTGAAGCCATGCTCTCGCTTTCCTCCGAGGTAACGCCCGAATTTCGGGAATACTTTCGAGCCAGTACCACAGTGATTAACGCCAGCATCCGACCCGTTGTGGCGCGCTATTTGGCGCGCATTGAAGAGCGGCTGCGGGTAGCAGGCGTGACGGCGGAACTGCTGTTGATGCAGAGCAGCGGGGGGGTTTTTGCTTTTAGCGAGGCCAGCCACAAACCGGTTTTTATGGTCGAGTCGGGACCGGCCGCCGGTGTGATTTCAGCCGCCTATCTGGGCAATACATTGGGCCACGGCGATATCATCTCCTTTGATATGGGTGGCACCACCGCCAAAGTCGGCCTCATTCAGGGCGGAACCCCCAAAGTAACCAAAGATTACGAAGTCGGGGCCGCAGCCCGGGCTGGCGTCGGTGCGCAACGTGGAGCTGGTTATCCCATCCGCACGCCAGTGATTGACTTGGTCGAGATCGGAGCCGGTGGTGGTTCGATTGCCTGGGTGGATTCCGGCGGCAGCCTGCGCGTGGGACCGCAGAGCGCGGGGGCCAGTCCCGGTCCGGTCTGTTATGGCAAGGGGGGCACGGAACCGACCATTACCGACGCCAATCTGGTCTTGGGCCGTCTCAGCCCCAACTACTTTCTGGGCGGCGAAATCGAGCTGGATATGGCGGGGGCGCGCCAGGCCATCCAAACCCGCTGCGCCGAGCCGCTGGGGCTGGACGTGGTGGAGACGGCCCACGGCATCATTGAGATCGCCAACGCCGCCATGGTCAATGCTTTGCGCTTAGTTTCGGTGCAACGGGGTTATGACCCACGTGAGTTTGCGCTGGTGGCTTTTGGCGGGGCCGGGCCGGTTCATGCCAATCGCCTGGCGGCTGAAACCGAGATGCCAACCGTGATCATTCCCATGAGTCCGGGAACAACGTCGGCGCTGGGTCTGTTGGTGACGGACTTGAAGCACGATTACTCGACAACCTATATCAAGCGCCTGGATATCAACCACATAGACCAACTTGATATCGCAACGGTGGAGCAGACCTACCAAGTCCTGGAGGAAGAGGGGCGGGCCGCGCTTGCACGTGAGGGCATCGCCCCAACCGCAATGCAGTTCCAGCGTCAGGTCGAGATGCGGTATGTGGGGCAAAGCTATGAGTTGACCGTGCCGCTGCCGCATCGTGAACTCACGATAGATCAGATCGAGCCTCTGTTGGAACAGTTCTACCAGGCTCACGATCAGGCCTACGGCTTCAGCGCGCCGGGCGAACCGGTCGAATTTGTCAACCTACGGCTGACTGCCATTGGCCAGATCGTCAAGCCCCAGATGCGTCAGTTGACGCAAGAAAACCGTGCGCTGGCTTCTGGGTCGGATGTGGCACAAAAAGCCGTCCGCGCTGTCTACTTTTCCGAAAGCAGTGGTTATGTAGAATGTCCGATCTACAATCGTTATCAACTTGCCGCAGGACATAGATTGGTGGGACCAGCCATTGTCGAAGAATTGGATTCCACCACGGTGATCCATCCCGGTTACCAGGCTGACGTAGACAGGTTTGGGAATCTGGTGCTGACAACTATACTTTGCCCTGTATGAAAACCGTAATTTGGTCTCGCTGCTAGAGCTTTCGAAAACTACGTATGGTGACATTTGTCACCTTGGTCCCTGATTTTGGGTGTTCAAACCCTATACAAGCGAGTCCTTAGAACACCTCTGAGGGTCTGTTAGCGTCAAAAAGGTTACAACATGACAAATTTGAGGTGCGAACCCTCTACAAACCCTTGAAATTGTCAATTAGGGTGACAAATGTCACTATTTCTGTTTTCAAAATAACCCACGATTTGTTAATTATGATGCCCCCTCATGCGGTGCATGTATTTTGGATGGGCATTGTGCAGTACAAAGCTCTAAACATCATTGAGGTAGCAGGCGTGACCATTGACTACGTTGCCAGACGGATAGGGATATTCTTTCTCATCGTGATCACTGCGGTCACCCTCAATTTCTTCATACCCCGCATCAGGTCGACAAACCCCATCGAGTCTCGGATGAACCAACTCGCAGCCCAGGGTGGCGTGTATGCGAACCAGATCCAGGAGATGGTTGAGATCTATAACAAGAAGTTCGGCCTGGACAGACCGCTCTGGGAGCAGTATTTGATCTACTGGCAAGACCTACTGCGCCTTGATCTCGGCGTATCCCTGGCCTTCTACCCGCAAACGGCCCTCGAGATGATCGCACGGTCCGCGCCTTGGACGATTGGCCTTCTGACCGTATCCACGATCATTGCATTCATCCTCGGCACGCTTTTTGGCGCGCTGATGGCCTGGCCCAGAACAAGCCGCATCGCACTCGGATTATCACCGCTGTTCATGACATTGTCGGCGATTCCATACTACCTGCTGGGCATGTTGTTCATCTATGTTGTGGCCATGCGTTGGCGAGTGTTGCCTGTTGGCGGAGCCTACACATCCGGTACGAGTCTGACCCTGAGTTGGCAGATGGCGCTCGACATTGGGCGGCACGCCCTTCTGCCTGCCGCTTCGATCGTTCTAAGCAGCATCGGCTTTTGGGGTCTGGGAATGCGCGCGATGATGACAACGACTCTGGGCGAGGACTATCTTCAAATGGCAGAGGCCAAGGGCCTGAAGCCACAGACTATCTTCAAAGACTATGCGTTGCGCAACGCGCTTCTGCCTCAGGTGACCTCTCTGGCGATATCGTTGGCTTCGGTGATGTCTGGGGCTGTGTTGGTGGAGGTGATCTTTGGTTATCCAGGTGTGGGAAATCTCCTCTTCAAAGCCATCTCTGGGAACGACTATTTTGTCATTCAGGGGATCGTATTGTTCGTCATTCTATCAATCGGCGTCGTGCTGTTGGCCCTGGATCTTGTGTATCCACTCATCGACCCCCGCATCAGGTATCGAAGGGGTTAGATCG
>JAHBNG010000170.1 GCA_019217005.1 Chloroflexi bacterium TSY
TTGTTCAGAGGCGCATCGATTGGCAGCAATGTCTGGAATGATGCGAACGGGAATGGCATTCAGGATCCAAGTGAAGAGCCAATCGGGGGTGTAACAGTGCAGCTCTTCGACAGCAACGGTAATCTGGTGGACACAACAACCACGAATGACAATGGCGTCTATGATTTCAGTGGTCTGGTTCCGGGTGACTACTATGTTCAGTTTGTTACGCCCGACGGATTTGTGCCGACCAGAGCGAATCAAGGTGAAGATGATGCGCTGGATTCAGATGTCGATCCACAGACATTGCGTTCGGGGGTGACGACACTGGATGCTGGCGAAAATGATCCGACTTGGGATGCTGGCTTTACGGTGCCTGCGAGCATCGGCAATTCTGTCTGGGACGATGGACCGGAGGCGACTAACGGATCAGGATGCTGGGGAGAACGGAATCCCAGTGTCACTGTCATCTTGTATGATGCTGCGGGAGACGAGGTGGATCGAACCACAACTGCTGCGGATGGATCCCGTAGCCGATTGATTCCGGAGAGTATTCGCTTGAATTCATCGTACCGACCGGTTTCAAAGGCTTTACTGTGCAGAACAGAAGCAGTGATGAGACCACTGACAGTGATGTGGATCCGAACACAGGCCGCACTGAGTTGATTGAGCTGAGCCCTGGTGAGAACGATCTGAATTGGCATGCCGGTTTGGTTCTGGAGACGCCAACCGCTATTGAGCTGACGAATCTGTCCGCGACGATTCGGCGTGGCGATCAGGGTGATGTATTAGTCGTGAAATGGTCGACATCTGCTGAGACCTTTACCCTTGGTTTCCATGTCCACATCGGTCCCAACAACAACTATACCAATGCAACGCGGAAAACATCGCAGATGGTCTTCAGCCAAGGTAGCCAGGGCGGAAGTTATGAAGCGCGGATTCCATACGATGCACAGACTGATCCGTCTCTCGAGAAAATGAGGATCTGGCTGGTGGAGATCGACATCAACAACAATGAACTAACTTATGGTCCCACTCTAGTATCTCGTTCTAGATTCATCTTCCTCCCCTTCATTACGTCAGGGGGTGCGACAGACGGTAGCCCCAGAGGACCGCGCGGCGCCGTGCCCAGCAGTCAGCCCACTGACAACCTGGAAAGTAGAGAGGTTGAACAACCACAAAAGGTGATGAAGATCGACGAGCGGGTTGCTAGATGGGTGTGTCATGTGTTGCGTGACGCTGCGATCAGCAGTGCATCTCCAAATCCGATTGTGCGAGGATTTGGGAGGTTATGTGACCGTTAGAGCGGTTCCGGGCCAGAAGAGCACACGCAGATGATAGCTCGATTGCATCTGCGTGTCTCTGCCTGTATCTGCACTGCCAGCGTAGATTTGGTCGATCCAAATTTCCGTGAGGTCGCCATGCATGGCGCAGCGTTCTCTCACGCTGGTTCGAGTCGGGTACAGCTGCATGAGAAAACGCCATTCCTTTGGAAAAGTGCACTCTTTCCACAGATATAAGACACATCTTGGATCGTCTGAGTCTACATTGTAGCGGAAACATCCTCACAAATATCCTGCCGTCCAAGGTACAAGTCCTGATCAATGGCATCATCAGTAGGTTGCTAGTTTGATCAGGACTGGAATCTGGATCGGCCGTTGCCGTCGCAGACGTAGTTCCTGAGTAATTGCACTATGGGAGCAAACATAGATGGATCATACATTCACTAGATGGAGTCTAAGCATTCGTTTGGGTATCTCACTGATACTTTGGTCGAGCATCGTTATCTTATCCTCTCTTCGGGCCGACAACAGCAGTTTTTCTGAGGCCGACGCGTCTCTAAAACCCAATTTAGCTTCCAGTCAGTTACGACTTCAACCGAATCCGAGGCAGCGTCAGAACGCTCAATCCGGGAACGTATCCTCTACACCGAGGTCATATAAAATCGACTTTCGCTCCGATATTCATGGCTTCAAATTCCCAAACTATGGTGGCCAATTTCCTGAAGGGGACATGACCATAGTTGAGGTTCAAGATCTGTTTGGCAATCAGGTCTGTACTCGACTGATCAATGATTCATGTGTACCAACGCCAGAAGCCCAACAATGGATCGCGATGATGAACGCATTTATGGAGAGCGGCCATTGTACGGGGCTTACTGTAATGGGGTATCGCCTTTTCACAGACCAGTTCACACCTAGCGAGTTCACGCCAACCGCGACATGGACGTATGGTATTGAGCAACAAGCATCGATTATGCGGCAGATTGCGCGCAACTATGCCATGTATGATGTGGAAGAAGTTTGGAGAAGTGAAATAGCGGGCACGCCGCGCGATATCATTAACGAGATGCTGCGGCGCCAACAATTGGCCGATATTGGTATCTTCAGTTTGATTGGTGGTCATTCGCTATTGGCGCACGGTGTTGAAGAGAAGGGAAACAACATTTACTGGATATTGGTCTATGATAGCAACCATCCGGGTCAAGAACTTCATGTCGAAGTAGACTATACCGCCAACACTTGGCGTTATGATGAGGCGGCCATCAACCCGAGCCAGCGGAGTTCGCCTTGGTTTGGCGACGCTTTTTCGAACAGTCTCTTTTTCTATCCTCTGGCGGCTTACGATCAGAAGCCGCTGACTTGTCCCTTTTGTCGATCACAACCAAATACCGCTCAGCCGCGTGGGGCAACCGTCTCCTTCACGGGTGATGGAAATCTTCTAGTCCGCAACAGGCAAGGGCAGCAGATGGGGCGTTGGTTTGGGAGCTACATCAATAATATGCCTGATGGTCACATATTACGCGCCCGTGGTGCATTTGCATCCAAGCAGGCACCAATACTCCATCTGCCGCCCCGCAGTGGCCCGATCAACATCCAGGCCAGTGCTTCGAGTTCCCATGGGGTTCGCGGCAACTTGCAGGCGATCCGCTCCGGGGTTTCTGTTGCTGTTGATCGCCTGAATCTACAGTACAATCGTGTCGAAGAGATCTTTATATCATTTGCGAATCAACAACTACGCTATCGTCCAACAAGCGATCAACAGCCAGTATTCAAATTGTCGACAACGAGTCATACGCCGAATAGGGTCGATGAGCGCTTAGAGAGTGGTGTTCCTGATACGCGTACGCCAGACGAACAACTAGATGGAAACTCGATTACTTATTCTTTTGCGGTGGGCCAACTCGATGTAACGGAGGATGGTCAAGTAACACTTATGATGGACAAGCGTGATCGATTCATTGTCTCCACGACTGATCTGGAGGATAATACGGCCAGTCTCGTGGTCATCCAACTGACTGAAGAGGGTGAGAGTATCTTTGCTACAAACCGTTTACCGCTGGTGTCTGGCGGCGCAACGTCGCTCGATCTAACGGGTTGGGATGGTACTTCACCCTTACAGTTTACGGTGCATCCTGACGGCGCTGAAGGAGAATCATCGGGAAATGAACAGAGAGTCGTACTCGAAAACGGCTTTCCGCATGAATTGTTTGATGGTACAGTCTCAATCGATGAAATTATCGCTTTAATAGGTGATACATCACCCTACATGTCTAAAGTTGAGCAGAGTGCATTTCTCGAATCGCTAACGACACTGCCACTAAATGGAAATGAGCTAGCCAAAATATTGATCTCCTTTTACGAGTTGGAGCCATCGGATACCGAACTCATTACGTTGATCGATGCCATGCAATTTCCCGCGGATGAGATGGCGAAATTTCTGTTCAATTTGCGTTTGGAGCCAAATCGTCTGGACCAGTTGGTCACTTCTGCTGTGCCATCGGAACTTGAGCGTCTTCGCCTTCGCATTGAGCTGACCAGACAAAAAATCGCGCATGCGGTGCTTGTTGACTGGGAATTTACAAATCTCCAAGATACCAGCAGCTTGCCAGCATTTCTGGCTGAACGTGGTTTGACTGCTGCACAGGTGGCAGACTTCCTGGAAAACGCGGCCTTGCCTCCTGGCGAAGCCCAACAAGTCTTGTCAGTTTTAGCAGAGTTAGACCCACAAAAGTGGCCTATGCCTGTCGACGGCGAGCCGGGCAATGTATCTCAGGTAGAAAACGATGCACCATCGCGCACCGCTGAACCAACCGCTAATCAGCAAGCAACGCAAGGTGAACCGACATCCACTCAGCAGGCGGCACGAAGTGACTCCACGCCCAATCAGCCGAATTCGACAGCACCGACCCCACCAACGAATGCGCCGACAGCAACACCTACAGCGGTTCCCCCAACATCGAAGCCAAAGAAAAAACGAACCAATACACCCGTGCCAACGGATACGCCGGTGCCGACCAATACGCCACTACCAACACCAAAGCCAACCAAACCTCTCACCGTTGCACCTACCTCAACTCGGGAAGCAACGCAAGCCCCCACGGATACACCGATCCCAACAGACGTCAGAGTCACAGATACACCTCAAAAAACGGATACTCCTGGAGGTACAATCCCACCGGGGCAAACACGAAATCCTGCCGATGATAATGATAGCGATTAAGAGGATCGGAGGCACAACCCGCAGAAACTGTAACGCTTAAGCTCAAGATCCGAAAGAGCTTCAAAAAATACGTAATTTGGCGGATCCCACCAAGCCAAAAGCATGGTAAAATAGAAGACATGAGTAGAAACGGTGCAATCTACTCTTTTCTCCTCCTTTTTGGTTTCTGGATTTAGAACCTAGACGAAAAGTAGTTGCGAGTCCGACCAGTTTCTCGGGTGAGAACCGAGCGTCACAGAGCTTTTCGGATAAACACTTAGGGCAGAAGGGGAGGCGTGTTGAGCAGTTGTCGTTCATCTTCAACTTGTAGCTCAACGTGAGTGTCCGTTCCATCATATATAATATCAAATTCACCACGAACAAGGTCCCCGCTGTCCCAGAGGCTGGTTGGATAGGAACCACCGGCCAGGGGCGCAATGAGGGTTTGTTGACCAAACCGCATAGTAAACGTGAGATCGTCGGGCCATTCCTTTGAACGCGGATCAGGAACTCCCCAGTAAAGTGTGTAGTGAAGGGGATCACCTGCTGCGACAGGCGTTTCTGGTTGATGAGCAGAACCTTTCCGATAGACATCATATCCTTCTAGAATCAGGGGGCCTATTTCCTGTCTAAGCCGAACCATCATCGGCGTGATTTCGAGTAGTGCCCGGCTATACCCTTTCGTTATCTCGATTGTGCCCAACTCGAAAAAGTCAGTTTGAGCGTATTGGAGTCGTTGTCCGCTCTCAGTTTCATAGAGCGCGAGAATCAGGCGATAGTTGCCCGGGGGGGTGCCAGGTGGGAGCACAATGCCGTGATTGTCTGAAATGATTGTATGGGGCTGCCATGCATCTGTTGGCAAGGAACCTCCAACCGGTTCGCTGTCGCGCTGGGCAATGACCTGTTGACGCGCATCAAGAAGTTGCAACGTGACTTTGTAGCGCTTCTTAATTGGTTCATCAATCTGCCATTGTAGGCCAATCAAGGCAACTTGGCCAGATGCGATCTGTTGTGGGAATGCTGGCTGACATTGTTCGAGAAGCAGAATTTGATCCATGCCATCCTTGTTCGCAAAGGTGACGGGGGAAGAGAAGGGTTGGCATATGAGTTGAGAGGGGCGGGCATAGGTGACGAAACGCATATTGCCCTGCCAACTATCTAAACCCCTAAACGAATGTCGGTCAAGCCAGTTTTCCACGATTGATTCAGGATCGGATTCATTTGTGGCCCAGAAAAGAGCATAAATATTAGTCTTTTTTTCGACGGCTCTCTCTAGCCTAGAAATCGTTTGAAGTGGGTTCGGCGGTCTTTCTGTTGGTAAGGCTAGGACTGGAAAGCCTGGATTGTAATACTCCCAAACTTCCTGCTGACCTGGTGCATTGAGGAGGACAAGGTTGTGTAGCATATCAGATTGGAAAGCGAGATAACGCGAAACACCTCGATAGTTGTCGCGGGCAGTAGGATCCCGGTAATAGTCGGGCAATGCCACACTTGCCATGATGCTTGCACCAATTGCGAGGAGTAAGCAGCTCAATACATAGAACGTTTTTGAACGGATCAACCAGAAGGGCGCGGCGGCCATGAGTAAAGCCCAAGCTGGTGAGGCAACGAGGAGAAATTTGAAAAATGCGTCACGAAAGAGACCCAAAGCAAACATGAGTATGATTGGTCCCAAGAACCAGGTGCTGAGAGCAACAGCAGGGGCTCGTTCGACGCTGTTCCGTAACTTGGCTCTTCTATCGTGCCAGAGTAGGAATGTACTACCAACGATAGGCAATACACCGGCAACCACCAACCACGTCATATGGGGCGAAGTAATGTTGCGCAACGGTCCAAATGTAAGCGTTCGCAAGGTGAGCGCCAATCCATCTTCCCATGAAATGGATTGACCTACTTGTGGCCAATTGAGGACTCTGTCGATGGCTGTTGGCAACCAGGGGAGGTAGGCAATCAGGATGAAGAGGTTGAGTAAACCATATCGCAGCAGACGCCACGGGTGTGAGAACGAATTGACTAGATAGGTTAATCCGGCCGCTGCTAGGATGACTGGAAAACTATAGTGTGTCCATAATCCAGCAATTCCACTGGCAACAAACCCAGTGGCTGGTAGGAGCAACTGCTCTAACGAACTGTCTAATTCGCGATAAATCAAGGCCAAGAGCGCCCAGAAGAGCAAGCCGCTTTCCAATGCAAGCAGGATATACATACGTGCTTCTTGGCTGTAGTAGATTTGGAAAGGAGCGAGGGCTGAAATCCATGCAGCAAGGAGTCCGAACCAATAAAATTGGTTGTGAGGTTGAGTTGCTATGAATGATGAGGGGAACCAGTTCGTGCGAATCCAGGAAGAATGCTTTGTCATCAGCAAACCAATGCGATAGACAATGTAGACCAGTAGAGTCCCGCATAGAGCAGAGAAGCTGCGCATTCCAAAGGCTGTCTGTGGCCACATGAGAGTCCAGGTTTTTAACAGCCAGTAGTAGCCAGGTGGATGAATATCAGCTGCAGCATCGCGTGCAATTTGCGTATAGCTGCGGCGAATGAGTGCCCATGTATTGCCTTCGTCGCTCCAAAGACTGCTGGCATCCAGGGCCCAAAAGCGGAGGACGAAAGCAACTACTAAGATGATTGCAAGCAGTGTGGCTTCAGGGCGGGAACGTATCATGCGTGGTGCGTGGTGCATATTGCGTGATGCCAGTAGAGCAGATAGTTGTGCTGCTGGTTTCTACTCGTGAATTCGGATACCCTTCATTCATTTATCTACCATATCTACCATCGTATGATGTGCCTGTGTATATGCTTGGAATTCTTCGTAAACTGGATAAGGTGTGAAGTCCGGTGCCAGTAGCCGAAAATAAGCTTCTGGTTTTCGTTCTGTTTCCCATTGATCGGTTGCACGTTTCAGATACCAGGTGTTGGCGACGCCAAGCCAGGGCCAGTCGTCAATGATGCGCTGGTAGGCGATTGGAAGGTAACGCGCCTGCTGTTCCAACGTCACGCGGCCATAGCTGGGGACAACATCTTCTGGGGCTACATTCCAATTCATCTCCGATATCCAAATGGGTTTATGGGCATCTCCGTTTTTGACCATTAGGTCGCGGATGAATCGATGTCGGCTGATATTGATCACTCGTGGATGCATGCGCCGATCTGTCGGTCCACTCCATAGTCCGTATCCCTGAACGGCAACAATGTCAAAATAGTCAGCTGCACCAGCATCATACATGCGCTGCAAGAAGAGCATGTCGTTCAGGCTGTTGGTTGGTGCTACTGCTGCGGGTTGAAGATTAATTGTGGCCGCCAGCGCACCAGCAATTACAATTGCTTCGGGATCTGCCGTACGTAATGCCTGTGCGCTCATTTTGAGCAGTTCGGTATATGCTTCGGGATCAATGGCATAGGTGCCCCACTCTGGATAAATATTGGGTTCATTCCAGAGTTGATAGTAGCGTACACGTCCGCGATAACGGCTGACAACAGCGTTGGTATAGTCGGCGAAGTCCTGAAAATTATCGGGAGGCGCTTTTGTACCGACTGTATCAGTCAAAGCACGAGTCCAAGCGGGTGGATTGCTGAGCCGTACAATCAACTCCATTTCGTACTGTTCAGACAGCTCAACGATGTGATCATATTTTTCCCATGCTGAACGGTGTGGATCGTGGCGACGATCTTCGAAGTCGCCTTTGCCGTGAATCTCAATATCTTCCCATGGAAATTCTTGGCGCAACCAAGTAAATCCCGCTTCTTGCGCCATTTTGACCGCTAACTCGCGTTTGGCTGGGTCAGCCTCTTGTTCGAGGAAGACATTGATGCCAAACGGAGAAAATTGGCTCTGCTCAGTCCCGAATTTCTGGGCTTTTTCGGGGGCTGTTTCAATCCGTGGCCGCAACAGATCGCCAGCCAGATCGCTCAAACCTTTGACTTGGGAAAAGAAATTCTCTTCTCCGGTTTGCAACCAGAGCCATTGACGTAAGAGGGTAGTCTGCAAGACGAAAAAGGTCAACCCACCAATCATGAGTAAGTTGACCCAGAGTACGAGTGTCTGTTTTGCAGCTTGTTTCATACGAGGAAGAGGGAGCGTAAATATTGTTGGCTGACATTAGCTATCAGCTAATAGCTATCGGCTATCAAAGTCAACCGTTGCTTGATTGCAACCGTCACCAGGACCTGTTGTCTGAAAATTGGCAATCTCCGAGATACGCGCTCCATTTCCATCGACGATCCAAACGAACCAGTTACCCGCTTTGGGGCCAACAGAAGGGGCATTGATTATGTGGCTGTAATAGCCTGTATCCCATCCTTCATAGCCTTTGTGCGGTCCAGACGTAATTTGAGCAACAACAGGACCATCGGGTGCATAGCTGAAGGCAACTTCGTAACCATTTTTGGGTGCGCCATTGATATATGTTTTCCCCTCAAACCAGTTGCCCGCTTGCTGTGGATCACATCGTCCTACAACGGCAATGTTGAATTTATATTTAGGCTTTGGCGGAGTCGTCGGTGCAGGAGGGGGCGGAACAGGCGTATTGGTCGGTGGAACAGGTGTCGGTGGTGGCGGTGGCGGTGTTGGGATGATCGCAGCCAAAGCGACTGTGTCAGCATTTTCAGCCGTGACGAGTTGTCCAAAGATCCAACCCTTTTGGCCATTAAATTCGATTTCCCACCAATCACCAGCCTGGTTTTTGCCTGTAATTGGATAGCGTTGCCCTGAATTCACCCCACCAACGATGTTGTGGGTCAGTCCCGGACCAGCCCGTACATTCAAGAGCTCGATGTTGACAATTGCTTCTGCTTGCTTGGGTTCAGGGGTTGCTGTTGGTTCGGGAGCGGGCGTATCCGTCGGTTGTACCTCCACAACTTCATTGCTTTGGCCAGCGGATTGATCGACTTGCTGCCCTTGCCCCTGAGATTCAGTTTGAGGCGCGGGTTGCAGTTCGGTCTGCTGGGCTGCTTTCGTTGCTGCCACAGCATTGGGATCAATCTGCACCTGCTGGGCTGGCAATGTCGGTGTAAATGTGGGGGCTGGTACCCTTGTTGGTGGCGGAGGCGCCGCAGAAGGACCACAGGCAACAGGACCGATGGTCAGCAGACCTACCATCAACATCATGAACGCCAAATGTGCTCGCAGGGTAGAAGTTAGTTGAATTGAGATAGAGTGTAGATGTAATCTTTGCATCATACGATTAATCGTTGGGTGTGTAGGGTGGTTATCACGCTCAGAGTATATCATATTGGAAATATGACGACCAAACGTTCAGTTTGGTTCCTTTCAATCGTAAGGCTTCTTGAGGAATATCGAATCATATACGTAATCTAATCTTTGGGTGAGTTTGCTCTATAATACAATTATGGACGTGCAAATGCCACTCTTACAGACCAAACTTTATATCCCGCCATTACGACCGCAATTAGTCGCATGGCCTCGTCTGATTAACCGTCTAAATCAAGGTTTAGCGCAAGGCAATAAGTTGACGCTTATCTCTGCGCCGGCCGGTTTCGGGAAAAGCACGCTATTAACTGAATGGATTCATAACATTACTGCTTCTCCGCTGGACTCTCCGAGTCTCCGTGATCATGAGCAAGTTAGCGCATGGCTCTCGTTGGATGAAGGAGATAATGACTACATTCGCTTCCTATCCTATCTCATTGCTGCGCTCCAAACGATTTGGGATGCTGTTGGTCAGGATATAATCGTCGCCTTGCGCAGTGTGGAAACGCCACCGATAGAGTCATTGCTAGTCGAACTGCTCAATGAGTTGACGTCTATATCCACGCCCTTCATGCTCATATTAGACGACTACCAGGTCATTGAAAATGATACAATCGATCAAGCACTTATTTAGCAACCACTCTTCTGCTCGTGGCGAGCGTACTATCCATTTTGGCTGCTTACGTTGTGGTACTGTTGGCACTCATACGGATGATCGACCGGTCCATGTCCTAAACCAAAGATTTTCGTGTTCTCTATACTGCAGTTGGTCGCCTTGAAGGTGCTATAGCCTTTCAGGAAAATATTTTCCTGTCGTTGATGGCATTTCAGGCGGTCAGCTCGTCAGCTCTCTGGCTGACCGCCTGAAATGCTGACAAGCTACTGTTTTGCGTGGAAAAACAGTAGCTAAACATCTATAGCTAGACACGGGCCGCGAATTATTTAAATGTTGCTGGTTTTGCGATTTGGTCCCTATGGCTCATTATAATAGGGATTATTTTGTTCAGAAAACGATCAATAACGCTTCAACAGGAATATGGCTATGCACCAGCCTGAAACCCATATTTGGTTTCGAGCAGAAATTGACAAACTGTCAGCCAACACAGGATTCATAATTGTCTGTATCTTTCTCATCCATGCGGCCATTCGATTTGGTGGACTTGTCAATCCACAACTCTATCCGTTGGCGATGGTTTTTGTCTGGCCATTGCCCTGGTTGCTATTAAACCGCAACGGGCAACAAGCAATCGGTTTGAGGCAGGGTTGTCATTGGTGGTGGTTTGTTGTTGCTGGAGTGGTCAGTTTAGTCGTTGTGGTCATGGAGGCTGTCCTGGGATGGATGCTCTTTGGCAATAGCTCAGACAACTGGTTTGTGAGCCAAGCCCATTTTCTGAATAGAACGATAGCGGAGATGCCTGCTGAGACTTCTCTATGGGCAAGCTTCTGGTTTGTGACCATTCCAGCTATGATCTTTAGCCCTCTGGCCGAAGAGTTTCTTTATCGTGGGTTTTTATTGAGCTATTTCTCCTATCGATGGACGATGAAATGGGCAATGCTCATTCAGGCAGCAGCGTTCGCCATTGTTCATTTGGCTCACTATGGTCTCATACCATTTCAACCACTGTTGATTTTGTATTGGTTACCATCCATGTTTCTGGCAGGGCTAGTCTTTGGATGGATTGCTTGGCGCAGCGGTTCGCTCTGGTCAGCCATCTTATCTCACAGCGTGTTTAATTTGGGCATGCACGTCATCATCTTCCTCTTTTTGAATGACATTGTCGTTTGAATGACATTGTCGTTTGAATGACATTGTCGTTTGAACGGCAATAACAAAATACATAACGTCATCACCCAGCGCCACGGACGCAAACTTACCTAAGGATTCGGAATTAGATAACTCACCAATAGATCCTTCGTTTCACTCGAGAAGGACATTGATGGGTTATTGAATTATCGTTCCTATACAGAATATAACGCATCCAAGTAGGTAGACGAATGTAACCTATTCCTCTCTTTTTATGTCCGTATAGATAAGAATTACTTCGTCTCACACATACAGCCACTCCTCAGACATTTAGGAACAATGAAAGCATGTTCGTGGTACTGCGCCAGCGTAATTTTACCCTTCTTTGGCTTGGCCAACTTCTTTCCACAACTGGCGATACGATGCTTCTGCTGGCACTTCCACTCTATATCTATGAGCAGACCGGTTCAGCTTTAGAAACCGGTACGATGACAATCGTCCAATATTTGCCGCGCATTCTCCTAGGGTCGGTTGCAGGCGTCCTCGCCGATCGTTGGGACCGTAGACGAATCATGATGGTGTCCGATCTGTTGCGGGCTGCTCTGCTCCTACTTCTGTTGACCGGTGAGCTATGGATGATCTATGTGATCGCTTTCGTAGAAGCCACCATCTCTCAATTCTTCACCCCTGCCAAAGACGCGCTACTTCCCAATCTGGTTCATAAACGAGATTTGGTCGCAGCAAATTCGTTGAATGCTACCAGCCGTGCATTCATGTGGCTGGCCGGACCAACGTTGGGCGGTGCGCTGATGGCACTACTGGGACTGCCTATTGTCGTGCTGATCGATGTGGCTTCGTATCTATTATCTGCACTGCTCATCCGTTTTATTCAGAATTCGGTCATGCGCAAAGAATCAGTGATTCAGAACGTAGAATCAGGATGGGAGTCTGTTTTACAGCAATTACAAGCAGGCTTTGCGGTCGTTCGAGAACAACATTGGCTTCAAGCACTGTTCATTGTCGTTGGGTTATCGATGTTTGGTCAGGGAATTATCAATGTCTTGTTTGTAATTTTTGTCAGGGAGATTGTAGATGTTGGCGCATGGGAACTGGGTTGGATTGTGGCCGCCCAGGGTGTAGGTAGTCTGATCGGTAGCTTCATAATGGGCCGTGTGGGCAATTCACTCCAGCCATTTCGCATGATCGTGTTGGCGCGCATGGGAATTACCCTGGCATTTCTTGTTACCTGGAATTTTCCTCTTTTATCTGTTCAACTTGTATTTTCTGCATTATTAGGAATACCAGCAATTGCCAATGGCGTCAGTACAGAAACGCTGTTGCAAAGCAGAGTGGAGAATCGCTACCGAGGACGGGTCTTTGGGGCAATGGAAATGAACAGATCGCTTTTACAACTAGGCGGTTCGGTTTTAGGGACCCTGTTGGGAGATTCTCTTGGCGTTGTGAATCTACTCAACATCAGTGCTGGGTTCTGTTTCCTCGCAGGTATCGTGGCATGGATTCTATTCAACAAACAAGAGATGGATGAATAATCGTTGTTTTGAGAGTTGTCTCAATAGCTGCTCTATTAAACAAGACTGTACTATTGGACATGGTCAAACAAGCCGATAACGTTTATACTTTATTAATTGTACATCATGTGCCATATTGCCAATCAGCTCATGCGTTTAAGAAGTTGGCTGAAAAATGCAGCTTCTTAAATTTCTTGCAGACTTTAGTAAGCATAAATTTCTTGTTGGAAGCTGATTTTTGGGCATTTATGTCATGATTTGATAAAATTGGACGCTGATTGTAAGCCGATTGTAACATTTTCACTACGGAGACGGTTGTGCTCTCCCTTGCCATATGATATACTGACTCCTGTTCGTTCAAGAATGGCCACGTAGCCTTGGTACAATCATTACAGCTTATTGCGTTTGTGCAAAGTATACAATATCAATCTTTGGGAAGTTCATTGAAATTGGCGGCGGTGGTTCTGTTTTGCTCGTTCAACTCAATTGAGGGATAGTTTCTAATCCGTTTTTTGCAGTGCTATAAACATATATAGCGCCGCCCCTCAAGATACTCCGCCTGTTTTCTCGCTTACGAAGACTAGAAATCATATAAATACCCTATAGACATTCCACATTTGTAGTGAATATGATGATGTCATTGTAGAGGATATCTATAGCGAACGATAAAAGATGAAAAGAGCCCAGTTAGATGTCTGGTTCTCTGGCACCGAAATAAGTTCTGTCCACGCTACCCATGTATTAAAGTGAACTGCCGTTCGTAAATAGTGCCACGTACAATCAATAGTGCGATGGTGTTTTTGTGCCTTCTTCTATCCTACCTTATGTTTCCTTACTAGCATCTCTTTTAGTCAGGCACAAGTAGCCATGTCGTATAAGTACTTAAGTTTCACTACGCGATATAGGCTACTCAACAATAGCCACGTCATTGAGACTTCGGACGATTGTCCCTCAAGAGAAGACGATTCTATTGTCTGAAGCTTAAGCGACGTCTCTATAAGATGCAATTACTGACCTATGTACACCGGACAAATCGTTGTATGATGAACGACTGAAATCATAGGAGTTGCGACGGCATAACGCAGGGATAAGATTCCCTTTTTTTGTGATATAATCTTGCACTGGTGTCCAATATATGCTCTTAGTGTTCTATAAATATCACTATGGATATTGGCGGTAGAAGAAAGCCCTATTCGTGTAGTCCCAATATATCGGCTCCTTTTTTTAGGTCAATAACCGTTGTAGAAAGAGTACTTTACCTAAAAAACTCATAAACCACCTGCCCACAACTCGAGTTGCAATCAACTAGAATATACATACCGTCTCTGCGTAAGAGTTAATTTTGCGCGACATTGAACCAGTTTAAATCATACGTAAGTTATTCGTTGCCACGCTACCAACGTTTCACAGCGAATAATTTTCTGAGAAAATCACTTTGCGCGCAAGGTGCATTGGTGGTTGTGCTTTTTATATTGGAAGTTTTGCATTTATATTGGGCAATTTTTATAGGATATTTTATATAGAAAACTAACTTTTATTCACTTATCCAGCTGACTTTTAGAACAAACAAAAAAGGGACAGCCTTTTGGTTGACTGTCCCAAGGCACGTTCAAACTGTTTACTGCCACGCTACCAACGTTTCACAGTGAACAGTATTCTGAGAAAACCACAGTGCACCAATGGTGCACTGTTCATTGTGCCTTTTTTTATTTTAAGCGTTTTTTAATAATCTGTCCAGAAATATGATGAAAGACATGCGAACTACAGAGAATCGAATACGCAAGATAATCATTGAGATGCTAAATATTGATGAAGCGAGAGTTGTCTCTACTGCTCATGTCCGAGACGATCTTGGCGCAGATTCATTGGACATCGTCGAACTAATCACCACTCTAAGTAATACATTTGAAATCAATGTCCGCGATCATGAAGTTCAGCAGATTTCAACAATTGGAGAAACGGCTGCCTATATCGATCGAAAGTTGGCTGGGCAATACAGATAATCGTCTGAACTCATAGCCACATCATTGAATCTTCTGATAATTATCTCTTGATTGAAAACGATTTTATTGTCCGAGGTTTAAGAACCCATCCGAAAAGTGGTTGCGAGTCCGATCAGTTTCTCGGACGAGAATAGATCGTCACAGAACTTTTCGGATAAGCACTAAGTGGCACCTGGATCAGTTTAGAAGAACCTGCAGGAGTCTAATCATGTCCCCTCACCATTATCTGCTATCCAGCAGTTGTGATGAAAACCGGAGTCTTCCATATGGTATTAATGGGGAGAGAAACTCTGGTTTTCATACAGAGCGAAGTATAGATATGGACGTTTACTCATTCGTGGACCTGTTATGCTGGAGAGCAGAAAATCAACCAGATCAAATAGCCTATCGGTTTCTAGTAGACGATACTGGTCTAGAGGAAAACTTAACGTATGCAGAACTCGATCGACAAGCTCGCTCCATAGCGACACGGCTACAGCAAATAGGTACATCAGGCGAGCGAGCCCTCCTGCTTTATCCGCCAAGTTTAAGTTTTATTGCTGCATATTTTGGCTGCCTCTATGCAGGGATTGTCGCCGTCCCTGTTTATCCTCCACGACGGAATCGACCAGATCAGCGTCTCCGTTCGATTATAGCCGATTCAGGGGCAACGATTGCGCTGACAACACAAGGAATCCTGTCTAGTATCGAAAATCGCTCTGAACACATGACCGGGTTAGATACATTACAATGGCAACCAACCGACACGATTCCCGTCAATTTGGCCACAGAGTGGCAGACACCCAACATCGATCAAAATTCTTTGGCCTTTCTGCAATATACTTCTGGCTCAACGGCAATGCCGAAAGGTGTCATGGTCAGCCATGGCAATCTATTGCATAACTCAGCCATGATCTATCGGAGCTTTGAACATACCGCTGAAACTCGTGGATTGGTCTGGACACCTTTCTATCATGATATGGGGCTGATTGGCGGTGTCCTACAGCCGCTCTTTGGTGGTTTTCCTGTAATGCTGATGTCCCCCATATCATTCCTTCAAAAACCGCTGCGCTGGTTACAAGCTATTTCTCACCACAAAATCACCAGCAGCGGCGGCCCCAATTTTGCTTATGAATTCTGCTTAAACAAAATTTCTGCCGAAGAACGTCAAACACTGGATTTGAGCAGTTGGGAGATTGCCTTTAGTGGTGCTGAGCCCGTCCGTGCCGATACGCTCGAAAAGTTCGCAAGGGCCTTTGAACCCTGCGGTTTTAGACGCAAAGCATTTCACGCTTGCTATGGACTAGCAGAGGCGACTTTAATGGTTTCTGGTGCAAGCAAAAATATGGCACCACCGCTTCGCACTGTCGATAGTTCTGCATTGACACGCAACCGAATCATCACAACCACAAATTCAAACGCAAAAACAATCGTCGGCTGTGGTCAGTGTGCATCCGATCAGACGATTGCGATTGTGGATCCACAGTCGCACATCCCATGTGCATCGGGTCAAGTGGGCGAAATCTGGGTAACCGGACCCAGCATTGCACAAGGATATTGGCGTGCTCCCGACGAGACCGCAAAGACATTTCACGCCCGCATCCGCAATACAGACGAGAATCGATATCTGCGTACCGGCGATCTTGGCTTTATGCAGAATGGTGAGTTGTATGTTACTGGTCGCTTAAAGGATATGATCGTTGTTCGGGGCTGTAACTACTATCCCCAAGACATTGAACTGAGCGTTGAACGCAGTCATGGCGCGCTTCGTCCTGGCTGTGGAGCTGCATTTTCTATAGAGATAGAAGGAGACGAACGCCTCGTCGTTGTCCAAGAGGTTAAACGTACGGAGATGCGCGGACTCAATATGGATGAAGTTGTTGGAGCCATTCGCAAAGCCGTTTCCGAAGAGCATGGTCTACAGCTTTATGCCGTCCGTCTGCTAAAAGTCGGCAGAATTCCCAAGACCTCTAGTGGCAAGATCCAGCGTCACGCCTGCCAAGATGGTTTCTTTGCTGACACCCTAGATACGATCGGGGGCTGGCAAAGCACCGCGGTCCATTCAGTGAATCTGGAACAAGACACCCCAAGTAACCCCACCTATACCCATACTGAAATCTCTATTCAACATTGGATGGTAAACTGGCTAGCGAATAAATTGGAGGTTGCACCCAATGAGATTGAGCCATCCAAGCCTTTTGCCGAATATGGCTTGGACTCCGTGACGGGTGTCGAGTTGACCCGAGATCTTCAAGCTTGGTTACAATTTCCCACTGAACTCGAAGAAACGCTGGCCTGGGATTTTCCGACAATTGAGGCCGTTTCCCAACATTTGGCCCGTGAATCCAAACCCGTTGAACAGCCCTCTACTGTTCAAACTCAACATAAGCAGATCCAACATCGACACCAGCCACATGAACACCACAAACAGATAGAATCATCAGAACGAGTCGCATCTGACACAAGCATAGACGCCAGCGTATCAGATGCGAGAACGCAGAAGGATGAAAAAGCCAACGATCAGTTCGATGAATTAATCATCAAAGAGCTAGTGTTTTGTCAGATAAGTTATAATACGGTAAACTCTGCCAGAAAGTGACTAAAAAAACGAGGAGGCAGAGAGAAATGAAGCAAGTATATAAAGTCTTTACTTTCTGGTAAAGGCTTGAGTGACAAAGGGCAAACCGAAAGGGGCGGAAAAAAGAATCCACCCTGAAAAAACGGGATAAAATGTAAAAATAGTGCTCGGCTAGTTTAAGCAGCGGCATTGAGGCGGCGATGAGCGAGAACGCCTTTAGGGAAATGGTGTGAAACCGAGGCCTTTTTCCGAAAGTCAGGGTCGAGTTGGTCAGGAGTTGGAAAAAGAGCACTCGGGAGAACACGGCGCAGCCTGCCGGGAGTGGCTTGAGGCTCTCGATCCCAGTAGCCAGTCGGTATGGGAGGAAGAGAAGCGGCTAAATGGGAAAGAAGATTGCCAGCCAGCAGCCCCAGTTCAGGTAAGCGGAAACAAGCCTCATCGGCATGAACAAATTGACGATGTAAGCCAATCATCTGCTTGGAAGCCAAGGGGGGATGTTCAACAGGCCAGCGTTCCAGGTAGACAAGATAAATGGTTTCAGGCTGCAAAGTCATAACGGTCGCCAAAACCAAAGGTGTGTTGTAGGCCGGATCCTGAATGACGTAAATCGAGTAGGTACGGTTGGCTGTATCCACCTTGGTTGTTCTGGGGACGAGATTGTGCCATGCTTGATAGCAAATCAGGCGACCACTATAGAGAAAGCGACCAGACGAGTCCGGAGTTGTAGCCTCGAGTCGCTTTCCCTTATAGCTGCGAGAGAGCGGTCGCACAATATCACCATATTCAGGTGGTCTGCCTTTTTCTTTGCGTTTGGGGAACTCATTGCGGCGCACTGTGCAGTTAATCGCTTCCCGCAGGACAAATCGGTCTATGCCGCTTTCTAGCATTTCTCTGATTGTAAACCCGGCATCGACCACCGCCACTTCGTCTGACTCCAGTGATTTCTTCGTCTCTTTCAGCAGCTTTTTCCGAAACTCACTTTCCTTTGTTCCAACCGTGCATCTCATGATTGCCTTGAGCAGTGGCACTCGCTTCCCGCCTATCTCCCCCGAGCTTATCATCACTCCAAAGATGAGCGCGGGCAATGCCCGACGAGCCGTTGAGTTATAGAGTCGGTTCACTTTCCCTTGCAGCTTCGGTCGCCAGAACCCTGTGATATCTATGCTTTTCACTCGGTACCCTTCTAACTTTTTTGCCTCCCATTCCCCTTGCCACGACCCCAGCAGACTTGTGATATCCCATGATCCATATCGAAAGCTCCACCAGCTTCGCCGGAGCTCCTCATCTTCAAACCCGCTTTCTTTCAATGCGCTATGGATTGCTCCTCGACTTTTCAGAAACGACCCATTCAGCATTGCCCACATCAGACGCATTACATTTACGTTTGTTCCCATCGGCGTTACTTGCAATACATTCATCAGTACTGCTATAGTTATTTCTGGCGCGGTTAGCATTCCTTCCTCCTTTTTGGGTTCTCTACCTTTAGGATGAACTGCTAACCGCTTTTTGTCACATTTCTCACCTCATCTCTTTTCTTTTACCAGAAAGTAAAGTAAAGTTAAACTAAGTGATAAAGACAGAAATGAATTAAGGCGAATAACGGCAAAAGGAAAAGAGAACGTAAGAAAGATAAGAAGGGCACATATTCTGCTCTTGTCAGATGGAGGAAAAACAGACAGAGAAATCATGGAACGAGTGGGAGTGACGCGAGCAACGGTGGTGCGAATCCGCAAAAGATATGTGACGGAAGGGCTAACCAAAGCCCTAGAAGAGAGGCCAAGAAGCGGACGACCAGACGAGATTAGTAACGAAGCCAGAGCCAAAATCACGGCACTAGCGTGTACGAAAGGACCAGATGGGCGAAGCCGATGGACTTTAAGGCTGCTAGCAACCACAGCGGTTGAGTTAAAGTTTGTGGAAGACATTTCGCATGAAACCGTGAGTGAAATTCTGAAAAAAAACGAACTGAAACCCCATTTGAAGGTGCAGTGGTGTATCGGAAAGTTAACACCTACATACTTGTGGCACATGGAACAAATCTTGGACCTCTATGCACAGCCCTATGACCCCAAGAATCCTCTCTGGTGGGTGTTACGATGAAAAACCTTGTCAGCTCTTGGGCGATACAATCGTGCCGATTGAGATGAAACCAGGCAAGAAATGGCGCTATGATCATCACTATGAACGCAAGGGCATCTGTTACATCTTGATTGCTTACCAGCCACACACTGGACAGCGGGTTGTTCAGATTACCGAACGGCGCAGAGGCCAAGAGTATGCTCGCTTCATGCATGATCTCAAAACGAAACACAATCCTGATGCCGATTCATTACAGATTGTTCAGGATAATCTCAACATTCATTCACCCAGTTCCTTCTACACCATCTTTTCGCCTGAGGAAGCTTTCGCTCTGGCTCAGCACTTTCAGATGGTTTATACCCCCGTCAACGGGAGTTGGCTTAATATGGTTGAAATTGAACTCTCGGTTATCACTCGCCAAGTTCTTGATCGCCGCATTGATTCCAAAGAGCTTCTTGAGACTGTTGTCCTTGCTCTTGTCAACGAGCGCAATGAACAATCCGCTACCATTCAATGGCAATTTACCCCCGCTCTCGCTCGCCAGAAGTTCCAGCGTTTCTATCCTGTTTTGGATACCGATTCTGATGACCAACCTGTATCATAACTTATCTGACAAAACACTAGTAGCGTTGGAAGCTGTGTTAGATTAGGAGATCCTGCTCTCAATACCCGCATAGTTTTTATTCAGTCTAGCCAGCAGTATATAGCCCGTTGAGAATCTTACAATGGAGACCAGTGCAAATACTGTCAGTGGTGCGCAAACGTCCACTCAAGAGCGGATACTCAGTGCACTGAAGCAAGCACGCACCAAGTTAGAAGTCATCACGCGCCAACAAAACGAGCCGATAGCCATCATCGGAATGGCCTGTCGTCTACCCGGTGGTGCCAACGACCCCGAATCATTTTGGCAACTGCTAGACCATGGTGTGGATGCCGTGACAGAGGTGCCCTCTACTCGTTGGCCAATAGACACTTTTTATGATAGTGTGCCTGGTACCCCAGGCAAAATGAACACCCGTTGGAGTGGGTTTCTCGAGGAAGTCGATCAGTTTGATGCTAGATTTTTCGGCATCTCCTCACGTGAGGCCATCCATATCGATCCCCAACAACGTCTCCTGATGGAGATCTGCTGGGAGGCTCTCGAACATGCTGCACTGGCGCCATACACGCTGAGCGGCAGTCGCACCGGTGTCTTTGTTGGGATTTGTAGCAACGACTATGCCCGCCTTCAGGTAAACTCCCCAACCAGCACAAACGCCTATTCAGGCACCAGCAATGCTAAAGGCATTGCTGCCAATCGTCTTTCCTACCTCCTGGACTTCCGCGGACCAAGCATAGCCGTTGACACCGCTTGCTCATCTTCACTTGTGGCGGTTCATCAAGCATGCCAAAGTTTGCGACAGCAGGAATGTGATTTGGCTTTGAGCGGTGGCGTCAATCTAATTCTTTCACCCGACGTTACAATTGCCTTCTCTCAAGCTGGCATGATGGCATCCGACGGACGCTGCAAAACCTTCGATACGCGTGCCGATGGCTATGTACGAGGAGAAGGTGCCGGCATGGTCGTCCTGAAGCGCCTCTCCGACGCCCTATGTGATGATGATCCGATCTTGGCGTTGATCCGAGGCTCGGCCGTGAACCAGGATGGACGGAGCAATGGTCTCACTGCGCCCAACGGGCCAGCTCAACGAGCCGTTATTCTTGAGGTGCTCAAGAATGCCCAAGTCGAACCGTCTCAAATTGGCTACGTCGAGGCACACGGTACCGGCACGGCACTGGGCGACCCGATTGAAGTGAACGCCCTGAAGCAGATCATCAATCAAGGAACGACGCATCAAGAGCAGGCTGCATGCGAACCCTGCTGGATCGGCTCAGTCAAGACCAATATCGGACATCTCGAATCGGCCGCAGGCATTGCCAGTCTGATCAAAGTTGTCTTGTCTCTGCAAGCGGGCAAGATTCCTCCCCATCTCCACTTCAGCGAGCTAAATCTGCGCATTTCTCTTGCCGATAGCCCTTTGGCAATTCCCACCCAAGGCCAACCTTGGCCAGCTGAGCGTCGCATGGCAGGGATCAGCTCATTTGGCTTTGGTGGTACAAATGCTCATATCATTTTGGGAGAAGCACCCAAAGGGGCAGAGACATCAGAATCGGTGGAAGTGTTGCAAGTGGCGAATGATTCAGAATTCGCAGAGACATCCTCGGAAATGGAGCGTCCACTTCATCTGTTAACCCTGTCGGCCAAGGATCATAACGCGCTCTGTCAACTTGCAAAAAAGTATGCTACACGACTGAGGGCTAAATCCGATGGCACACTGGCCGATATTTGCTTTACTGCCAATACGGGACGCACACACTTTTCGCATCGTCTGGCTGCGGTGGACAGCACCACTGAGCAGCTTGCCGAACAGTTGGCTTCCTTCACCGCTGGTGAAAAAACCGTCAATCTCATTCCGGGGCAAAATAGAGCGTCAGAACGTCCGTCGGTGATCTTCCTTTTTACGGGCCAGGGTTCCCAATATGTTGATATGGGACGTGAACTTTACGAAACCCAGCCAACCTTCCGCCAAACACTCGACCGATGCAATGAGATATTGGAACCATATCTTGACCACTCACTCTTATTCGTCATGTTTAGCAGCGATCAGACGGCGGAGGATCACCCTACAACCTTATCACAAACTGCCTACAGCCAGCCCGCCCTCGAATATGCACTGGCCCAACTCTGGCTCTCCTGGGAAATCGTACCTGCCGCTGTTTTAGGGCATAGTGTGGGTGAATACGTGGCTGCTTGCATTGCTGGTGCCTTTAGTTTGGAAGACGGCCTGAAGCTCATTGCCACGCGCGGGCGCTTGATGCAGACACTACCCTCTGATGGTGCGATGGCCGCTGTCTTTGCCAATAAAGCAGAAGTGAATGCAGCGATTCAGCCCTATGTCCATGATGTGACAATTGCCGCAATCAACGGACCGCGCAATATCGTGATTTCTGGTCGTCGTCAGGCGATGCCTGATATTGTGGCCGATTTGACAGCAAAGGGCATCGAGAGTCGTGCGTTACGGGTGTCACATGCCTTTCACTCTCCACTCATGGAGCCGATGCTGGATGCTTTTGAAGAGACCGCACACACGGTGTCAATGCATCCACTTCGCATTCCACTCGTCTCCAATCTGATAGGCAAGATGTTGCCTGTAGGTGAACAGTTAGATGCAAAGTACTGGCGGCAGCACATCCGCGAGCCGGTTCGCTTTGCCACTGGAATACAGACATTATTGACCCAAGAACAAGCTTCTATCTTCTTAGAAATTGGGCCAAAACCAATTCTATCGGGCCTGGGCAAACAATCGGAAACAGAGAAAACAGCGACCTGGCTCCCTTCGTTGAAGCAAGGCAAAGACGATTGGGAGATGATGCTACGCAGCCTGGGAACACTCTACGTACAGGGTGTAAATATAGATTGGAAAGCGTTTGATCAAGAGTATAAACGTAGGCGATTGGCCCTTCCCACCTATCCCTTCCAACGCAAACGATACTGGATTTTCGATGAGAGCACTTCTATGAACATGACTGAACAAACGAGTGTATCGGCAGGCTCAGTTCAAGCAGAGGAGGCGGCATCATCTCTGCACCGAGAACAAATTCTGTCTTCGCTGCGATCACTCGTTGCGGAATTACTACACGAATCCGCGTCGGATGTAAACATTCACACACCATTTATCGAGATGGGTGCTGATTCCATCGTCATGCTCGACGCCATTCGGCGAGTTGAAAGCACCTACAGCGTCAAGATTGCCATCCGTCAACTCTTTGAAGACATCTCAACTATTGATGCGCTTGCAACCTATGTTGCTGAGGCAACTGAGCCAGAAAGCACAATGGCACAGGCAGTACAAATCGACGCGCACACATCGGCAGCAATCAACGATATACAGCATGCGGTCAAACACGCCAGTTCAATACAGAGAGCAACCCAGACACCGTCTCACCTCCCGGCATCATTTCAAGAATCCATTGATCCTTCTGAGCATGTTCCTCAAATTGAGTTCGGTGAGCGAGCCACGTCAGATCCAATGATCGAGCGCGTAATTATGCGTCAGATCGATTTTATGGCGCATCAACTCGATTTGTTGCGCGGCAATGGCTCAGCTACGGCCAAACACGCAGATCCAAATGATAAGCGTTCGGAGAATGGAGCCGTCAAGAATGGACATCCTGGTGAAGGAGTGGCTCCAAACTCGGCATCGCCTATCTTGAACGGCGACATAAAAGATAGTGCGACTGGAATCGCACAAGTCTCGACAGGAAAACAACCTACCGAGAATGGTCGCGCTCCACAGCAAGAGAAACAATCATCCGCTGCACCGGTTTTACCATTTGCACCCACACAAGCCGCAGAGATGTGGGCAAAGGGATTAACGTCGCATCAGCAACAACATCTGTCGACACTCATTGAACGCTATACCAAACGCACGGCCAAATCCAAAGCCATGACCCAACAATATCGGCCCGTTTTGGCCGACAACCGGGCTTCAGCAGGCTTCCGCTTCTCGATCAAAGAGATGCTCTACCCGATTATTGGAGAACGTTCGCAAGACGGTCGGGTTTGGGACGTAGACGGCAACGAATATGTCGATCTGTCGATGGGCTTTGGCGTCAATCTTTTTGGGCACCAGCCCGACTTTGTCAGACAAGCCATAGATGCACAGCTTCAGAAAGGGCTACAACTAGGTGTACAGTCGGATCTGGCGGGTCAGGTGGCTACATTGGTTAGTGAGTTAACCGGCATGGACCGGATCACCTTTCTCAATTCTGGCACCGAAGCGGTCATGACGGCTTTGCGCCTGGCCCGCACGGCAACCGGACGCAATAAGATTGCTGTCTTTAGCGGTGCTTATCACGGCCATTTTGACGGGACATCAGCCACCATCAATCCAGCTGCCACCGAACCAAATGGTGATGGTCCCCAAGCTGTGCCATTTGCACCAGGCATCACCCCCAATATGGTGGCTGATGTTGTGGTGATAGATGGCTACGGCGATCCAGCATCGCTCGATGTCATCCGTGCGAACAGTGATGATCTGGCTGCCGTTTTGGTCTCTCCCGTCCAGAGTCGCCACCCAGATTTGCAGCCCACAGAGTTTCTGCATCAGTTGCGAGCCATCACGCGGGAAGCAGGTATCGCCCTGATCTTTGACGAAATGATCACCGGCTTTCGCATTCATCCAGGTGGCGCGCAGGCATGGTTTGGCGTCCAGGCAGATATGGCGACCTATGGCAAGATCGTAGGCGGCGGTATGCCGATTGGCGCCATGTGGCACTATGGCGATGACTCCTATCCGTCGGCCGAGACGACCTTCTTTGCTGGCACATTCTGTAAGCATCCATTGGCCATGGCGGCTGCCCAGGCTGTGCTGACCCACATCAAAAGCCAAGGACCTGCTTTGTACGAGCAATTGAACGGACGGACGGCACAGTTTGCGGCCACGCTCAACGCATATTTTGACCAGATGCAGGTCCCGATCCACATAGACCACTTTGGACCCCTCTTCCGCTTTGCATTTAGTGGCAACATGGATCTGCTCTTCTATCACCTCCTCGACAAAGGCGTCTACATTTGGGAAGGACGCACTTGTTTTCTTTCGACGGCCCACACGGACGCTGATCTTGAGCATGTGATGCAAGCCGTGAAAGAGAGCGTCCAGGAAATGCAGGCTGGAGGCTTTCTTCCAACGAAGGAGAAAACCGAAAAACAGAGCCAGAAACACGTCGCCAGCCAGAACAATCTTGCCAGGAGTCAACCAGAAACGACCATCGAAGCACCGCTGAGCGAAGCGCAACAGCAGCTCTGGTTCCTGGCTGAAATTGGCGATGATGGCTCAATGGCCTACAACGAATCTGTCTGCTTGCAGCTAAATGGAGAACTGGATGTCGCAGCGTTTCGCCGGACAATTCAAACGCTGGCCGCACGCCATGAGGCATTGCGCACAACAATTAGCACCGACGGAAAGTGCCAATACATTCATCCCAATCTGGAGATCGAACTATCGCTAATTGATGGTTCACAGGAAGATATGTGGCAGAGTGAACTGACCACGGATCAAGGCCAGGAGCCATTTGATTTGACCGTTGGACCACTCTTTCGGGCACACCTAATTCGTCTGGCACCGCAGCGTCATCTCCTTGTCTTGATGGCACACCATATTATCGTCGATGGCTGGTCAATGGGTGTCATCGTCCAAGAGATGAGCCAACTCTATTCTGCCTATAGCCAAGGAGAGAGTATTGACCTGTACCCACCAATGCCATTTCGAACCTATGTTCAGTGGCTGACCGAGCAGTGCCAAACGACGGAGATGGCCGAGCACGAGGCATACTGGTTGGGTCAACTTTCCAACTCAACGCCAGTTTTGGATCTGCCGCTCGATCATCCACGCCCACCGGTCAAAACCTATGCCGGGCAGCGTCACACGATCCGTTTAGATGCCGAGTTGACGAACAACATCAAATCTCTCAGCAAATCCCACGGCTGCACGCTCTTTATGACTCTCTTTGCCGCTTACACAACATTCCTCCACCGCATCACAGGCCAGGACGACATCGTTGTGGGCATCCCTGCGGCGGGACGGTCTATGGAAGGCAGTCAGGGGCTTGTGGGTTACTGTGCCCATCTGTTGCCCATTCGCACAATTGCAGATGAAGGGTCCCCATTCTCTGACTATCTCACAAAGATGAGAAGCACTTTGTTCGAAGCCTCGAGCATCAAGACTATCCATTTGCGCTTACTCAGCCGCCTAAAATTCGAACGCGATGCCAGCCTTTCACCCGTCATTGCCACCACCTTTAATCTGGACCGACCAGTGGATGTGCCCAAGCTTTTGGGAATTGAGGCCGACCTGACCGCGCTACCGATGAGCTTTGTCGACCACGAAATCAGCCTGAATATTACCGAGATCGACGGTGCGTTTGCGGTCGATTTTGACTACAACAGCGATCTCTTTGAGACCACAACCATCGAGCGACTCGCCAGACATTTCGAATCATTGCTGGCAGGCATTGTGGCGAATCCAGAGCAGTCCATCTCCAAATTGCCGTTGCTTACGGAGGCTGAGCAGCACCAACTCCTGGTCGAGTGGAATGCCACCCAAGTTGACTATCCGTACGACTGCACGCTGCAGCAGTTATTCGAAGCCCAGGTTGAGCAAACGCCCAACGCAATTGCAGTCCAGTTTTCGGAGAGCCAGAATGGACAATATGCGAATGGTCAACTGCCATCTACCT
>JAHBNG010000171.1 GCA_019217005.1 Chloroflexi bacterium TSY
CAGCGAACGATTCCGGAATCTCCCGCCGAGGCAAGTCTATGCCAAGTTGCTGGACGAGGGAAAGTATTTCTGTCACTGGAGGACAATGTATCGGATTCTAGATGAGCATGCTGAAGTGAAGGAGCGGCGGAATCAACTCACCCATCCAACATACAGCAAGCCGGAATTGATGGCGACTGGACCGAACCAGCTCTGGAGTTGGGATATCACCAAACTGAAAGGGCCGATTCGTCTGACCGCCTACTATCTTTATGTCATCCTGGATGTCTATAGTCGCTATGTGGTTGGCTGGAAACACAGAAAATGCTGTGCGCTGACGGTCTATCCTACTGGATGCTGGCTGATTGCGAGTCGGAACGCTATGCTCAAAAACTAATCCTCGAAACGTGTGCCAAACAAAAGATCGCACCGCAACAACTGACCCTGCACGCAGACAATGGTCCCTCTATGAGCTCCAAGTCTGTCGAGCAGTTGCTCAGAGACCTCGAGGTAGACAAGAGCCATAGTCGTCCCCATACTCCCAATGATAATCCTTTTTCTGAGTCTCACTTCAAGACCCTGAAATATCGTCCAGATTATCCGGGTCGCTTTGATTCCTTTGACCATGCTCACCGCTGGTCTGCTGCTCTTTTCGACTGGTACAACAATGAACATTATCACTCGACACTCAATCTCTTGACTCCGGCTTCGGTTCACTATGGCTTTTGCCATCAGGTGCTCGCTCAGCGGCAACAGACTCTATTTGATGCTTATCTCGAGCATCCTGAGCGCTTTGTTCACGGTCCGCCGACTCTACCTCAGCTACCGGCTGAAGTCTGGATCAATCCGCCTTGTCATTCGGCTGAGTCTCTCTCATGAGTGGGGCTTTCGTTTTCGCTAACCATGAGCGACTCGATTCATCATTTCGCTTTCATGGCGGCACAGCTCCCCCCCCCGAGAGTGGTTCCTGTCACAGAATCTTGGTTCCATTTTTCGGCCACAGCTTCACTTTTTTCGACTCTCTGGACACCTTACGCTTGGCTTACACACTATTTCGTATCCTCTCTATTTTTTTGTCGTTTTGTGTCTCACTTTTATTGACACATTCCGTCCCTTGCGAATCGAGATATGCCCGAACTCGATTCGCACGTTCTTGCTCTTCTTCTAAAGTAGACCGAGTTTCTTCCAGAGTAGATTGGGTTTCTTCTAGAGTAAACTTACTCTGTTGCAATGCAGCCTCTGCTCGTTCCACACGCTGTCTTTCCATCCATAACTCTGGAGATACATAGGATTGATAAATGACATCCGAGAGCAATTGTGTTGGATTGGGACTGGTATATAGGTCTGCAACGCGAAACTGAAATCCTGGTAGGACCGATGATTGGATGACTCCGTTGACTGGTGAGATTGGTTGATAAATTCCAGCCGGATCAAGTCTATAGAAAGCCGTTTCATTTGTACGACTGGCTGGACTGCCATCCAGAATGAAGTATTCCGTCACACCGCGCTGCGCATACTCATTATACTTGTGAACAGTGTCCCGTTCGATCTCGCTTGTTTTCGAATTAGACACAAATTCAATGCAGAGATCAAAGATACCGTTGTAGGACCGATCTCTGTCGCCAATGGGAACGGGATTGCTGTTGAGGACGATGCCCAAGTCTGGTGCTCTCACTCTTGTCCCGCTGGCCAGGTTCAATGAAAAGCCGATTTCTTGTCCAACCATCTCGGCAATTGGGTGAACAGAGAGATAATCCTTCAAGAGGTAGAGAAACCAGACATACATAAGGCAGATGGACTCACAACCACTTTTCGGATGGGTTCTAAAGTGTAGCACAAGCGTCTATTGTCTTCAATTCATCCCCTTACCTTGTCACCCCTTCTCTCCGTTGCCTCAGGTTTGTTGCATTCCATGCTCAACTCTAAATGGGGAGTAAGGGGCTGAGACCAAGAAGGTGACTCCTTTATGTCGCATGGGGAAAGGTGAGGCGGTGCAATTGGATGCGATATTTTGCTGATTTGGGACGATACAGCCCCCTACTTGCGACGATCTGGATGCGATCGCTTGTTATACTTTCGACAAGAGAACAGATTCATCCAGGAGCATTCGTCATGATTCAGCAATTTGCCAAGCATCACAATAAGATTCAGTTTTTCGGATATGAAATCGCCAATTTGGTGTTGGTGGGCCAGCAACTGTGGCTGACCCATGATACCGGCTACGGCTTCAACACAGAGACGATGGCGGCCTTAGCGCTGCTCCTTGGCTCCTTGTTCATCTGGCTCTTTGATCCAAAGATGCGTCCATATCTGCTCTTTTACGGCGGTCTTGCGCTGGCCGTCGGCGGTGCGCTCTTTGCGGCAGCAGGCTACACCTGGACCGGTCTGTCCATCGTACTAGCTTCGTTAGAAACGGCTCGCGGCGGATTGGGCGTCCTCAATGGCTGGATCGATGAACGGAAGCAGCAGGCGGCACCGGTGCCTTTCTCCATCACCATCCATCAGCAGGTGGTCCACCGGAGCCTGTGCTGGTATTGTCAGTTGGTCGATGTTGTGGTCAGCATCTCTCCCGATTTGGGTCGCTTTATCAACGAACGGCCCTTTATCACCAGCACCCTAATCAAAGCGCCACTGCGCCTCGAGTTCGTTGGAAAGAAGCTGCTCATGGGGGACTGGATTGGTGTTGTGGTTGGCCTTTCGTGGCTGCTGCTGGGCGATCTGGCACTGGCGTTCAATGATGCCGAGTTGCAAGCCTATGTAGAACGGAGTGAGGTTGCGCACGCACCAAATGTAATCAGGATTGAACATTCGAACGTATGAGGCTAAGGCTAATCTAGAAAATACAGGGAAGTGCCGAGCTGATGGCTGACTAGCTGAATGCTTACTTAGAAAGTTCAAGGAGTACAATATGACCCAAGGTCAATTTCGACCAACAGCACCCAACGGGAGGCGACGCCTCCTGCAAGCGTACATTTACGCAATCTTTGCGATGATCATTGTCCTATGGACGATGCCCCAAACTGCTGCGGCCCAGGTCGACCCAGAACCCAGCAACGACCCCACCAACTTCACCGCTACTACCAACAGCTGTCCCAACTTTCCCGTGGATGTGAGTACCACAACAGAATTGAATCTTGCTTTGGCCTGCTATAACGCCGCCCCCGCAGGCGAATATGCCATTAACATCACTCAAGGATTTACCCTGACAGAGTCAACCACACCGATCACCAATACGCTGGATGCCGCTTTGCTCATCAACGGGAACGGCCACGTCATCGACGGTGACGCCAGCTATCGCCACTTTACCGTGCTCGATAGCAAGGTAACCATTGCGGACATTACCTTGCAACATGGCGACGCACCCAATGACTGCACAAAAACCAAAAGCTTTTCCGATTGTGGGGGAGCCATCCGCGTGGGTACTGCTGTAGCCACGGTTACAGTGACCAATACGAACATCCTGAGCAACACGGCCAGCTTGGGGGGCGGTCTCTTTAACGAGGGCGGCGTGCTCATCATCAACAGTAGCGTCATATCGGGCAACGTGACCAGCTATCGGGCGGGTGGGATTGGCAGTTTCGCAGACGGAACCTTAACGATCCGCAACAGCACCGTTGCCCACAACGAGTCTGACACGGGCGGCGGGATTACCAAAACGGATGATGGTTTCCTGACCATTGACCGGAGCACCATTGCCCACAACGTGGCGCGCAGCGGCTCAGGGGGGGTACAAATCGAGAGTGGGGTCGCAACCATCAGTAACAGCACCATCTCGGGTAATTCGGCGCTCAATGGTCCATACGGCGGCATTATCAATGAAGGCACCCTGACCATGACCAACAGCACCATTGCCCACAATACGGCCAGCGGCCTTATCGGCGGCTTCGGCAGCAGGATTGATCCCAGTGAAGGGGATATGCTGACGGTGCGCAACAGCCTCTTTGCCCACAATGTGTCCCTCGCACCCGACACGCCATTCAATCCCATCACGCCATTCCGCAGCGCCGATTGTGTGAGTATTGACCTGAATGGGACAGAGGTGGGCGACATCGATGCCAGCAACCTGATTAGCGACGGCACCTGCGGCAGCGCAGTCCAGTCCGACCAGCTCTATCTGGGTCCTCTGCAGAACAACGGTGGCCCTACCTGGACCCACGCGATTTTGCCCTACAGCGCTGCCTTCAACGCAGGCGATAACGGCGTCTGTGGTGCTGCGCCCGTCAGCGGCGTGGATCAGCGCGGGATTGCGCGGCCACAGTATGCCACCTGCGACGTTGGGGCCTATGAACTTGCGCAGACCAGCGAACCCGTCTTTACCAGCCCACCCACCATTAACGTCTGGGAGAATCAGGCGTTCGTGGTCGACGTCAACGTCTTTGACGATGTGGACACAGAGGGCATTGGGTTGACCCTGAGCTTTGGCGGCACCGACCTCGCCCGTTTCAATGCAGATACGACCACCGGCGTGGTCACATTTATCAATCGGCCCGACTTCGAGAATCCGCTGGATGTGGGTGGCGACAATGTCTACAATATTCAAGCGACGGTCACCGATTCGGGTGGCTTGAGCGCGGTGCAGGAGATAGTTATCACCGTTCTGGATATTCCTGAATGTGTGCCCTTCCCGCTGGACGTCAGCACTACGGCCGAGTTGAATGCGGCCATCGACTGCTACAACTACCTGCCCGGCGGCGAGTACGTCATCAACGTGGTGCAGGACATCACGCAGGTCACCACCACAACTCAAGTGAGTCGGGCAGGCTTTTACAAGAATGCAGATGCATCCCTGCACATCAACGGCAACGGCCACACAATGGACGGGGCCAACAGCTATCGCCTCTTGGATATTGTGGACGGCCACGTCACGCTGGCCAACCTCACCCTGCAAAACGGCTTTGCCACGGATCTCTGTTTTGAAAACGATACGTGTGGCGGCGCGGTCCGCATTGGGGTCAGCGCCGCGGTCACGCTGACGGCGTCCACCGTCTTCAGCAGCAGTGCCGATTTTGGCGGCGGTCTCTACTCCGCTGGTGAACTGACCGTGAGCAGTAGTACCGTCTACAGCAATGCGGCGCTTCTTGCTGGCGGCATCGCCAACCGCGGCACCATCACCGTCAGCAACAGCACCATTTCCCACAATAGTGCAACGGCTGGCGGTGGCCTTGTGGGTCTTGAGGGCAGCGTTGCCGTCTACAACAGCACCATCTACAGCAACTCGGCGACCAACAACCTAGTGTTTTGTCAGATAAGTTATGATACAGGTTGGTCATCAGAATCGGTATCCAAAACAGGATAGAAACGCTGGAACTTCTGGCGAGCGAGAGCGGGGGTAAATTGCCATTGAATGGTAGCAGATTGTTCATTGCGCTCGTTGACAAGAGCAAGGACAACAGTCTCAAGAAGCTCTTTGGAATCAATGCGGCGATCAAGAACTTGGCGAGTGATAACCGAGAGTTCAATTTCAACCATATTAAGCCAACTCCCGTTGACGGGGTATAAACCATCTGAAAGTGCTGAGCCAGAGCGAAAGCTTCCTCAGGCGAAAAGATGGTGTAGAAGGAACTGGGTGAATGAATGTTGAGATTATCCTGAACAATCTGTAATGAATCGGCATCAGGATTGTGTTTCGTTTTGAGATCATGCATGAAGCGAGCATACTCTTGGCCTCTGCGCCGTTCGGTAATCTGAACAACCCGCTGTCCAGTGTGTGGCTGGTAAGCAATCAAGATGTAACAGATGCCCTTGCGTTCATAGTGATGATCATAGCGCCATTTCTTGCCTGGTTTCATCTCAATCGGCACGATTGTATCGCCCAAGAGCTGACAAGGTTTTTTCATCGTAACACCAGAGAGGATTCTTGGGGTCATAGGGCTGTGCATAGAGGTCCAAGATTTGTTCCATGTGCCACAAGTATGTAGGTGTTAACTTTCCGATACACCACTGCACCTTCAAATGGGGTTTCAGTTTGGTTTTTTTCAGAATTTCACTCACGGTTTCATGCGAAATGTCTTCCACAAACTTTAACTCAACCGCTGTGGTTGCTAGCAGCCTTAAAGTCCATCGGCTTCGCCCATCTGGTCCTTTCGTACACGCTAGTGCCGTGATTTTGGCTCTGGCTTCGTTACTAATCTCGACTGGTCGTCCGCTTCTTGGCTCTTCTAGGGCTTTGGTTAGCCCTTCCGTCACATATCTTTTGCGGATTCGCACCACCGTTGCTCGCGTCACTCCCACTCGTTCCATGATTTCTCTGTCTGTTTTTCCTCCATCTGACAAGAGCAGAATATGTGCCCTTCTTATCTTTCTTACGTTCTCTTTCCCTTTTGCCGTTATTCGCCTTAATTCATTTCTGTCTTTATCACTTAGTTTAACTTTATATACTTGCTTCATTTCTCTCTGCCTCCTCGTTTTTTTAGTCACTTTCTGGCAGAGTTTACCGTATTATAACTTATCTGACAAAACACTAGGTGGGCTGTTCAACCAGAGCGGCAACACCACGGTCCGCAATAGCATTATCGCTGGCAACATGGCCAACAGTGTACCCAGCGACTGTCTTGGCATGGACGGCACCATGCTCGACGCCTCCAACCTGGATTCTGATGGCTCCTGCGGCGATGCAGTCCAGTCAACCAGCATCAATCTCGGGCCGCTGCAGGACAATGGCCCTTCCCCGACTGGATCGGGGACTAGCTCAGGGCAAGCCACCTGGCCCCACGCTTTGCTCGACGGCAGCGCGGCCCGCGACGCAGGCGACAACGCCACCTGCGCGGCCATCCCAGTCAATAACGTAGACCAACGGGGCATTCCCCGTCCTCAATTCGGCACCTGCGACATCGGGGCCTTCGAGTTCTGGATCAACGCCGCACCCACCATCACAAGCAGCAATGCTGTAACCGTGGCAGAAAATCAGACCAGCACCATTGACGTCCAGGCCATCGACGATATTGACGCCGAGGGGGCAGGACTCATCTTCAGTTTGAGTGGCACTACCGATGATGCTCTCTTTGCCATCGATGCCAATACGGGCGCAGTCACCTTCATCAGCGCACCCGATTTCGAGAATCCATCCGATGTAGGGGCAGACAACGCTTACAACGTCCAAGTCACTGTCACCGACACCACCTTCTTGACTGGTACGTTGGCGGGTGTACAGGATATAGTCATTACCGTGACCGACGTTTATGAAAATGTAGGGCCGACCATTACCAGTGGCAGCACCATTACGGTGGCTGAGAACCAGACCGGTGCACTTGACGTGCAAGCCGCCGATGATGTTGATGCCGAGGGGGCAGGACTCATCTTCAGCTTGAGCGGCGGCGCAGATGATGCTCTCTTCACCATCGACGCCAACACGGGCGTGGTCACTTTCATCAGCGCACCCGACTTCGAGAATCCGTCTGACGTTGGAGGCGACAATCGCTATAATATCCAGGTGACAGTGACCGATTCCGGATCCCTAACGGCCGTGCAAGACATCGTCATCACGGTTGCCGACGTGGCTGAAAACGTTGCGCCGATCGTTACCAGCAGCGGCACCATTACGGTGGCTGAGAACCAGACAAGTGCACTTGATGTACAGGCCATCGACGACAGCGATGCCGAGGGCAGTGGCCTGACCTTCCACCTGAGCGGTGGGGCTGATCAAGCTCTTTTCGTAATCGATGCCAACACGGGCGTCGTCCGTTTTGTCAGTACACCAGACTTTGAGAGTCCCACCGATGTAGGGGGGCGATAACGTCTACAATATTCAAGTCACCGTGACTGATGCCGGTTCCCTGACCGATGTGCAGGAGATCACCATCACTGTGACGGATATGGATGAGGGGCCGGATGTCCCAGAAAATGTGGCACCAATCATCTCTGGTAATAATTTGGCCAGCGTGGCCGAAAACCAGAGCAGCGCCATTGATGTCAACGCCACCGATGATAGCGATGCGGAAGGAGCGGGACTGATCTTCCGCCTGAGTGGCGGAGCCGATCAAGGTCTCTTCGCCATCGACACCAGCAGTGGTGTCGTCACCTTTGTCAATGCGCCAGATTTCGAGAATCCCGCGGACGCAGATGGGAATAACATCTACAACATTCAGGTTACGGTCACCGATTCGGGTGAGCTTACCGCGGTGCAGGACATTGTCATCACCGTGACCGATGTATTTGAGGAAACCCCTTCTGAAGAGCAAAACGTGCGGATCTTTTTACCCCTCGTAGTCAACTGAGGGGGCATAACTGTTCATATTTTGGACGATTTGCCTCCATAAATTGGTTCTGGATGCGCTTCTTCGCCAAATGGATGCGATAGAGACGCATTCCCGCGACGATCTGGATACAATTGGTTGTTATAATGGAGGCAAATAACCAAGATCGGCGTGGATCAGAAGGGAGCAATTTGCGGGCCATACGGACGCTACAGCGAATTCAGAAAACAACGAATGAGTCCTTGGGTTGACCTGTTCTCCCTGCAAAAGTGCCTACTTACGTTAACGAAACACAAATTCGTTTCTGTCTAAATTCGCTGTAGTCTCTGGCAAATGTCAACCAATTATGTGTGTTTCTGAACCTTGCCCCAAGTTCTATCTATTTTTGGCAATTGGAAGGTTTTCATCATGTCTAGTCGAATGATTACCCAAAGACAACTCATTCTCCTTCTTGTTGGCGTGCTTGCGCTGTTATTCGTGGCCACCTTGTATTGGAGCAATCAGGAGCGAGGCGGACTCTTCGGTACGACAGTTAATACCAGTGGCGTTGTCGTCGAGAGCAGCGAGTGTGGTGCACGCCGCAATGATGTGTGTCTCATTCTGGATTTGAATCACGAAGTCGTGCTCGCTGACACCAATGGCATAGAAGTTGCAGTTGGCTATCGAGTACAGGCGCTGATCAATGACGATCTGTCACGGGCGACCATTACGAACGTGATTGAGACAGGTAGCGCAAATCCCGGCAGCCAAATCGTCGTCGAGAATCCGCTTGGCTCACCCCAAGACTCTGCGGAAAGCGCCGATCAAGAAGCCGTTCCGCTACGCATTGAGATGCCCTACAAAATTCTGCTACCGCTGATCATAAATGGATAGGGATTGATGGGGATTGATGACCAAATTTATTTATGAGCAAGTACGGTATATAATAGACATTATAGGGGTTGAAATTAGGACACGGATTTTTAGGATTAATACGGAGCATCTCAGAGTAAATCCGGGAAATCTGTGTTCATCTGTGTCCTATAATTCTTAATCCTTATAATCTCTAATGGAGAGCCAAGGCATTTACTTTGATTTGAACAAGAAGTGTCCCTGTGTCAGCAAATTTGGATCTGTCGCCAACAATGCAAAACCTGATCGATTTATTGAAATCCATCCAGCTCTTTGCCAATACGCCAGACACAATTCTGGTGGAAGTCTCGCGTTTGTTGAAAGAGGTTTCTTTGCCAGAAGGTGCAACGATTTTTGCCGAAGGCGAGTTGGGAGATGCCATGTATATCGTTGCGTTGGGGCGAATTCACATCCATCGAGGTGGACGGACATTGACATACCTAGAGAATGGGGCCGTTTTTGGTGAAATGGCCCTGCTGGACCCGGAACCACGGAGTGCCACAGCCACCGTTGTATCTGACGCTCTTCTCTTACGGCTGGAGCGTACGCCATTCTATCAAATCATGGGAACTCGTCCAGAAGTGGCCAGCGGGGTGATCCAGCTTCTCTGTCGGCAACTGCGCGAGCGGTTGCATGAAATGGTCGATGACCATCATTATATCCAGCAGGTCGCTCGCCTTACCAATGCTGCGGGATCTGTCGAATCGGGTGTCTACGAGCCAGACCAGATAGATGGCGTGGCGGCTCGTAAAGATGAACTGGGCCGACTGGCTCGCGTCTTCCAAGACATGATTCGCAAAGTGGCGGCACGTGAGCAGCGTCTGCAGCAACAGGTGCAGGAGCTACGCATCGAAGTTGACAAAGCACGTCGCGACCAGCAGGTGGAACAGATCACCAGCACAGACTACTTTCAAGAATTACGCAGCAAAGCCGACGATTTGCGCACTAGAATGGCGGCGAAGAATAAAAAAGCTTTCAGCGAATCAGCCGTCAGCTAGGTCGAAGCGACCACTTCGTGCTTGGTTACAGATGCGTAGCATCCACAGCCAGAATCTAGTTCCATCTATTGGCTGATTTTATACTTTCCAATTCAAGCAAGAAGGAAGACCATGGCTAAGATCATTTCGATCCACTCTTTTCGAGGCGGTACGGGCAAGTCCAATACGGCAGCCAACGTTGCTGCCTTGTTGGCGGAGAGTGGAGCACATGTGGGTGTGATTGATACGGATATTCAGTCTCCCGGTATCCACGTCCTCTTCCAGATGGATGAAAATGAGATGAAGGTTTCTCTCAACGATTATCTTTGGGGAAAGAACGCAGTTCATGAGGCCGCGTATGACGTCACCAACGTGTTGGGAACAGGTACAAGCAACGGAAAACTCTATCTGATTCCCTCTAGCATTAAGACCAACGAGATTGCACGCATTCTGCGCGAGGGATACGATCCAGAATTGCTGAGTGATGGATTCACCGATTTGGTCGATGCACTGAACTTAGATTATCTTCTGATCGATACGCATCCTGGCCTCAATGAAGAGACCCTCTTGTCCATTGCCATTTCAGACATCTTGCTCGTTGTCTTGCGCCCCGATTCACAGGACTATCAAGGGACGGGAGTGACGGTGGAAGTGGCACGCAAACTTGGGACAGAAAAGATGCTGCTCGTTGTGAACAAAGTGCCCCAGGTCTTCAATCCAGATGATGTCAAGCAGCGGATCGAGACGACATATAACTGTGAAGTCGGCGTGATCTTTCCCCATAGTGACGAGCTAATGGCCTTGGCCAGTGCCGAACTGTTTGTGGTCAAATATCCCGAACACCCAATGACCAAGCGGTATCGCTCTTTGGCACAGTTGTTGTCATCATGAGACGCTTTCGAATCAAGTTTTTTATGCCCATAATGATTGGACTTGGCGCACTTATTTGGTTCACGTCTCATGCCCAGATGCTTGATGCAGCAGAGTCGAAACTGTCGGCTACGATCTGTGACGATGTGGGCGAGATCCCAGTGCAAGAGTGTGAGGGGTTAGTTGCCCTCTATGAGAGCACGGATGGGGAGAATTGGCATAACGGTGCTGGCTGGTTGGTCACGACAACGCCCTGTTCTTGGCATGGCGTTGCGTGCAATGATGGACGCGTCACTGAGCTAGATCTGCATGGCAATCAATTGACGGGCGAGATTCCAACAGAACTGGGTGATCTAACTGCGCTTCGTTCGCTTCGATTGCAGAATAATCGACTCAGTGGGACCGTCCCTGGACAACTGGGAAATCTCATCACCCTGGAGGAATTGCGACTCTTTAATAATCAACTGACTGGGTCTATTCCGACGGAACTGGGGAGCTTGAGCAAGCTACAACAGCTCTGGCTGGCCGTCAATCAATTGACGGGTCCAATCCCTGAGACTCTGGGAAGTCTTACCGATTTGGTTGCCTTGCGTTTGGAATATAACGGGCTAGACAGCACCATCCCACCATCCCTGGCAAACCTGGTCAACCTGCACACTGAACCCTATAGCGGATTGGACCTGGGGTATAACAAGCTGATGGTGACTGAGCCAACCCTCGACACTTTCTTAAATGAGAAGGATCCTGACTGGAGCCAAACCCAAACCGTCCCTCCCAGCGAGATCGAGGCTGTGGTCCAGTCGATCGGCAGCATTGAACTGAGCTGGACACCCATTGCCTATCAAGGAAACGGTGGCGCGTACGAAGTGCATGTGGCTACTTCGCCAGATGGTCCATACACGCTCCATGGCACGACAGCAGACAAGACGGCAACCAGTTATTTGGCCAGCAAGTTGCAGCCTGACACAACTTACTATTTCGTGGTGCGCACCATTACCCCTGTCCACGGCGCACAGCAGAACGCGCTGACAAGCAGCGAAAGTCTCAAAGTATCTGCCTCAACACCGGCTGTGCCATCCGATTTTTGTGCGACCGTCACAGAGATTCCTGGCGCCGAGTGTCGCGCTCTGCAATTGTTCTTTACGAATACGGCAGGGACAGCCTGGCAAGACAGTACGGGTTGGATGACCACCACAACGCCCTGTTCGTGGGTTGGTGTGACGTGCCGCAATGGTCGAGTTGTTGAACTCGATCTGGCATCCAATGACCTGGCGGGAACGATTCCGGCAGAATTGGGCGAGTTGACTGGATTGGAAGGACTCTATCTGGAGCGCAATGAGCTGAGCGGAGCGGTTCCGGTCGAATTGGGACAACTATCTGGATTGGTGGAACTCTATTTGGCTGAAAATATATTGAGCGGCCCGGTTCCACACGAATTGGGACAATTGTCCAGTCTCGAGGTGCTCGATCTAAATAGCAATCACCTAACTGGTACGATCCCGTCAGAATTAGGAAATCTAACCGAATTACAAGGACTCTGGCTCGACGGGAACCAACTGAGCGGGGCGATTCCCCCGGAGTTGAGCAAACTGACAAATCTGGAGACGCTTTGGCTCTTTAATAACCAACTGACCGGTTCGTTGCCGAGTCTGCTTGGTGCGCTGACGAGTCTGCGCGATTTGCGTCTGCACGGCAACCAATTGAGCGGCGGCATCCCGTCTGAGTTGGGCAAACTCACCAGTCTGAAACGGCTCTATCTGCACGCCAATCAACTGATTGGAGCGATTCCACCGATCTTGAGTGATCTAGCCAGCCTTGAGCGGCTCTATCTCTATGAAAACCAACTGAGCGGGGCGATTCCACCCGAATTGGGCGATCTGGCCAATCTTACTTGGCTTCAGCTACACGACAACCAATTGAATGGAGCCATTCCGCCCGAACTGGGCGATCTGGCCAATCTGGAATGGCTCAATCTGTATGAGAATCAATTGATCGGTTCGATTCCGTCTGAACTGGGCAGCTTAAGTGGTTTAGTTGGACTTCAACTATATGCCAACCAATTGGGTGGCGCGATTCCACCCGAATTGGGAAACCTGGGAAATCTGAGTGAGTTGGACTTGCATGGCAATCGACTGACAGGCGCCATCCCTTCATCGCTGGGGAATTTGAGCAACCTGGGTCGTTTGAATCTGTCGCTGAACGGACTGACGGGCGCAATTCCCATCGAGCTGACCAATCTGGAGAAGTTGAACGAGGCGACACTCGAAGCAACAGACCTGGGGTATAATGGCTTGACAGCATCCAACGTGAGCGTACAGACCCAAACGGCACCACCCACTGGAATTCGGGCAACGCTTGAGACCAATGCACATATTAATCTATCCTCAGTAGATCCAAATTTGGCGTTTTTGGCGATTTTCAGTCGAGATTGCAGGGATTTTGGAGTCATTTATTCAGATTTCGGTTACAGAAAACAACCTATTTCATATCTGAAAATCGCCCAAATCTAACGCAAAAACTAGATATCGACCGGCAAATTTGTATTTATGTCAACTGTTTAGCCAGAATTCTCTCTCAAAACCTGAAATTTGGATCTACTGATCCTGGGAGTCTATCGATTATACGGGAGACGGTGGCCACTATGAAGTCAGTTTAGCGACGTCACCAGAGGGCCCTTATACGGTACATGGTACGACGTCTGACAAGACAACGACCGGTTATTTGGTCGATAACCTTCTCCCAAATGTCACTTACTATTTTGTCATACGTACCTATACACCGGCCCACGATGAACAGCAGAACGACTTGTGGAGCGCATATAGTTCAGCAGTCTCTGACCAACTCGCAATCTATCTGCCATTGGTTAGTCGTTAGGGGTTGTGTTTCAGTCTGGAGGCAAGATTAAATTCATGCAGAGGGAAGGGAGTCTCATGAATATTTTTCTAATCGTCGTCATTCTGCTTATCGGTCTTCTATTCTCTGCAATGTCTTCTGCTATCTTTGCGGACTCGGTTTCGAGTTCGTCGGAAGGGGATGCGCCCATTCCGATAACGGCAACGACGATTTCGTCAACCTATGCCGCGACAGCACCCCGCTTGGATGGCGTTCTCGATTTTGGCGAATGGCCGACAGCCGATTCCTTTCAATTTGACGGTGGCTGGCTGGCGGTTCGCAACGATGACCTTCGACTCTATATTCTGATCAACCTTCTCGAAGATACCACCGCTGATGAACCGTTGGCAACGGCCCCCTGGGGGGATCGCGTCTGGTTAACCATTGATGTTGATCGTGATGGTGAAATCACAAATGATAACGACTTACGTTATGCTTTGGTGCCGGGCACCTATAACATGCGCCAACAATACTATTTGGGACCGGGGACCTGGAGACAGCTCCAACTTGAAGCGTCCCGCTCTGGATTTGCAACGGATTTTGATTGCTTTTTTGCTGATGAGTCAAGATCGGTATCAGTGTTACCGGATTTCCCGTTCCCCATCGTCAACTGTTCGCCGCATCGTATTTGGGAGTTTGGGATCGATCTGGCGGAGATCAATGTGAAGGCGGGTGAAATAGTGCATTTGGGATTGAGCGTTTCATCACAGAATCCCAGCTTTACTAGAGATATTCCAGCCAACTTGCACTACGATTTCAGCAATCTTGTCAAGGTGGCTCTAGCTGCTGCGTCTGGCAGCGCAGCTCCAGCCGATCCCAATGCAACGATAGATTTCCAAACCGAGCGATTTGCAGCATCGATCGAAGTGACCCAGGCCGTTCAAGACCACGCGAATAGCCTGCCACTGGTGGAAGCCAAGAGCACTGTTGCCCGCCTTTATCTAGAGGTCAGCGGTACAGATAGTCCACAGCCCACCAAAGTCTATCTCTATGGCAGGCGTCAGGGGCAAGAACTATCTGGTTCACCTCTCTCCATGCTTTTTCTGGCCCCAACGACGGTTGATCAGTCCCAACTGAATCAGACGGCAAATTTTCTACTACCAGACTCTTGGCTGCAAGGCGACGTCGAATTTCAGGGCAGGATTGTCGATGCATTTGACAATGAAGCCTGGTCAACGACCATCTCCTTGAGTTTCCGTCCTACGATCATTCCAACATACTGGATTGTCCCCGTCAATACGAGCACCGTAGAAGAACCCGTGGTGATTGATGAAGCTGAAATTGCACAACAAGAGAGCTATTTGCGAACCATCTTTCCGGTGCCAGATGTCAACTTTGTGCGGAAGGGATGGCAGGAAGTGGGTGCTTTCCCCAGTACAAACCTGTCAGCAAACATCAGTCAACTGAAACGATATGATCGAGACACCCAGATCGCCTGGTACTCGTCTCTACAAGAGACGGGTGTAGAGCCGTTTGTGCTGCCCGATGCGATCTATGGTATACGATTGGATGCGGGCGGATTGTCGGATCCAATTTGGAACGGTGGGGGGGGTCGAGTCGCAGTTGGTGGGGAGCGAGCGAGTTCCCAAGAGGGCACCATGGCCCACGAGTTGATCCACATCTTGGATACGTCTCGTAGTGGCAGTTGGGGACGACATGCACCGGGGTGCAATGCATCCGGGATTGATCCACAATGGCCCTATATCGATGAAAAAGTTCAGACCATTGGTTTCGACACCCGTCTGCCCTGGTCGAGTGGCACAACGGTTGTTTCCGCTGGTCGATCTGACTTGATGTCCTACTGCTTTTCATTCAGTCCGCCAACCAAATGGATATCGCCTTATCGATGGTCTCGGCTGTTCGATGCATTTGCTAATGCAGGATCAGTTGTCCGGGCGAGCAGCATAAAGCGTATGCAAGCTGATATGGAGACAGTTTTGTATATCTCTGGCGAAGTTCGTGCAGATGGTGCGGGGCATCTAGAACCAATCTTAGTACAACCCGGCATTCCAACAGGCAACATAGTTCCAGGGGACTATGCAATTGAGATCCGGGATGCCTCTGGGACATCTCTGCGGCGAACATCTTTTCTGGTCTCTTTTGAGGATGCAGAAGGGAAGAAGCTGGAGATGATACGCTTTAGCCTTCGACTGCCCCAGGAGCCAGAGGCTGCCCAATTCCTTCTCCTTCACGGTGAGCAAATGCTGGATTCGATTATGGTCTCTGCCCATGCGCCAACTGTCACGGTGCTGGCACCAAATGGGGGAGAAATGTGGGATGGTTTGCAGACCATTCGTTGGAAGGCCGATGATCAGGATGGAGATTCATTGCTTTTTTCCGCCTTGTATTCGCCAGATGATGGTCGGCGGTGGCTACCCATCGCCGGGAACTTGTCGGGAGAGTCCCACTCTGTCGATACAAGAGTGCTTCCAGGAGGTGGGAAGAGCCGGATTCGGCTCATTGCCACAGACGGCTTCAACACATCATCGGATGACTCAGATGCCACTTTTGACGTGGCCAAAAAATCGCCACAGGTCGTGATTCAGCGCCCTCAGACCCGTAGTCGCTACGCATCAGGAGAATTGATCTCATTGAGCGGGCAGGCCAACGATCTGGAAGATCGAACAATTCCTGAACGCTCATTTACGTGGTCCTATGGCTCCACGATCTTCGCCAGTGGAAGGCAGGCGAGCGCTGTCCTGCCCAATGGGATTCATGAAGTGACTTTGACCGTCATCGACAGCGATGGCAGTCGGGGCAAGGATTCAATCACAATTTCGGTAGGCCTTTATCAAAGCTATTTACCGCTGATTCATCGGTGACAAATCTATATTTTCGTATCGGAAAGTATAAAAATCAGTCGCAAAGTTATGACCAGATTCTGGCTGTGGATGATACGCATCTGTAACCAAACACGAAGTGGTCGCTTCGACCTAGCTGACGGCTGATTCGCTGAAAGCTTTTTTATCAAGACATGGAGGTCACAATATACATGGGTTTGTTTGATCGCTTACAATCCGAGTTGGAGGCACGCGAGAAAGCCGGTGGACTGACCATGGCGGATGTCTTGGCCCTTCCCGATGAACAGAGCAAGCTGGTGTCGTGGCTGATCAACCAAAAGGAAGCGAGCTTGACCGATGTAGCCAACTACTTAGGCATGCCTGAACCAGATGCACAGCACACGATGAATGCCCTGATCGACAAGAGCTTTGTTCGAGAAATGAAGGTTGAAGGGGTCGTACGCTATAAGATTCGCTTCACCCGCAAGCGGGGGCGCAAACTCCCTCTGAATATCTGGGAAATGTTAGACGATCAGTTCGAGGAATAGTCATCTATGTTTCTAGCCGTGTGTGTGGGCATCGCCATTCCTCTGATTTTTCTCTATCTGGTCCGTGCGCTGGATCTCTATGCATCCGGTCATTTCACCGTTGTCGTCAGCTCTTTTCTGTGGGGCGTGGTGGCATTCTTCCTTGCCTATCAAATCAATGCTGTTGCTGTGCGCTGGATCACCATCAGCCTACTGGTGACTCTCGTGGCACCGATCATCGAAGAACTTCTCAAATCTCTCATTCTAATTTACCATGTGCGGCGCACCTATTTCACCTATTTCGTCGATGGCGCTATCTATGGGTTCGCCACGGGGACAGGGTTCGCCATTTTTGAAACGCTTTTTTATGTACTAATTCTGGGTGGAGATCTGGGGCTGAGTTTGATGCGCTCCTTTTCGACCTCTTTGATGCATGGCAGTACCAGTGCGCTGCTTGGGGTTGCGCTTGGGCGTTTTCGCTTTGCACGTGGACTCGCCCGCTTGATTGCCTTGCCCATTGGATGGGGAATAGCGATTTTTCTCCATGTGGCCTTTAACCGTACTCTCAATCAACCAGGAGGTTTTGCGCTCCAACTTCAGGCCATATTGATTGGTTTTGCCGGTGTCGCGGCGACCGTCGTCTTTATTCTGTGGGGCTTACGTGAAGAACAGCGGTGGCTACGCGAGACGCTCGGGTTACCAGTGGGCGTTTCTGCAGGAGAATCGGCTGTCATTCAGAAATTTGCCAATCTGGATCAGCTATTGGCTCCAATTGGCGACCGTTTTGGAGAACAGAAACAAGAACAGGTCGAGAGCTTTTTGCGTCTGCAGGCTCGCTTGGGGATCAAACGCAAGGCCCAGGAGTTGACGCCAACAGAAGCATTGCGAGATGAGCTCGCTGAGGAGATCGCAGCAATGCGTTCTGAAATGGATGAACTGCGGCGCACCGTCGGTGTCTACTGCATGACCTATGTGCGTTTAATTCTGCCACCCGAAAGCGAACCACTCTGGACGCAGCTAGAAGAAACGCTTTCCGAAACGCGGACGCCAGCGATAAATCTGTGGGGAACGCTTCAGGAGAGGCTGGATCGATAGGAATCAATTATGCTCTGTTTTTGTTGCGAAAACCCAGCGCGCGGTATCTGCCGTTTTTGTGGACGGGCAATCTGCGAGGATCATCAGTCTTCCATGCCCTACATTTTAACGCTCTATGTGGGAAAGGATCGGATTCCCAAAGCCATCGTTGTGGGGGACGCCCTGTTTTGCGGGACGTGCAAGCCTCAACCCGAGCCCATTGAAATGCCCGAACTGTATTGATGGAGTATGCTTCGCGTTAAGGGTGAGAATGTGTTACAGCCCCCAGCGCCTTCAGTGCCATCCGTTGGGCGTCGGTGATACCAGTGACATCGGTGATGTTCATGCCGTCGTAGGGGCCAGGCGCTTGCAACGTTTGTAAGCAGTCGCCCGTATGAGGATCCCAAAGTTTGATCGTTCCGGCGCTACTACCGCTTGCGAGGAACTTGCCGTCGGCACTAAACGCCACAGAGCGCACCATATCTGTGTGGCCCTCAAGAACATGGCGAGCCTGACCAATCTGGCTGTCCCACAAACGAATTGTGTGATCATAACTGCCGCTGGCTACAGTCTTGCCGTCGGGACTGAACACCACAGAGAAGACACAATCCGTATGGTCTTCACCGACAAAGAGGGTTTTGCCCGTAGCCATATCCCACAAGCGAATTGTGTGGTCATTGCTGCCTGTGGCCAGGAGCGCGCCATCGGGGCTAAAGGCAACGGACCAGATATCATGCGTGTGGTCTTCGAGTACATGGAGAACTTCACCAGTCTGTACATTCCACAGATAGACGAGACAGTCATAACTGCCGCTGGCCAAGGTTTCACCATCGGGGCTAAAGGCCAAAGTCGTGATCTTTTCGGTATGACCGCACAACGTATGCTTAATCTGTTTTGTTTGGCTGTCCCACAGATGAATCGTATGATCCGTATGGCCGCTGACCATCATTTCCCCATCCGGACTCAAGCAAAGACACATAACGCCCTGCATATCTGTTTGGATCACCTGAGCCAGCCGTCCTGTTTGACTGTCCCACATACGAATCGATCTGTCCAAACTACCGCTGACCAGCGTCTTGGCATCGGGGCTAAAGGCAACGCCGTTGACCTCCCGGGTATGCCCTAGCAAGATGCGGCAAAAACGGTTCGCCGTCTTATTGTTTATCTCAGGTTTCTTCACCTCATCTAGAGTCAAGACAGCAGGAATATCCCACAGGCCGATTGTCTGGTCATTACTGCTATACGCCAGGGTCTGACCATCTGGACTGAAGGTGATGCAATTGATCAGATCGGCATAACCCTGCAACGTACTCACTGCCTGGCCGCTGCGAGCATCCCACAAGCGCACACATTGATCACCGCCACCACTTGCTACGGTGCAGCCATCTGGGCTGAAGGCCACCGTTCGGACCTCTTGCGTATGGCCTCTCAGTGTATAACGGATTGGTTGGTGGTCGGTCGTCGCATGATCATCGCTGGCACTTATGTCTGTCGGTAGATTTGCTATATCCCAGATGCGTACAGTATTGTCCGCACCACTGCTGGCTAGTGTGTGGCCATCGTGAGCAAAGGCTACCGACCAAATCGCGCTCGTATGACCATATAGCGTGGAGCAAAGCTGGCCCGTATCAACATTCCATAACCGGATCACATTGTCGGCGCCACCACTGGCTAAGGTCTGGCCATCGGGGCTAAAAGCGACCGTCCGAACGACATGCGTGTGTCCACACAAGGTTCTCTGGAGCTCCCCCGTAGCAATGTTCCACAAGCGAAGTGTCTGATCGAAACTGGCACTGGCTAACATCTGACCGTCGGGACTAAAGGCCGTATCCCTGACCCGATCAGTATGTCCATCCAGCCTATGGCGTAGTGCACCTGTTGCAACATCCCACACACAGATCACCTTATCTAAACCACCACTGGCTATAGTATGACCATTGGGACTAAAGGCAACAGTGAGGACAAGGTCGGTATGTCCCTCGAGAACGTGGTGGGCGTAGCCTGTATGAGCATCCCACACGCGTACAGCGTGATCACCGCTGCTGATAGCCAAGGATCGTCCATCAGGACTGTAAGCGATAGCATAAACGGGTCTGTTTTGCTGCGTCCGATAGGTGTTGATGGGTTGACGATCAGCCACCTGCCACAGACGAATCTCGCCATTTCCTGTAGCTGCCGCCAGTTGTTGACCATTGGGGCTGAAGGTCACGGCGAAAATGGGACCAATGGTATCAGTGAAGCGTGAAGAGGCCAGATTTGTCTCGGTGAAGTTCACACCAGCGAGTCTTTGCCCTTGTAGATGGGCTTGCCAGATGCTGAGCTTGGCAAAGTCGAAATTTGTCACATCAACCTGTAGATGAAGTAATAAATTGAGAATGTTCCCACCGGCATAACTTGGTGCGCGGGGCGCTTCCTGCTGAAGCAGCGCGATGATCTGCTGCAACTTGGCCGTTAACGCAACGCGATCGAATCGTGCCAGAAGCTGTTGGCAAAGGGGGTCGAGTATCAGGCGCATTTGACTCAAGCGAACGTAATCTTTGGCCTCTGCTTCGAGTAGAGCGTGATGATGCAGACGATCTAGCGGTCCATTCTCCAATTCGGTGCAGGCAAATTCTACGAGCCTATTGGTCAAATATTCGGTGATTACGTTCTGCAGTGCAAAGCCGTGCTCATGCCGCTCGATCAGCGAGCGACGCTGTAGGCCGCGCAGTGCGTCCAGAAAATCACTTTGAACAGGTTGTCCTAGCAGGTTCTTATGGAGAATCGGTACTGGCGTTGCTTCGCGGTCGATGGCCAGCCAAAAGAGAATCTCCTGCTCCAGTTTAGAAAGACGAGAAAATTGCTGATCAAGAACAGAGCGTATGTCATCAAAGACCAGCGATTCTCCGGCCAGAAACTCGGTCATATCACCACCGAAGATTTCCTCAACCATCTCTGCCACCAATTTCAGGGCGAGCGGATTACCCGAATAGCGCCTGATCAGCATCGTTTCCTCTTGGTCCGCGCCGCGCAAACCGCGCTGCGCCAAGAGTTCGCATCCTGCATCATCATCTAGCCCATCGAGCTGAAGCGATTGAACCAACTGGCTATCACCTTCCAGACGTGCATACCCTCGCGGTTGTTCGCGACTGGTCAGCAGTAGATGGCTCCGATGTTCGTGTGTTGCGACCAACTGGATGAGCTGGTCATAGGGTTCATAGCCACTGCGGAACCTGCCCACCGGTTCTGTGTCCAGAATACTTTCCAGGTTGTCTAGCACCAGCAGGACAGACTGATTGCGGAGATGGTGGAGGAAGAGACGAAGCTGTTCATCAAGACTCTCTGGCACACCTGGATTGAGCTTGGTCGAAGCAGTAGATGTTTGTTGATCTGAAAAAATCTGTAGCAGAGGCGGCAGCAGTTCTTCCAATCGCGGTGCATTGAGCAATGAACGCCAAAGGATCATGTCAATGTTCTTGCTGCGGACATCACCAACAATCTCGCGCAAGCATTGCGCAACCAGGCTTGTTTTACCGATGCCTCCGATGCCCAAAATCGCCACAAGATAGCAGCGGTCATGCAGCAGCCACTCTGTGATCCGCTGCCGTTCTTGCATACGACCAAAGAAAGGGCTCGGGTTGGGAACGTCGCCAAGGTCGAGAGCTGGTTTGACCAGAGGATCTAGTGGGGACGCGACGGAATGAATCGACGCAATGTGCGTTTGCGCACCTTGTTCTGTGCGCATCTTGTCTGTTTGCTCCCCCATCCCCTTGTCAAATTTACCTGCTGCGATGTCTTTCGCCAGCGCAATCGTTTGCTCAGATGGAGAAGCGTCCAATTCCGTGTGAAAGAGCTGACGCATCTGTTCGAATTGCTCTAGCGCTTTGTTGGGTAAATCCATCTGTACCAACAAGCGCATGACCTGACGGTGCACTTCTTCGTGAAAGGGTGCCAGTATCAGAGTGCGATGAGCAACTGTGTGAGCTTGTGAATAGTCACCGACTGTTTCATATTCAGTGGCCAATGTACGGAAAGTCAGAATTGCGCGCTGCTGTAACATCTCGCGTCGCAACAGCAACCACTCCTCAAAGGCTGGTGCATCAGCAACTCCAAAATTAGCCAGTAACTCACCCTGATAGAGCGCAGCGGCTTCAGCCAATTGCGCGAGACGGGTGGACGCGGGGGCAGGGTGGGATAATTGTTGGTGTTGATCAGATTGCGCAGTTACGGCATCTAATATCATCAGAAATTGGTGAACGTCGATGGCTGCGTTCTCCTTATTAAATTGGCATGGTCTGTCGCGTGACACTCAAAAGCTGGTTTGATATATCTGATGCAACCTCATCAAGCGATTGTCGTAACCGGTGGATCGTGTTGCGCAGGTTGGTTCGGGCGTGTTTATCGCTGATATCGGGCCAGAGCAATGCAGCGAGCTCTCGTCGTGTGTGTTGTTGGGGTTCGATGGCAAGATAAGCCAGCAGCGCCCTCACCTTGTCTGAGCGAAAGTTTGTGACCAGAGTCGCGCCTATATTGATCTCTAATCTACCGAGAAAATTGAGCTTAGACTGAATCATGGCGAAAGTACAAACGTATTGGGTACGAACGCTTAAGCCTGTCCAGGTCGAGAACGTTCGCCCGCAGAATATGGGTGAAAGCATCCATTATACTCCGTCCAATCGACGATTCCAAACGTAATAGTCAAGAGCTATTTGGCATGAGTGATAGTTCTCTTGATTTTCATCACGCGCTTTGGTATGCTTTAAGCTGAGCCCTATACTGAGCACGGCCATAAATTTAACGCTCATCAGACGAAAGTGTGCAATTCACTGATAATTCGACAGTTTGATCGCATATTTGCACACTTTTCATAGATGAGCCAAATTTAAAATAAATTTGTCGGTTCTACGGGGTGGTTCAGAATTAGGTTTACACTTTTGATACATAGACAAAAATCTATATGAGGTCATTTTCTGCCTGAGCATGGCTCAAAGTAGAAAATATAAACATCTTTTCTCTTTGCAAAAATGTAAACCTAATTGTCCGCCTAAAATGAACCACCCCGGTTCTACTGATCTAAACCGCTCAAATTTATTTGGCTCTTTGAGGTTTGGTGGGGTAAACGTTGGATGGTTTGTTCACCAACCATCTAACCAACAAACCAACTGACAACCACACAATTCCTCAGACAACGATTTATTTTAAGTGTATAAGCTCGTGTGGTATATGTGATGGTCATTTAGAAATCTGCAATCTTGCAAACAAAATGGCACACATCATTATCTTTGGAATCGGTCTATGGCTAGGTGCATACCTGATTGCCCGCAGCAGCCAGAACCGCAGCGTCTTGTGGATTGGCATTGGATTGATCCTATATGCCCTTGTCACAGCGCTTCAGTTGTTGAGCAATCAGGCATACTCCTCAGAAACGCAGAGGCTCCTTGATAACTTGGGCAGTTATCTCCTGCTCATTCCAGGACTCTTCTGGCTCTTTGCGTTGGCCACTCTCGGACCAGCTGACCAACCTTGGCGTGAACGGTTGGAGCAGATGAGACAATCTTCCAGACGCTGGATAGGACTTATCCTGGCCGCCTCAATATTATTGGGACTAACGTTCGGTTTAATCATTGCGCGACTCAATTGGATTCCTCCATCCTGGCTTATCTTTTCTATTGGTGCGGATCTCTGCGTTCTCGGTTTTGCCATTGCGCGTTTGGATGCATTTGATCTCGGGGAGGCGCTTCTGCCCGACTTTTTGCGTTCGCTTGATGCGACATTACTTGCTTTGTTGCTCTTTGCTGGACCCGTTGTCATTGCAATGCAATTTATTGCAAGCGAAAGTCTGACTATGTGGATGCTGCTGTTGACAATTACCACATTTTCCATCTTCTTTCAAACCTTTCGCGAGCCAGTCGAGGCGGTATTGGATCGAGTCGCATTTGGCACATCCTCTTATATTCCGCAACAGCGAGCCGAATTGCGGGCCGCTGCGGAGGCTCTGCCTAAAATTGAGACAAAAGAGGCGCCTGAGTCCTTTGACGACGCTGAATTTACCCGTCTCACCCGCCGCGCGTTGAGTCACTATGGTGATCTGAACCGATTGGCTGCAAGTCCCTTGACGCAACTCACCCTGGTCGAAAAGGGTCTCGCCGAACAGGGTCTGGATGTCAACACTTTAACGCGCGCCACAGAGCTAAAACGCCTGCTGACCGAGGCCATTAACCATTTGAAGCCAGACGAGGAGAATGGCTTCAAATCAACCGATGAATGGCGCTACTACAATGCCCTCTATTTCCCCTATGTCTCTGGTCTACGTCCCTACAGCCGACGAGCCGCTCATACAGATCTAGATGCCCCTGCCCGAGCTGTGCTCGAATGATTCCGCTCACAAGTTCCTGAACGCACTCTCCACAACTGGCAGAATGGCGCAGCGAAATTGGTCGCGCAATATCTGCGTGAATTGAGTAGGTGAGTTTCTTCTGCCATAGTCAACGATTTGTCCACAAAGTGACAGTCACTTCACGAAAATGCGTGCAGATTGGTCGGAAATCACGACCCGCTTGTGCGACCGCATATGCGGCAGTGACTGTCACTTGGCCGAAGGGATGACCAACGCCCTTTCTTCCTTACACTCCAATATATCTACTCCACCTTTCCCTCTTGAGCCGAATCGACTCACCGTGAGCCGATTCGTACCAGTATTAACCACTTCTTTATCAAATCAGTAGATACACTATGCATGGGACAAATTGAAAAGTTGAGGGGAACGCAGACGAGCATTCTCTTGCGCAGCCTGTTCAAATGAACGCGCCAGAAGACATGACCGACTCCACTGTCTTCCTTCACTCGATACCCACTTCCCTCGTTGCGAAGATATCTTCCTACTCATAAAAAGCAAAAAGGAGAATGTCTTTTATGAAATCATTTCGATCCTTTATTCCAGTCTATTTTGTACTCTCGATCACCCTAACTGTTCTTTTTCTGACGGCATCCGTTCGCTCCAGCGCAATCGCCTCAGGTTCTGTTATTCAACTCATCGTGCCAGATGGCCAGCAAACAGTCCACGAACTGCTTGAGATCGAAATTCGCGTGACGCAAGCAGTCAATTTGGCCGCTTGGGAGTTCGACCTCAGCTACGATCCTGAGCTGATTCAGATCGATCGCTTGACGCCCCACTCGTTTTTCGGCAACGAACAATCATGCCAGCCAACCAAACAGCGTTGTGTATTGACGCTCGGTCCTCTCGACGCAAGCGCCAACAAGATTGCGCTGGGGGGTGTCAGCTACGGTCAGAATGTTGGCGTAAATGGCGACGGTGTTCTGGCCGTATTACGCGTGCGCCCGACTGGTCGCGGTGGCAAATCAGCGTTGACGATTACCAATCCACGATTCGTTGATCTTCACGGCAATCTGTCGATACCGGCCAGTCAGGATGAGGTACTTGTGTTGGGCCAACAAAAGAGCTTTTATCTACCTCTGATCACCAGATAGAGGAGGAGTATACCGTGAATCATTCCATTCAAAAATCAATCAATCATTCGCTACGGAACGCACTGATTCTGTTCATTTGTCTCTGTCTTGTGATATTGGCTGACCCGTCATCAACCAAAGCGCAGGATGAGAGTGTGGTCCAATCAAATCAATCCACTGACACACATAATTCCTGCCAACGCGGTGACGTTAATTGTGATGGGCAGCATGACATCGTCGATCTGCAGTTGTTCGCAATGGCTTATGGCCAACGAACAAGCGAACGAACTGACGGCGAAGCGCTTGATCTAAACAAAGATAGCCTGATCGACGAGACCGATCTGCGCATGTTGCGCCGGGCCTGGCGGACTGGTTATAGCGTGCACGCATTTGCCGATGCACCTACGTTTGGTTATGCCGTCGACGATGCTGGCAACGTTTTTTTACGCTGGCAGTTGGCGAGCGATCCCTACACAGCACCAATCGAGATCCTGCGTGATCCGGCACCAGCGGGCGCTCCTGCATCTGGCATTGGAACCGCTGGTATCGTTGCCACTGTCCAACCCATCTATGACCAAGCAATGGCCGAATCACTTCTTGGCGAATATTGGGAGACCTTGCGTAATGGTTTTGTGGTGGACAGCGACGGCAACCCTGTTCCATTGGCCACAATCTCAGATGTTCACAACCACGTGCAGGCAGGGGAGCAGCCCATGTTGGTAGACTGGCTGAGCAATCGTGATACAGGCGTTGCCCAGGTCTTTGCCAAGGGGTACTTTGACACAGATTTTGCTGCTGGCACGGGGAGCTATCAATATTGGGTGCGGGCTGGTAGTGAGTTGGCTGGCCCCATTGCGATTGATACAACCCAGCGAACCGAACTTCCAGCCGTCACGGGTGTTGATGCCTTTGACGCCGAAGGGAGTATTCCAACGCTTGAGGCAGATACCAATGAGTTGGTGCACACGCGCATCTTGCGTGAAGCCCACGCCAGCATCTATGTATTGTGGAACTTGGATTTAGGGCTCAACGAGAATGACCCAGTTTGGCCCAATGGCTTTAATGTTTGGCGACAGGAGTGCGATCCGGGTCCCACCAACTGTCTTCCCTTTGAACAACAGAATGAGTACTCTGTCTTCCCTCAACCTCTTCCTGTCGATGTCCACAACGCAGAATCGATCAGC
>JAHBNG010000173.1 GCA_019217005.1 Chloroflexi bacterium TSY
GAGCTAGTTTAACACCTTCTCGCGTATATTTTATTTTTTGGATTGGCCTTAGTGATGGTCCGAGACGGATGGGGAAGCTTGATCTAGCCTTGATAGGGACATTGTCGTTGAAAGATGGAGACACGTCAAACTCGGCTTGGATCATGCTCGAGGGTGTAGGGAAGATCTCCCTTGACGCCTTTTAGTACACCAAACATGAAATTTGCCTGATCAGGAGGCTTACTATGAAGTTTGATATGGATCGCTCTTTATTTGAAGACAATGCCCATAGTCCATCCTTCCTACGTTTAAAGGAAAGCCCGGGACAGCGCGGCCATGAACTTAGAGATTACTGTATTCCTGCCAATCCATACTTTCCAACGCCGCAAATGTTTAGGGCATATCAAGAACAGTTTGAGGAGTATCTGAAATATTATCCTGAACAGAATCAAAATCTGACTCGTGTAGTGGCAGAAATATTCGACTTAGTACTTGTAAAAAATAAGTTTGCGAACTATTTGACATAAAGTTAAAGTTGAGGGAATAAAGTATAGTTCCATTTAGGGAATCGTTTGTGCCGGCGTAAAGAAAGTTGAGCCATCTGTTCATCAGAGACCTGAATGCCTGTATGGTATGTATTCAAATCGAGGTGAGCCTCACAGAAAAACCCAGTGGTTGAAGTGGTATTGCGAATGAAATTGAGCATCGTGTCATAATCAACAAGAGGTTCACCAGCCCAATTGGCACTAATCCGGCTAAACATAGGACGTTCAATAGGGTTCCATTTAGAAGCACCGGATGAAAAGTGTGTGACGGTTATGATGAGTCCAAATTCGTTAGCAAACTGTTGAAGAGAGAGCTTCCAAAGTCGCTGTCGCCATCCATTAGGGTTGCCAGAATCTGCTTCAATGAGTAGATTGCGGTGCGTAGCATAGACAGTTGAGCGAACAGAAAGCCACCAAGTCCGGATGGCCGCAACAGCAAACTCACCTGTATTGCCAGAGGTGCCGATAGAGACAAATCCACAGTTGCGGCGGATATCGTAGATGCCATATGGAATGGCTTTCCCTAGGGCAAGGCTTGGGAAGTCATAAATATTGACATCGAGTGGCTGTTGTCGCCAAGCCTGACCATTATTCTTGAAGTTTCCAATTTTCTCTGATTTTTTGGCGTCAACGCTGATCACAGGCCATTCTCGCAACAGATAGGCTTTGCGCCAACGGATAATGTATCTGAATTGTTGGTCACGGTTAGGATTCTGCTTGCCGCTCAGACGTTTTCTGTTGACTTTCTGCGAGTACCCATCTTCTTGAAGCAGGCGGCTAATCGTTGGCGGGCTAAGCTCTATTCCATTTGAGCCCAACGCTTCCTTGAGTTTTCGCAAGGATTTATGGGTCCATTTCAGGTTGGACATCGGATCGCCCGCTGTCTCATCCTCCATAATTTCTTTTAGAACTGATTGCAGCCTGGGTTCTTTTTTTCAACAGAATGGCGACCACCGCCTTTCGCTCGGACTCGTCCATCGTCTTCTTTTTCGTTTTCAAGCTCATTTTGACCTCGAGCAATTGTTGCTCGATGCCTCCATATCCGTACTGCTTCGCTAGCAGACCAACAAATTGACGTCTTTGTTTTTCATTTAATGTTCTCATGAGTTGGTTAATCATTCTGTGCTCTTGAGATATTTGACTGGCTTCTTCCGCTTGGCAGTGCGTGCATTCGCATTGATATGGCATCTTGCTCATGGTTCACCATCCTTTTCTTGTGATGACTCACCATTATATCCGGATGGCGCTTATTTTTCACCCTATTCAATCATTTTTATGTTCATCAGATCGCGAAGTTATTTTTTTACAAATACTTAGATCCAGATACGGTCATATTGGCAAATGGATCAACCGAGCTGATCACGTGGATTGATAGACTTTTTATTCAAGAGAACCTTTTGACCCCAATTCCCACTTTTCGCCGCTGGACCGACCAAGCGCGGGAAAGTGGCAAGGAAATCTTCCACTTTCAAAGACAGCCAGAGGAGAATTTCAACATTGATGTCAACCAACTCATCGAGCGTGTACACGCGGTCGGCGCACGGATGCTGGTTCTGTGTAATCCCAACAATCCGACAGGCGCGCTCATGCCCAAAGACGATGTAGTCCGGCTTATGGATGAACTAGTCGATTTAGATCTCATCGTGATTGATGAGTCCTTTCTAGATTTTGCCTATGAATATGAAATTCCAACGGTTTCACAAGAGGCCGCTTTGAGAAAAAATGTTATTGTTCTAAAGAGCCTGGGAAAAAACTTTGGGCTGCATGGCGTCAGGCTTGGTTATGCGGTTACCAATCCCGAAATGACTGCCCAATTGCAGCAGGCGCTGCCGCAGTCGATATTGATGAGAACGGCGTTTCTATCGAGACCTCACGAGGTCGAATCCAAGCACAATATTTGGTGGATGGGACAGGACACAACTCGGTGCTGGCGAGGAAGTATGATTTGCGCGACCCATCTCCCCAAATGAAGACGGATAGTCGGGTATTCTTCAACCACATGGTTGGTGTCAAGCTCATGGATGAACTTTGTGACCGTGAAGCACACGGCTTGTTCAGCCCGCTTTCACAAGACACATTGCACCACCTCTTCGAGGATGGCTGGTTCTGGATCATTCCTTTTAACAATCACGTCGGGGCGACAAATCCTTTGTGTAGTGTCGGGCTTTGCCTGGACCGACGGGTTTCTCCCGAGGGCGACAGCACGCCTGAAGAAGAATTCTGGAGTTTTGTGCATCGTTTCCCGACTGTTGCCAAGCAACTTGAGTCGGCCCAGCCGGTTCGCAACTGGGTCAGCACAGGTCGCGTCCAGTATCGTTCAAAACGCGCGGTGGGCGATCGCTTCTGTTTACTGCCCCATTCTGTCGGATTTGTCGAGCCCTTCTTTTCTGGCGGCCTGACAATCGCCTTTGATACGATCAATCTACTGGCTGCTCGCCTGCTTGATGCCCTCAAAGAAGGCGACTTCTCCTCAACGCGCTTTGCGGCCTATCAAGCACTAATCGAAAACGATCACATTTTCTATGACAGGCTCGTATATTGCTCATATATTGCATTTTCCAACTTTGAACTGTGGAACGCTTGGCATCGAATCTGGGTGATTGGTCAAATTTTAACAGCCTTCGGTCGGCTGAAGATAATCTTGAACTATGTCGAGAAGGGGACCGCTCAATCCTTGATGCCATCGAGAGACCGCCATATAATGGAACACTAGGCACTGGGTATGATGATTACCTCACGCTATTCAATGCTGCGGCTGCTGAAGTCGAGGCTGTTCGGAGCAGGGCCATCCGCCAAGCGAAGCCGCGGGGCGCATCATGATGCTGTATCAAGACGTAGACTTCGTCCCTCCACGGCTCAAAATTGACGATCCTGCGGTTTGCTGTGCTTTTTCGCCGACACCGGACGCGCTCATGAATTACATCATGTGGGGTCAGACCCAAGCGCCCGAGCGCATTCGCGAGTATTACTAACCCAAGTTGCCACCTTAAAATAGTGCGTATAGTAAGCGAATCAAGACTGGAAAAGCCAGCTGAAACTAGAAGCGAGGCAAAAGAGAACAACCTTAAGCTCGAAACTGGGAGTCGAGGTGGCATGAATGGACTTAGGCAAAAGGCGTTCAATCATGCTGCCAGCCGTCTCGACAGACTGACGGTAAACGGACTGAAGATACTGCATCCAAGGTGGAAGAGGACGAGTTGAATTCTTCTTGCGAATGGGACGCAGTTGAATGTGACAGTCGTCAAGAAGGTCTTCAATCAGGTAGTAGTTGTAGGCTTTATCGCCAACGACGAGAGAGCCTTCAGGTAAGTCGAAATCAAAGAGTTCCAGGCCAGAGGTATCGCTAAAGGCCCCACAGGTTAAGAAGAATTCAACCGGTTGCCCTTCCTTGGTCACCATCATGTGAATGCTGAGACCATAGAAGTAGCGTTTCTTACTGGCTTTGTAGCCGCGGTACTCTTCGCTCTGATAGAGTTTGCAGCGAGAGATGCGGATATTGTCGCAGGCGGCAATCGGATAAGTATCAATCAGATAGACATCTTCTTCAGTCTCAGCCTTCCAAAGTTCGGCTAAGACATTGAAGACAGTCAGAAAGTGGTGCTGCACTCGATGCAAGCGACGACTAAATCGGCTTTTGCCCACCATCCCTGGGATGTAGCCTTGTTCTTTGAGCATCTCTCTTGCCAATGTGTAGTTCCCTCCAAAATAGAGGGCTGCGACGATGCCGATTGTCATGATTTCTGCATCGCTCACTTGGCATTGCCGATTTTCACTGTGATTCATGGCTGCCAACGTATCCACACATAAGCAATAGACGATTATGATTTCCCTATCCATGAGTTTTCCTTTTTTGGGTATCGCTTCTCTTTCTCTTCTCACCATACCCTTTTCTCATGGATCTGCAAATTTATCAAGCTAGCAACTTGGGTTACTATGACTTCAAGCTGAGTACGTTCTTCGATGTATACCAACAGACGCTTATTGCTGATCTCAACAAGAACCACGAGGACTCTGTGAGGACAGCACGGAATTATTTCCAGCCGTGGAATGATGATTGGAAAGAACTATCGATATGTTGAACATACCACGCCAACGCATCAGGATTTTGTCCATTTCCAAGGTAGCTTTGCCAACTTAACCTGTTGGGCACCGGTTGGCGATTGTCCGCTCGAACTGGGTGGCCTGGCCGTCATCCCCGGTTCGCACAAAGTCAATCGCGTGCTTGAGCATCATTTTTCGTTAGGCGCGGGTAGTCTGGTGGTCAACCCAGAGGAATATAAAGCCGAGATCAACCCGGTTTGGCATAGCACCAATTATGAGATCGGCGATACCTTAATCTTCCCCGCCCTAACCATCCATCAAGCCTTGCCCAATTACACAGCGGACAAGCTTCGGCTTTCGCTTGATAATCGCTATATGGCTATTGGGGATACGGTCGCCGAACATATGCTAGAGCCACACGGCCCCAGTCAATTACACTGGGAGGAAGTCTATCGTGATTGGACTGCTGATGAGCTAAAATATTATTGGCAGCGGTATGACAACCCCATGGTTCCACGGGATATGCGTTTTTCCGATAAGGGCTTCGCCGAGGCCCTTGACCTGGCTCGAACGGGGAATGAGCAGGCCCTATTTCGCTTGCGCCGAACGGTTAAAAACGATCCCGATTCGCAATATGGACAGGCCGCTCAGGGCGTATTGGCAGAAATCGATGCTTCCTAGACACGTGAAGTAAATTTAGAGATGGCAATTGCTAATCTCCAATTGCGTACGTTACGAATATAATAAGAAGCGAAATAATAGGTGAATTGTGAATGAACGGCAATTGCGGCTTCATTCACAATTCACAATTTCGTAGAACTTCTATCCTGACAGTTCTACTGATAATGCCTTGGCCTCTATTAAATCCAGCGTATCAAATCCTTCAGTGAACCAATCGTAGATACCTGCCAACATCTGCTGACTTTCTCCGCCCCGACCCTGCTGCTGCAACAATCGGCTCAAACTCACTGTCGCCCGCAGTTCCCACGACTTCGCGGCTTGCCTGCGGGCGACTTCAATCGCCTCGCGGAAACATGCTTCAACTTCGTCATCAGCCGCGCCTTGTTTTAACAACAATTCGCCCTTTAGCCGATGTAGCTCCGCTTCGTAGTAACGCTCCCCCGTTTTTTCGACGATAGCTAATGCCTCCGCCAATGCTTCTAACCCTTCTTCTGTTTGCGCCACGGCTCCATATACTTCGGCTAGGAGGGCGAGAAAGTATGGTCGAAACGCTTGTGCGTCCATAGATTGGTAGGTATCCAGACCTTGATGCATCTGGGATATCGCTTCTTCTGGGGTACGCTGTGCTGCACCAGGCCCTTCGGCCAGCTTAGGATTGGCTTCAAACCGTTGTGTACCCCAGACCCAATTCTGTAGCATGTTCCCCCATACCAAGGTCAATCGCATCCCGCTTTCTTGGCTGAGCGTCACGGCTGCCTCGGCTCGCGCGAGAACCGCACTCCGCTTACCTAGGCAGTGACAAAGCGTTGCGTTAAAATGTTTTGTAAAAGTCTGAACAAAGGGTGTATTTATCTCGTCGGCTAGGGTTAGGGCTTCACGACCTCTCTGTTGGGCCAATCCAAAAAATAAAATATACGCGAGAAGGTGTTAAACTAGCTCTCCAAAAGGAGCAAAAATGACAATCTCGCCAGAAATGGTTGAAGTCTTGAAAGAGACGAAGGCCATGTTAAGTGGATACGAAAGAAGGCACTTCATGGCCCAAACGGTCAAAACGATATGCGAAGGGAGTCCGACGAAAGCAGAACGAGAGTTGGGCTGGAATCGGGCGACGATAGCCAAAGCCCTGGAAGAACTAGAAGGCGGCTTCTGTTATGTCGACCAAAGCCACCGACGTGGTCGCAAAAGCCGAAGACCATATCCCCACTTTACTGGCCGATATGGTTGAAATCGCCGATCAATTCAGCCAGACCGATCCCACCTTTCGACCCCAATTGTACACTCGACTAACCGCCGCCGAAATGCGTACCCAGCTCATCGAGCAGAAAGGATACACAGATGAGGAATTGCCTGGCGAAGAGGCCATCCGCTTGAAGCTCAATGAGTTAGGCTATGGCTCAAACCGGGTCAAAAAAAGTCAACCAGTGAAAAAGATCCCAGAGACCGATGCGATCTTTGATAGAATTCATCAGATCAATCAAGAAGCGGATGCAGACGAGACGGTTCTGCGCCTCTTGGGATGCCAAAGCGACGATTTTACTTGACCGTTTCTCGAGAGAAGGGATAAGTCGAGTGGTTGTCAAAGCGCTCGATCATGACTTTCAAGATAAGAAGACCGAGAAAGTCACTCCTTTTGGCATTTACCTCCCTTCAACCAAGGAACTCTTTCTTTACTTGACTCAGTCGAAAGTGACGAGTGACTGTATTGTCGACTGCCTGATTGATTTTGGGAAAGCGTACGTGAACACTTTCCTCACGTCAAGACCCTCGTGATCAATCAGGACAATGGTCCCGAAAATCATACCCGTCGGACTCAGTTTATGTATCGTCTCACTCAGTTTGTTGAGCACTATCGTCTCTCTATTCAGCTCGCCTGCTACCCTCCTTATCACAGTAAATACAACCCCATCGAACGGGTTTGGGGCCATCTTGAAAACACTGGAACGGTTCTCTTCTCGATTCTCTTGAGACCGTTCTCAATTTTGCCCGTTCTTTTCGCTTTAACCAACTACAACCCTTCGTTCACCTGAATTCCACTCTTTATGAGACCGGCGTCAAACTCACTCAGAAAGAGATGGACCGTTTGGAACAACGCTTCCAACGTTTACCTGGTTTAGAAAAATGGTTTGTCCTTATTCCCCCTCTCCATTCTCTCGTTCGCGTATAATTATTTTTTTGGTTTAGCCTTGAGCCTGCTCTGGATAGCCCAGAAACCACAGACTCAAGGCCAAGAAGGAGGTACTGATGACTGCTGGATTATTTGGCAGTAGGGATGGATAATTCTGTTGCGGATCATACGTAGCTAGGCTTTGCTCAAAAGAGGCCTGGGCGTTCAAAAACTCTCCTTGCCATATGATGCATCCACCCATGACCGTTTGTGCTGTTGTAAGCAAAGTTGGATCTTGGGCGCGTTGGGCTAGCGCTAGTGCTTGCTTCGACAATTCATATGCTGTCTGATAGTCGGACCGATGGGCATAGAACCTGGCCAATTGGCTTAATACGAGGAAGTGTTCGGGAGACTCCTCGACCTGTTGTACCAGTTCGTGGGTGCGTTTATAGATAGCTACCGTCTCTGAGGCGGTAAAGCCTTTGATCGCTGCGAGTGGGCCACTCAGGGCCAGATGTAAAGCAAATTCTTGTGAAGCACGTTCAGGTGTCTCTGGCATCGTTTCAAGCAACGCCAGCCCCTGAGTCAGGTGTTCGATGGCCTCCTGCATGGCCGACAGCCCGATGGCCTGTTTCCCCGCCTGCAAGAGATAGCTCACCGCCTTCTCTGTTATCTCTGCTTTTTGGAAGTGCCAGGCTAATTGTACAGCAATTTTGTCGGACTGTGTACCGTAGAGCATCTCCAGCGTGTTGGCGACATCCTCGTGGAGGTAAGCCTGCTCCATCTCGTCCAGACTGTTGTATAGATATTTCTGGATCAGGTTGTGCCGAAATTGATACAGAGATAGTCGCTGCCTGCCCGCGCGCTGTAGCCCACTTGCTTGCACCAAGCGATGCTGCTTATCCAACTCACCACTCAAGCGTCGCACCAACGTCCGCGCTTCGATCGCGCGGACTCGCGCCACGACCTCAGCGGTAAACTGCTCCCCTTCCACGCTGGCGATGATCAATGCTTCTCGTAAATCGGCTTCCAGGCGGCCAACCCGCTTCTCGATCACGCCCTCAACCTTGGCGGGCAAGGCCTGCCAATCTAAGTGTGATTCGATCATCCACCGCCCAGCTTCGTCTTGTCGCAGAACCCCACGTTCCTGTAGATCACGTAACAGTTCAACTGTAAACAAGGGGTGTCCACCTGTGCGTTGGAAAAATGCTTGACGAAAGGTTTCATCCAAACGATTGGATTCAGTATCTAGCCAAGCGTCTACAAATTGCCGCCCCTCATTTTTGATGGTTTGCCCCAGATCAATTTGAATATCCCCCCAGTATCGTTTACATTCGTTGATCACATTGATCAGCGGATGCTGCTTTGCGCTGAATGATGATCCATGCTCAGGGACATCTTGCTTTTGTTCAACGGCTATATCTTCGGGTCGATAGGTAGCCACGATTAATAGCGGTGATGATTCTAACGAGCGCACCAGGTAAAAGAGCAAACTAGCAGACGAGCTATCAACCCAGTGCAGATCATCCAGCCAAACGATCATCGGTTGCTGCGTGGCCAGCACTTTCAAGACGGCGGTATACTGTTCAAAGAGCTGTTCTTGTTCGATCCGTGGCGGCGTCTCCGTGGTTTCCTGCGCGATGGTTAATTTTTTGACCTTGTCAAGCCAGCCTGGGTTTTCGGTCACAAACTTGTCAGCGTAAGCAAACAAAGACGAACCAGAGATCAAGGTTCCTAAGAGAACTGGTCCCAAACGCACTAGAGCGTCGCCAGACACATTGAGAAAACCCGTTAACCGCCGGACGTTCTCGGGCGTAATTACCCCTTTCGCCAGACCGGACTCGACATCACCCGCCAGCATCGCCAGAACCTCTCGGAATGGCAGAAACGGATCACTTAGCCCCGTTAGATCATTGCAACTGCCCAGCGTTACGAGTAGATCAGCGTGTGCTGCCTGAGCTCGACGCGTAAATTCTCTGATCAGGGTGGTTTTGCCAGTGCCAGCCTCACCCGTAACAAAGACCACGTTGCCCTGTCCAGCCAAGGCTCGCCTGAGAAAGCAGTTGAGTTGAACTAGTTCCGCCTCACGGCCAATAAAAAGGGGCGAGGTTGCGCGCAGATTGTGCCGATTGACAATGTCGGGTTGTGGCTTTTCGGCTGAGGCAAATGGCTTTGTTACATCTCCATCTTTACGATCGATGTCGGGCTGAGCGTGAACAGCAGGCGTCGCGTGCCTCCACGGGGCATCATCGAGAGACAGATGGCTTGGCTGCGGCCCTTCATTTCTAGCAAAGGCGATGAAAGCACTTTGTTCGGCTTCGGGGATGTTCAAACAGGTTCCCAGAAGTTCGGCCAATTGTTTAGAGGGCTTGCGCTCATCTGATTCCATTTTGCGAATGGTCACCACCGAGCAACCGGCTTGATCGGCCAATTCTTGTTGGGTCAAATCTAGGGCTATGCGGCGTAATTTTAACCAAGCACCAAATGTGGTTGGGGTTGGTTGGGCTGTTTCCCCATCATTAGGTATCGGTTCCACATCGTCCCCCTCGATCCTTTCATCTGCGTTGTACCACCTATTGTATCACTTATTGTATCATAATTGACCTTGTGTTCGCAGATTGAATTGCCTATACTAGAGACATCAATCGACATCGTTGTAACGCTTCATCAGGGATGCTCGAAGGAAGTTCCTTTCAGGAGCATACGGTGAAAGATTGCAATATTAAATGAAAGCATTATCCTATAAAAGGAGCATAATAATGAAAGTCATCGGTTCAGGATTTGGTCGTACCGGAACAACGTCAATGAAAGCAGCTCTGGAGCAATTAGGCTTTGGTCCTTGTTACCATATGGAAGAAGTGCTGGCGAGCAGTAAACGCATCGAGGCTTGGTACAACATCGCCCAGGGTCAGCCAGCCGATTGGCAAACCCTGTTTCAAGGATACAAAGCGACCGTCGATTTCCCCGCCAGTACCTATTATAAAGAACTCGTGGCGGCGTTTCCGGATGCAAAAGTGATCCACACGGTTCGTGATCCAGAAAATTGGTATGACAGCACCCGCGAAACCATTTACCAAGCATCTGTGAATGTATTTCCAGGTTGGTTACAGCGTAGCGTAAAGTGGATGGGGCAATTTGTGGCCATGACCAACCTGCTTATCTGGGAGCGTGTGTTTCAGGGAGCTTTTGAAGATCGACAGCGGGCCATTGAAAAATTTAACCAATATACGGATGAGGTGAAACACACCGTTCCCGCAGAGAGGTTACTGATCTTCAATGTTGGTGAAGGCTGGAAGCCGCTGTGCCAATTTCTGGATGTCCCCGTGCCCAACACGCCTTTTCCCCATCTCCAAGATCGGGAAATAATGAAAAAGCGTTTTCAAAGGATGCGGATTGGTTTTCGCGTGGCACCCGTTATTTTGGCTGTGGTTGTTATTGCCATTGCGGGGATTATCGTTACGTTGTCATAGAAATAGGAAGATTGGTAATCAGTGGTCAGTATTCAGTTACCAGCAATAGATAGTCTCTCAAACTGAATACTGATTACTGATCACTTTTGGTTGTGGCTTCGTCATCCTATGATGTAGAGCGTGGCTTCGTACATCACCGTGCGATCTTCGCATTAGAAAAACTGTCCTTCATTCGTAACTCGCATTACCCCTTACTTCCATCCGACCAGTCACCACGTTCTAATTCCGCCAACACTTCCGTTGCCGTTTTCCATAAATCCCGTCTCCGACCTCGTTCTTGCGCTGCTTCAACCACCGCCAACGGTAACGTAGCCGCGACTTCGGCAATATGCCGCCCGGCAATCTCTTCAAACCAGCGTGAGTTGGCGATATAGGGACTCTGAAAGGCGGCGGCGTAGAATTCGACGGCTCGCTCGTTTCCTCCTTGATCGGCCAGGAGCAGGGCCATAAATGGCAGTTCAAATCGCAGTGGGTTGGGTGCAGGTGGTCCGGTCGCCAATACCATTTTTAAGGCTTCGATGAGCGTATCGACCATTTGCTGCCGATCACCCAAAGAGCGAAAGGTATATCCCAAACAAAAGAGGACATCAGGCAGTAATGGCCGATTATTCATCTTTTGGAGTATATCGACACTTTCCTGGAATCGCGTTAAGGCTTGCCTCACATCACCTTCGGCGAGGTCAATTCTGCCAAGATTGAACAGGGTGAAAGCCGTTTTCCATTTAAGATTCAGGGCTTTAAATTTGATGAAATCTGTTTCAGATTGCTGTCGAGCTTCTTCATAAAGGCCCAAATTTACTTTCGATCGGACCATGCCAACACTTGCCGTACTTGATTCGTGCGGTATGCCTAATGCTTCAAGGATCGCCAAACACGCTTCAGCCGAGGCAACAGATTCGCTAAACTTGCCGCCAAGGTTCAAGTTAATATGCAAAACTTCATAGGTATAGACCAAGTCAGCCCGATGATCCATAGTTCCGAATAAAGCCAAACTCTTTCTTAGATACCGTTCAGAGACCTCAATTTGGCCCGCAAACAAGACCATATGCCCTAATAAACTGTAGGACTTGGCAATGCCTCGTGGATCGTTCAGTTGCTGGCGGATTGCCAGACATTCTTCCTGGAATTTTACAGCCTTACTATGGTTGCCTGCGCTTTGGTGTTTAAGGCTTAATAATTCCAAGGCGTAGGCTATGCCCCAACGGTCATCAATTTGACGGTACAAAGCCAGACTCTGTTCATTCAGGGCCAGTGCGTCACCCCCCAAATCTTCATTTTTTGTGCCATCAGACAGGGCGAGGAGTAAGAAGGCGCGTTCTGGGTTGGTATCCATATCACGCAGGATGGGTCCATCCAGGATCTTTTGCGCCTGTTGGAGTGCTTGTTGTGCCATCTCACGTTGCGTCAACGCGATATTAAAAACACCCTGCCAGGTTAAGAGCTTCACAAGCAGGCGGGCTTGACTTATGCTTGCCGGAGATTGATCGATGATCTCTGTATCAGCCAAGGGTATCGCTAATCTCTCAGCGGCAATACGGCACATGGTCTCACCTTCGCGGAGATGACCATACCACTGACAAAAGAGGGCAAATGAAACCAATGCTTGCTCCAGTTGCGTTATCTGTGTCTGCTCGACGGCCCATTGCCAAGCGATACTGACATTTTCACGGTCAGCTTCAATCTCAGCTAAGGCTTCTTGCTGACGACTTCCTTTCAAGTCGGCTTCACGTTGCTGGAGAAAGGCACAGTAATAGGCTGTATGGTGGTCGCGTGCAGCAGAGAGATTCGAGGTTTCTGGAATCTTGAAGGTCTGTTGTTCAAGATGCTCTGCCGCGTATTGTCGTAGCAGCTCGTGGATTTCGTAGCGCTTTTGACGCTGGCTATAGCGCAAAAGTGACTTATTCACAAACCTTGCTAATGTGTGTAACGTGGTCTCAGTCACCGCTTTGGCAGCCTCCGAGGTAAAGCCACCCCGGAAGACCGATAGCTGGGCATAGACGACCTGCTCTGCCTCACGCAACCCCTGCCAGGACCGATCAAAGACAGCCCGCATACTGCGATGACGCGCGGGAACATTCCGCAATTCTGTTTCCAAAAAATCGAGACTCTGTTGGATTTCAGTAACAATCTCGCGCAGCGAAAGCATCTCCACCCACGAGGCAGCTAGTTCCAACCCCAGCGGCATGCCCTCGACCAGACGGCAAATGTCGACCACATGGGGAAATTCGTCGGGGGCAAGCGCAAAGTCAGGTTGCCCCCGACGGACACTTTGCACAAACAAGGTGACAGCTGCATTTTCAGCAATCGCGTCCCCTTCCAAGTCTGGAAGCATTAAACCCTGCAAAAGGTACCGTTGTTCTTCGTATAAGTTTAACCGTTCGCGCGAGGTCACCAGGACTTTGACGTGCGGTGCTTGTTGTAAAAGATCGGCGATCAACGTTGCCCCGTCGAGCAAGTGTTCAAAGTTATCCAGCAGGAGCAGCATCGTTTTCTGCTGGCAGTAATCGAAAAGCTGCTGCTCTGATGACCGTCCATCATTTTGAAACGGGTATCCCGCCGCTTCGGCAATGGCAGGGATGATCGCGGCCGGCTCGGAGAGGGGCGCGAGCGAGACAAAATAGACACCATCGGGGAAACTCGTATTTGCTACCTGTTCTTGGGCCACAGCCAGGGCCAGCTGTGTCTTGCCGATGCCGCCAGGGCCAACGATGGTCAATAAGCGTATCGCTGGGTCAGCCAATAAGTCGCCAAGTTTGGTCAATTCGGCCTCACGACCAACAAAAAGTGTCGAGATAGCGGGCAGATGGTGCCGATTATCAATTTTAAACTGAGCGTGAACAGCAGGTGTTGCCGACTTCCACGGGGCATCATCAAAAGCTAACTGGTTCGCCTGCGGACCTTCATTTCTGGCAAAGGAGACGAACGCACTGCGTTCGACTTCAGGGACACTCAGAGAGCGCCCGATGAGTTCAGCCAACTCTTTGGACGGCTTTCGTTCATCGGACTCAATCTTGCGGATGGTCACCACCGAGCAGCCCGACTGGTCGGCTAGCTCTTGTTGCGATAAGTCCAGGGCTATTCGGTGTAGCTTTAGCCAGGCACCAAACGTTTTGTCCGTCATTGTATTGCACCTGTTAGACTCTGTATCACCGCTGTACCACGAATTGTATCACAATTGACCTTATGTTGGTATGCCGAATTCGCTATACTGGAAGCGTACATTGCTCTGTCGTACGAACCACAGAAATCAGGATAGAGCAATATAAAAACATCCTATCGTTTTAACCGTTCACAACAATTGAACGACAAGGAGAATTATTATGTTTACTTTCAACCAACCCAAAATCATGACCCATGTATCGCAAAACAAAAGGAGAATACATATGAGCTTTAACCATCGAATTTTCAAAGTCCTATTCGTCACTACCTGTCTCGTTTGCGCTCTGATATTAAGTTCGATTTCTACCTCACTATCTGTACATGCACAATCGACATGTCCGTCAGCCATTACCCCTGGTGCCACTGTAGAGGAGCTGATAGCTGCCACTGAACAGCAAGCGTGGGCAATCGTCGTCAATGGATTCGAGGAAGATATCATTCGCTACGAATACCACCTTGTAATTGATGCCGCGTTAGCCAGTGCGATTGCAAGTGCCACGGAAGCATGTATCGTATTTCAAACGACAAGCGAAGTCTGGTCTCTCAACAGTGGCGAGGCGAATTATGCCGCATCGATCAAGGTGGGACATAAACCGGCGGGAATGTCGACATATCAGACCTTTGCTCACTATATCGATGAGCGGGACACGAGAAATGGAGACACTGGCTTAGTCACCGTGGATTATGCGGAGTCGCTCAACGCAGCAGGCATCGTCGTGAGCGCGGGTGATCAATTAGGTGTTGTCGTGAATGGGGTGGGGATAGCCGATGCTGACACGGGTAGCCATTTCGACCAAGCAACTGTCAAGTGGTATATCGGGTCTGCTCTCGCTGCGTCCAAGCTGGTTCTCAACTAGCCATCAGAATAGAGAACGGCGTTAGGGACACTTGAACCGTCCCATGAAAGCAAAAGGCCACTCCATTCACAGAGCGGCCTTTTGCTTTCAGTCTGTTTTCCCCTTTGACCAATCCCTACGTTCTAATTCTGCCAACGTTGTTATGGCAAACGCCAAATGGTAGTCGATCCTCCATCACCGCGCCCAGGGAGCACCCGATTCGGTGCCTGCCACAAAAGACCTGATGAATCGGGTTAGATTGGTTGTCAGCCAACCTGATAAAGCAGGATTTCCATAATTGACCTTACATTGGCAGGTTGAATCTGCTATACTGGAGTTGTGAATCAATGCGGTAGTGAGGTGAGATAAAACCGGAACACCGAAAGGAGCAATTGTGATGTTTCATACATATGTAGGTACGAACCAGGGCGTTTACCGGCTGGACGGCGGGTCGCTCGAGCCGTTAGGCCTGGACAATCACGAAATCTATGCCGTACACTCGGTCGGCGGAACGGTGCTGGCAGGAAGCTATGGAGAAGGGATTTTCCGGAGCGAAGACGGAGGTGCGTCTTGGCAGGAAGCCAATGACGGGCTGACAGCCACTGCACTCCGGACCTTTCTGGATGGCCCGAAGCACGACGGTGCTCTCCTCTGTGGCTGCGAGCCAGGCCGCGGGTTCCGCACGACCGACAACGGCAAGTCCTGGGATGAACTGATAGGAATCGGCACTGTTCCAGGGAGCGAGGACTGGTTTCTCCCCTATTCGCCGCGTGCGGGAGCCCTGCGTAATTACTACAGCCCGCCCGGTCGCCCCGACCACATCTTGGCCGCCATCGAAGTCGGCGGTCTGTTGGAGAGCCGTGACGGCGGTGAGTCGTGGGAGCAGATCGACCTCTACGGAAGCGATATTCAGGACGATGACATCCACTACGTCAGCGGCCACCCGGAGAATCCGGACGTCCTCCTAATCGCCCTAGGTTGGGCGACTTTGCGGGGCCGCAACGTGGGCAACGGCGAACTGGGTGGGGTCGCCCTCTCCGAAGACGGCGGGAAAACCTGGCGAAAGGTGATGCGGGAAGACTACACCCGCGCGATTCTCATCCCGCCCACGCATCCCAATCTGATCCTAGCCGGCCCGGCCAAAGCTGTCGGGCGGCAGGGGCGTATCGTTGTCTCCGAGGATGGCGGCGAAACCTGGGCGCCAGCCGGCGATGGGCTTCAGAAATCACCTCAAGAGCCGATGGCTGATATGGTGGAGCGCTTCCATCCTGCACCAGATGCCTCGGTCTGGGCAATCTGTTCGGGTGGAAGGCTCTTTCGAGCGGAGCCAGGTGAATGGAAATGGTCGTCCGTCGTCCCATTGCCGGAGGGTGTCACAGCGGAGTCCGTCTGCTTCGTTGGCTGACCCGAGTAGTGGAGACTGCGATGCACGGCGTCCTGAACATTCGAACGTTCAGCCTGTGATTCCGCCGTGCGTTGCAGCCGGAATGGGGTTAACTTCTTGACATTGAGTAGTCAGTTACCAGTAATCAGATAGTCTCTCAAACTGAATACCGATAACTTTCGGTTGTGGCTTGGTCATCCTATGATGTAGAGCGTGGATTCGTACATCACCGTGCGATCTTCGCATTAGAAAACTGTCCTTCATTCGTAACTCGTAACTGGCATTACTCCTTACTTCCATCCGACCAGTCGCCACGTTCTAACGCTGCCAATATTTCAGTTGTCGTTTCCCATAAATCCCGTCTCCGACCTCTTTCCTTTGCTGCTTCAACCACCGTCAAGGGCAACGTAGCCTCGACTTCTGCAATGTGCCGCCCAGCAATATCTTCATACCAGCGTGAGTTGGCGATATACGGAGTCTGTAGAGCGGCGGCGTAGAATTCGACAGCTCGCTCATTTTCTCCCTGATCGGCCAGGAGCAGAGCCATGGCTGGCAATTCAGGATGCATGTGGTTGGGTGAGGTCGCTCCGGTCACCAATATCGTTTTCAAGGCTTCGATGAGTATGTCGACCATTTGCTGGCGCTTCCCCAAAGCGAGATATGTATGTCCCAAACAGAAGAGGGGACCCGCCAATAATGGCCGGTGTCCCGTCTTTTTAAGTATGGCGGCGCTCTCCTGAAATCGTTTTAAGGCTTGTCTCACATCACCTTCGGCGAGGTCGATCCGGCCAAGATTGTAAAGGGTGAAAGCTAGTTGCCATTGAACTTTACTTTCTGGTAAAGGCTTGAGTGACAAAGGGCAAACCGAAAGGGGCGGAAAAAAGAATCCACCCTGAAAAAACGGGATAAAATGTAAAAATAGTGCTCGGCTAGTTTAAGCAGCGGCATTGAGGCGGCGATGAGCGAGAACGCCTTTAGGTAAATGGTGTGAAACCGAGGCCTTTTTCCGAAAGTCAGGGTCGAGTTGGTCAGGAGTTGGAAAAAGAGCACTCGAGAGAACACGGCGCAGCCTGCCGGGAGTGGATTGAGGCTCTCGATCCCAGTAGCCAGTCGGTATGGGAGGAAGAGAAGCGGCTAAATGGGAAAGAAGATTGCCAGCCAGCAGCCCCAGTTCAGGTAAGCGGAAACAAGCCTCATCGGCATGAACAAATTGACGATGTAAGCCAATCATCTGCTTGGAAGCCAAGGGGGGATGTTCAACAGGCCAGCGTTCCAGGTAGACAAGATAAATGGTTTCAGGCTGCAAAGTCATAACGGTCGCCAAAACCAAAGGTGTGTTGTAGGCCGGATCCTGAATGACGTAAATCGAGTAGGTACGGTTGGCTGTATCCACCTTGGTTGTTCTGGGGACGAGATTGTGCCATGCTTGATAGCAAATCAGGCGACCACTATAGAGAAAGCGACCAGACGAGTCCGGAGTTGTAGCCTCGAGTCGCTTTCCTTATAGCTGCGAGAGAGCGGACGCACAATATCACCATATTCAGGTGGTCTGCCTTTTTCTTTGCGTTTGGGGAACTCATTGCGGCGCACTGTGCAGTTAATGGCTTCCCGCAGGACAAATCGGTCTATGCCGCTTTCTAGCATTTCTCTGATTGTAAACCCGGCATCGACCACCGCCACTTCGTCTGACTCCAGTGATTTCTTCGTCTCTTTCAGCAGCTTTTTCCGAAACTCACTTTCCTTTGTTCCAACCGTGCATCTCATGATTGCCTTGAGCAGTGGCACTCGCTTCCCGCCTATCTCCCCCGAGCTTATCATCACTCCAAAGATGAGCGGGCAATGCCCGACGAGCCGTTGAGTTATAGAGTCGGTTCACTTTCCCTTGCAGCTTCGGTCGCCAGAACCCTGTGATATCTATGCTTTTCACTCGGTACCCTTCTAACTTTTGCCTCCCATTCCCTTTCCACTTCTTCTTGCCACGACCCCAGCAGACTTGTGATATCCCATGATCCATATCGAAAGCTCCACCAGCTTCGCCGGAGCTCCTCATCTTCAAACCCGCTTTCTTTCAATGCGCTATGGATTGCTCCTCGACTTTTCAGAAACGACCCATTCAGCATTGCCCACATCAGACGCATTACATTTACGTTTGTTCCCATCGGCGTTACTTGCAATACATTCATCAGTACTGCTATAGTTATTTCTGGCGCGGTTAGCATTCCTTCCTCCTTTTTGGGTTCTCTACCTTTAGGATGAACTGCTAACCGCTTTTTGTCACATTTCTCACCTCATCTCTTTTCTTTTACCAGAAAGTAAAGTTGAAGATTCATGGCTTTATATATGATGAAATCTGCTTCAGCTTGCCGCCGAGCTTCCTCATAAAGACCCAAGTTTACTTTCGATCGGGTCATGCTAACGTCGGCCGTACTTGATTCGTGCGGTATACCTAATGCTTCCTGGATCGCCCGACACGCCTCAGCCGCAGCGACAGATTCGCGAAACTTGCCGCCAAACTGGAAGTTGACACTCAAAGCTTCATAGTTACGGGCCAGGTCAGCCTGACTATCCATGGATTCAAATAAAGCCAAACTCTTTCTTAGATATCGTTCAGAGACCTCGATTTGGCCCGCAAACAAGATCATATGGCCTAAGAGACTGTAAGCTCTGGCAATGCCCCGTGGATCGTTCAGCTGCTGGCGGATTGCTACACACTCTTCCATCAATTGTACAGCCTTATCAGGGTTGCTTCCGGTTCGGTGCTTATGGCTTAATAATTCCAGGGCATAGGCTATGCCCCAGCGGTCATCCATTTGACGGTACAAAGCCAGACTCTGAATGAACAGAGTCTGGGCATCAGGCCTCAAATATTCATTACTTGTGCCGTCTGATAGGGCTAGGAGTAAGAAGGCGCGTTCTGGCGTGGTGTCCTGATCCCGCAGGATGGGGCTAGCAAGGATGTTTTCCGCCTGTTGGAGTGTTTGTTGGGCTAGCTCATGTTGCGCCAAAGCGATGTTAAAAATGCCTTGCCAAGTTAAGAGGTTAACAAGCAGGCGGGGTTGACTTGTGTGTACTGAAGGTTGATCGACGCGTTCTATATCAGCCAAGGTTATCGCTAACTGCTCAGTGGCAATCCGGCACATCATCTCACCTGCGCGGAGATGACCATGCCACTGATAAAAGAGGGCTAATGAAACCAACGCTTGCTCAAGTTGCCTTATCTGGGTCTGCTCGACGGCCCACTGCCAGGCAATGCTGGCATTTTCACGGTCAGCTTCAACCTCCGCTAAGGCTTCTTGCTGACGACTCCCTTTCAGGGCCGCTTCACGCTGCTGGAGAAAGTCACAGTAATAGGCCGCGTGACGGTCGCGTACAGCAGATTCATTTAACGTTTCTGGACTCTTGCTGCTCTGCTGCGTAAGATGTTCTGCCGCGTATTGTCGGAGCAATTCGTGGATTTCGTAACGCTTTTGACGTTGGCTGTAGCGTAAGAGTGACTTATGCACCAACCTGGCTAACGTGCGCAACGTAGTCTCGGTCACCGCGCTGGCCGCCGCTTGGGTAAAGCCGCCCCGGAAGACCGATAGCTGGGCATAGGTTACCTGCTCTGCCTCGCTCAAGCCCTGCCAAGACGTATCAAACACCGCCCGCATACTCTGATGACGCGCGGGAACATTCCGCAATTCCGTTTCCAAAAAATCGAGACTTTGTTGAATTTCACTAACAATCTCATCGAGCGAGAGCATCTCCACCCACGAGGCAGCCAGCTCCAGCGGCATGCCCTCGACCAGACGGCAAATATCGACCACATGGGGGAAATCGGCGGGAGCAAGCTTGAAGTCGGGTTGTCCGCGTCGCGCACTCTGCACAAACAAGGTGACGGCTGCGCTTTCGGCAATCGCCTCCCCTGCCAAGTCTGGAATCGTCAACCCCTGCAACAAGTACCGTTGTTCTTCATATAAGTTCAACCGTTCGCGCGAGGTCGCCAGGATTTTGACGTGTGGTGCTGGGGTGGTTCAGAATTAGGTTTACACTTTTGATACATAGACAAAAATCTATATGAGGTCATTTTCTGCCTGAGCATGGCTCAAATTAGAAAATATAAACATCTTTTCTCTTTGCAAAAATGTAAACCTAATTGTCCGCCTAAAATGAACCACCCCGTGGTGCCTGCTGTAAAAGATCAGCGATCAACGTTGCCCCGTCGAGCAAGTGCTCAAAGTTATCCAGCAGAAGGAGCATGGTTTTCTGCTGGCAGTAATCGAAAAGCTGCTGTTGCGGCGACCGTCCATCATTTTGAAACGGGTATCCGACCGCTTCGGCAATAGCCGGAATGATCGCGGCTGGCTCAGAGAGCGGTGCTAGCGAAACAAAATAGAGACCGTCGGGGAAATTCGTTTTTGCCAACTCTTCTTTGCCCACAGCCAGGGCGAGCTGTGTCTTGCCGATACCGCCAGGGCCGACGATGGTCAATAAGCGGATATTCGGGTCAGACAGCAAGTCGGCAAGTCTGGTTAATTCTATCTCACGACCAATAAACAGGGTCGAGATATCTGGCAGATTGTGCCGATTGACACTTTCGGGTTGTGGCTTTTTCGCTGGGGTAAATGACTTCGTAAGGATGCCTGACTGAGTGTGAACAAGAGGCGTTGCCAGCTTCCACGGCACATCATCAAGCGACAATTGGCTCGGCTGCGTTCCGTCTCTGGGACATTCAGACAACTTCCCAAAAGGTCAGCCAACTGTTTAGACGGCTTTCGCTCATCTGATTCCAATTTGCGGATGGTCACGACCGAACAGCCGGCCTGGTCTGCCAGCTCTTGCTGCGACAGATCCAAGGCCGTGCGTTGGAGCTTGAGCCAGGAGCCGAACGTTTTGTCCGTCATCGGTCCTCACCTTTTGACATTCAGTTAACAGTTTGGTCATTCCACGAAAGTAATTACCCAGGCCCATGATTCGTGATTCGTGTCAAGTGGACCCACTCGACACGAATCACGATATAGTCATCGATTGCGCATTGTATATCGCGTGTATCAGACGTTGTATCGCGCTTTGTATCGCATTCTGTACCGCTATTGTATCACAATTGATCTTATGCTGGAATGCAGAATTGGTTATAGTGGAGACGTGAATCAATGATAGCGTGAAGCGTGATTCGTGAGTTCACGCACCACGTTTCACATAAGGAGCATAAATCATGAATCGAATCAACAATCCACTCAATTACCAAACAAGGAGCAGATCAATGAACCGTATCTATCTCACAATCGTTTTACTCAGCTTGCTCGTTACGAGCGCATGTGTTCCGTTAGAACCTGCTGCTGTTTCTGCCAGCAGTACATCAGGGAGCACCCTTCACGAATTGATCATCACCGCCACTGCCGAAGGCTGGGACACACCAGAATCAGTGCCAGCGGGTTGGACTGAGGTCACTGTAATCAATGAGAGCGACGGAAGACGACAGGCGGCATTCCTGCGGCTGGACGATGACAAGACAATGGATGATGTATTTGCCGCCATCGAAGCGGGAATGCGTGGACACGCGGAATGGATGACTGCCTATGGAGGCGTTTCAGGCGTCCAGCCCGGCACAAGTAGAACTGTCACGGTGAACCTGTCCGCGGGTCAATATATTGTGATTGACCCGGTACCCGGAGCTGACGGCGTCCCTGGCATGGCCAAAGGCTATTTCATGCCGCTAATCGTTGAAGAAAGCGACGCCGAGACAGCACCACCTACAGCAGATATGGCGATAGAGTTGGTCGACTATGCTTTTATCTTCGACTACGAAGCTGTCACCGCGGGCAGCCACACGATTCAGGTGATTAATAGCGGCCCCCAAGAGGCACATGAAGTTATATTCATCAAGCTGAATAAGGGAGCAACGGTCCAGGACTTCCTGGCTGCGCTGGCCCCCGACGCGCCTGAAGGCCCACCGCCAGGTAGGTCAGTAGCCGGAACTGCTGCCTTTGACACGGTGACGCAAAACTATCTCGAGGTAGAGTTCGAAGCTGGTGCAACCTATGGGCTGGTCTGCTTTCTTCCCTCGACTCAGCAAGACGGTCAACGCCACCATATGTTGGGTATGGTTGGGCAGTTCACCGTGCCTGGTTAGGCCCTTAGGAATAAGGTAACTATACAGCGAAGCATTGCCTCAAACCGACAAGTGGTTAATCGTGGATGGTTGATGGTTGATAGCGGTCTGTGCGACTATCAACCATCAACCATATCTATACCAAGCTAAAGAAAGGAATAAAACGATGACCAACCTAACCAATCCTCATATCGTCATCATCTCGGCCAGTCAGTCTGACAAATCGCGCTCGCGGCTGGCGGCGCAGCAGGCTCAGGATTATCTGGTCGCTGACGGGGCGATGGCAGACCTGATCCATCTCAAAGAACGTAACATTCAGACCTACCCTGGCTCAAACAATGACCCAGAACTGGATCTGCTGGTCGAACGCTTCAACGCGGCTGATGGCTGGGTGTTCGCAGTGCCCGTCTATAACTGGGGGCCGTCTGGGGTGCTGACTAACTTTCTACACTATGGGCTAAGGGATACGCCCGAGCGACGCTATCGACCTTTTGTTATTCTAGGTGGGGCTGGCGGCCAAAAGAGCTTTCTATCATTGGATGGTCTGGCCCGTACGCTGACTTACGAGATCAACGCGGTTGAGGTCGGCTCCGCTATTCTAGCGGCTGGCGATGAAGCTGACCCGGAGAGAGCCTGGCTTCATCCCGATGTAAAGCGACGCATCGAACGTTCAATGGCCGCCTTGACAAAGTTTGCCAAGACTTCTCCCGCATATGAACATCGCCAACCGAACAGAATTGAGTCTGGAGAAATGATGGCTGTAGCATAGCCACAAGATGAATCTGGGATATGATCTGTATCGAAGTTTCGTATTCAATGTGGAGGAAAAAATGACTACGTATCTTGAACACGCTAACATCACCGCACCGGACATTGATGCGGCCATTGCTTTCCTAAAAGTGATTGATCCTACCTTTCAAGTCAGGCACGATGCAACGCCGGAAGGCAGTTATCGGTGGACGCATATTGGTAACGATCACTGTTATATCGCCTTGCAAGCGCCGCATCTGGATGCAACGCCCCAGGATCGACAACAACCTTACAAGAATTATGGCGTCAACCATTTATTGTGGGTCGTTGATGACTTAGACGCTGTGGTTGCGCGTCTCGAAGCAGGTGGCTACCGAAAGGGGATTCCTGTTGATCCCCATTCGGCTGGCCTGGAATGGGAGATTGTGCAATATTTGTCAGACGATCCGGCTGAACGTAATCAATATGCGTGATCACCATTTAAAGGATTTTATTCCACCAGACTCACTATTTCGTTTATCGTCGCCTCAATCGTCATAGCATTTGTCTGCGCTTGAGCGGCTGTCACCCTATCTGGCGGCAAGTCAGTCACCAGTTTTTCTTGCAATTGTGCTGCTCGCTCTGCAGTATGCTTGCGGCTGGCCGATTGGTGCAGAACCAGCGTTAGCAACGCCAACGCGCGTTCACCTTCATTCTGCTGCACCCATGTCTCCGCCAACCCGACCAGAACATCCAGTGCCTCTGGAATTGAGGGGACTTCCATGGCAGATTGGAGTGCTTGCCGGAAGTGGGTTTCGGCCCTGTCTGTTTTACCTTGCGCCAGCACTGCTCGGCCCAAGCCGTTGCGACACCAGGCAACGCCCCATGAAAAGCCAATGTCACCGATGTATTCATAGCGGTTTTGCGCCCGCTGAAATTCTTTTTCTGTCTGGTCGTACTTTGCGTCAACCAGTGCCAGTTCTGCCTGAACGGCATAGCACCACCATGGTGCCGTCGGTTCACCTGATTTGATCGCGGTATCGCGTGATTTCTGAAGATAAGCCTTGGCCTCGGCTATATTGTTTTGCAGGATATTTGTGTAGGCTATCATGGAGAATATCCACCCGGCTCCCCGCAAGTTCCCGACGAATTGATAACCGGCTGAACTCTCCTGAAAGCTCTCTTTGGCCGCTTCATAGTGGCCCAGATTCAGTAACACCACCCCCAAGGCCTTGTGGGAAGAAGCGACCCCTACTCGGTCACCAAGTTGCTTGCTAATTGCCATGCCTTCTCGAAAGTACTGCCCCGCTTCAGCGTGATTGCCTGAACAGATAGCCACGTCGCCCAGGTTCTTCAATATCCACAAGACGAACCGAGCGGGGCCTCTTGGTTTGAAAAATGCCAAACCTTTATTCAGGTACTGGGCCGCTCGCTCAAGGTCTCCTTGTCTCAGTGCGGCCCACCCCTGACGGTAATACGAGTACATAGCGCCACTCTGATTCCTAATCTGTTCATGGAGATCCACGGCTTTTCGAAAATAGAATTCTGCTTCTTCGGCAGCATTGTTGTTCATCAGGGCTATACCACCCAACGAATCATAGGCCCTGGCCATCGGTTCGATAGCCTCTTCCCCCACCAGACGAAAAATCGCTAAACTCTCCTCAATATAAGCGTAAGCTTGTGCATATGAGTCTTGCAGACGGAATCTGCCTGCCAGGTGCCTCAATATTCGCCCGAGCAGCACCTGTTGCTCCGGCGAAGGGGACTGCTTGCGGACGACACCAGCGACACTGCCAAATTTCTTTATTGCTTCCTGTTGCCAGCCGCGACTATCGTAAAAAATTGACAGGCTGTCCAAATAATCTGCCAGCGAATCGATCTTCCCCTGGGCAACGGCCCAATCCCAGCCTGCCCGGGCATTATCGATGTCAATTTCAATCGCCTCAAGTGCTTCCTTGTCCTGATTTCTCTCTCTCTCTCTCTTTCCGTATAAATCAGCCTCACATGTCTGCAAAAACTGGCCAAAAAAGTGGCAGTGATGGTCGCGGGTTGTCGTCTCTTCGCCAGCTTCCTCCGCGAGCTTTTCCTGGCAAAATTGTCTAAGCAGTTCGTGGATTTC